>DASVKO010000136.1:0-7236 GCA_036385355.1 Dermatophilaceae bacterium
CCCTTCCCGTCGCGTCCGGGGCGCCGATCACGGTGAACGTCCTGAGTGCGCCGATGACCGGCGACGCCACGAAGAGCGTGCCGGTGACCCTGACCAGGCTGGGACAGTTCAAGGACCTGAAGATGGGCGTCTTCTGGCTGACAGTGCGAGGCGGCGGCGTCACGCGGATCGTCGAGCAGTACCTGCCCTGAGACGTTTGTTACCTTTGACACACGCCCTCCACCCTCATCGGGCGCTAGTCAGGAACACGCCCCATGTCTGCACGGATCAGTGAGGTCCCCGGAGCCACCGCTACCGGGACCACCGCTACCGGAACCACCGCTTCCGGGACCCCGGCGGCCGGCCTCGGCGAAGAGCCACTGCTGGCTCGCCCGATGGCCTACTTCTCGGCCCTCGACCTCTTCTCCATCGGGATCGGCCCCTCCAGCTCGCACACCGTCGGACCCATGCGGGCAGCCCTCGCGTTCGCCGACCACCTGACCTCAACGGGCAGGCTGACCGACGTCACCCGCATCAGCTGTTCCCTCTACGGCTCCCTGGGCGCCACGGGCCTCGGCCACGGCACGCCGGACGCCATCCTGGCCGGTCTCGCCGGCTTCCGACCCGAGACCTGCAACCCGGCTGACGTGCGCGACGCCTGGACGGACCTCGCCGAGGGAGCGACCCTGCGCCTGGCGGGCAGCCACGAGATCCCGGTCAGCAGGAGCGACGTCAGCTTCGTGCCGCGCACCCGCCTGGCCGGCCATCCCAATGCCCTCACCCTCTCCGCGTGGGGCGGGACGGACGTGTTCCCTCTCCTGGAGGAGACGTACTTCTCGATCGGCGGCGGCTTCATCCGTCAGGACGGCGACCTGTTCGTTGCTCCGCCGACCGCGCCGCAGCCGCTGGAGTACTCGTCCAGCGCGGAGCTGCTCGCTCTGTGTGACGAGCACGGGCTCGACATCTGCGAGGTCGCCCGGGTCAACGAGGAGGCGATCCACAGCCCCGAAGAGCTCGACGCCGGGCTCGATGCCATCTGGGACGCCATGCACGAGTGCGTCGAGGCCGGGCTGTATGGCGAGGGCACGCTGCCCGGCGGCCTGGACGTGCCGCGCCGGGCCTCGGCCGTCCGCAAGACCCTGGAGAAGCTGGACCGCCTCCCCGTGCGCGAGCGCGACACGGCAACCGAGTGGCTGCACGCGTTCGCGCTGGCAGTCAACGAGGAGAACGCAGCCGGCGGCCGGGTCGTCACCGCGCCCACCAACGGCGCAGCAGGAATCATCCCCGCGGTCGGCCACTACTACCTGCGGTTCGTTCCCGGAGCCGATCTCGCGGGCATCCGTCGCTACCTGCTCACCGCCGTCGCGATCGGATCTCTGGTCAAGGCGAACGCATCGATCTCCGGAGCAGAGGGCGGTTGCCAGGCCGAGGTCGGCACCGCCTGCGCGATGGCCTCCGGCGCCCTCTGTGCCGCGCTGGGCGGCACGCCAGGACAGGTCGAGAACGCGGCCGAGATCGCCATGGAACACCACCTCGGCCTCACCTGCGACCCGGTCGGCGGACTCGTGCAGGTGCCCTGCATCGAACGAAATGCCATTGCCTCGTCCACGGCTGTGTCAGCGGCCCGCCTCGCCCTGCACGGCGACGGCCTTCACCTGGTGTCCCTGGACACGGTGATCGAGACCATGCGCCAGACCGGCCGGGACATGATGACGAAGTACAAGGAGACCAGCGAGGGCGGGCTGGCGGTCAACGTCACCGCCTGCTGACCCGCCAGGCGGGTTAGTCCTGGTTTTCGGGCTCGGCTCCGTCGGCGGGGCCGAACTGTCTGAGATACTCGATCTCCTTCTTGAGCTCGATCATCTTGAGCTCACGTCCGAGGGTCAGCTGCCGGAACTGCTCGAGCTCCTTCAGTCTGTCCAGCTCTCTGGCCTGCTGCTCGGCCATGACCCTCTGTGCCTGCCTCTGTTTGGTCACGTCGCGGGCAGCGGTGAGCACGCCGAGCACGTCCCCGTTGATGTCGCGGTAGACGGTGGCGTTGCAGAGGAAGTCGCGCAGGGTGCCGTCCCGGTGCCTCGCTGTCAGCACCCCGTCGGTCAGTGAACCATGTTCGAACGCCCACTGAACGCCCTTCGCCGCCGTGTCGGGGTCGGCGAAGTACTGCGAGAAGTCGGTCCCGATGAGCTCGTCGCGCGGGACGCCGGTTGCCCTGACCGTTGCCTCGTTGACGTCTGTGATCGTGCCATCGGGGCTGATCATCCCCAGCGGATCCGGGTCCGCCTCGATCAGGCCACGGGCGTACTGAGCAGCACGCTTCACGTCAGTCACGTCCCGGCAGATCACGGAGGCGCCGACGACCGCGCCGTCACCATCGCGGATCGGCGAGACGGTGAGCGAGACCGGGAACTCCGTTCCATCCTGTCGGATCCGGACGGTGTCGAGCTCCTCGACGGGCTCACCGGCGCTGACCCTGGCCGCAACGTCATGGGCTTCGCCCACTCGATCCTGGGGCATCGTGAGGTCGACGGACTTGCCAACCATCTCCCCGCTGGAAAAGCCGAACATCCTCTCGGCGGCCGGGTTCCAGCTCGTGATGATGCCGTCCAGGGTGCTGCCGATGATGGCATCCTGGGAGAACTCGACAATCGAGGCCATCCGCTGGGCGGCCGCCAGCGCCTTCTTCTGCTCGGTCACGTCGCGGGCGGCGAGAAGCACGCCGAGCACCTCCCCGCTGATATCGCGGAAGAGCCTGGCGTTGCACAGAGCGTCCATCAGGGTTCCGTCCCGGTTGCGCACAGTCAGCGGGAGGTCAGTGACCGACCCCTCTGCAAGGGTCAGCAGGACACCCTCCCTCGCCTTGCCGGGGTCTGTCCAGTACTGGGAGAAATCGGTCCCGATCAGCTCGTGACGGGGGACGCCGATGGCCTTGACCGTGGCCTCATTGAGGTCGAGGACGGTGCCATCGAGGCTGATCAGCCCAAGCGGGTCCGGGTTCACCTCGATGAGTCCCCGGGCGTACTGAGCTGCACGCGACGCCGCGCTCTGGTCACGGCAGATCACGGAGGCGCTGACGACCACACCGCTCTCGTCCCGAATCGGTGAGATGGTCAGCGAGACCGGGAACACCGTCCCGTCCTTGCGGACCCGCTCGGTCTCGAAGTCACGCACAGGCCGGCCGGCGCTGATCTTCGCCAGGATGGAGATGGTCTCGCCTCCTCGATCGTCGGGACTCAGGAGGTCGATGGGCTGGCCGACGATCTCCTCGCCGGAGTAGCCAAACATCCTCTCAGCGGCCGGGTTCCAGCTTGTGATGATGCCGTCCAGCGTCCTGCCGATGATCGCCTGGTCGGAGTACTCGACGATCGCCGCCATGCGCTGGGCGGACGCCAGTGCCCCCTTCTGCTCGGTGAGGTCGCGGTGGATCACTGAGGTGCCAACGACGGTGCCGTCAACGTCGCGGAGCGCTGAGACGGCCAGCGAGACCGGGAACACCGTTCCGTCCTTTCGGACCCGTTTGGTCTCGAGGTGATCGACATGACGACCAGCCCTGATCTGGTCCAGGACGGCTTCGACCTCGCCCGCGCGATCCTTGAGAGTCATGATCTTGTCGGGTTTGCCGATCATCTCCGCGCTGGCATAGCCGTACATCCGCTCGGCGGCCGGGTTCCAGCTCGTGATCGTCCCGGCCAGCGAGCGACTGACGATGGCATCATCCGAGCTCTCGACGATCGACGCCAGGTGCTGGGCGGCCTGGACTGCCTCCGTCCGCCGGGTCACGTCGCGCACCGCGGTGATCACCAGCAGTACGTCCCCGGTCTCAATGTGAGACAAGCTGACGTTGATCGGGAACTCGGTGCCATCCCGATGTCGTCCGCTCAAATCCTGGTCAACTCCGGTGGAGCGAGTCCTGGGGTCAGCGAAATACCTCTGCTGGTGCTCGGTGTAGATCTGCCGGAGAGTCTCGGGCACCAGAGTCTCGATGGGCTGACCAATCAGCTGGGCGCGGTCATAACCGAAGAGCGACTCCGTCCGGCGATTGACAAACCGGATCACGCCCTGCTGGTCCATCCCCACCAGAGCATCCGGGACAGCCTCCAGCAGGTGCTCGAACCTCGTCCTGTTCGGAGACATCTCGTACCCCTTCGAGCCGTCAACCAACTCGAAACTGGCGGCGCCAGCCAGTCCCTAGAACCAAAGGCTAACCCCGGAAGCCCTCCAGAGACCCGGGTCGGCTTTGCCCTCTTTTCCTTCTGGTCGGCTACGCCGTCTGCTCGCTCCTCCCGTCGACAGATCGGCTACAGGGTGCTGATCCGTTGCAGGGAGTAGCGTGGTGAAGGACGGGTCAGGAGGCCTCCGTCGGACTCCTCCCTGGACCGCTCGAGAGGGGAACGTCATGGTGAGTTCGGCTGGCCTCCAGAAGGGCGAAAGCCTCCCCCACAGAGCGAGACGAGAACTCCCGTGAGCACCTGGGGCGTCGTTCTGATCGTCCTGCTTCTGGTTCTCATCGTCCTGGGGCTGGCGATCAAGATCGTCAAGCAGTACGAGAAGGGCGTGCTGTTCCGGCTGGGACAGCTGCGAGGGACCCGAGAGCCAGGACTGCGGATCATCATCCCCCTGGTCGACGTGCTGTATCGGATCTCGTTGCGCATCGTCACCCTGCCCATCCAGTCGCAGGGCATCATCACCCGCGACAACGTAAGCGTGGATGTGTCAGCGGTTGCCTATTACCGGGTGGTCGACGCAGTGAAGTCGGTGATCGCTATTGAGGACGTCCGGGCTGCCATCGACCAGATAGCCCAGACCACGCTGCGCAAGGTGGTCGGCCAGCACACCCTGGACGAGATCCTGGCCGAGACCGACCGCATCAACATCGATATCCGCGAGAACCTCGATGCCACCACGGCCGCCTGGGGCGTCGAGGTCACCCTGGTCGAGCTGAAGGACATCCAGCTGCCCGAGAGCATGAAGCGGGCGATGGCGCGGCAGGCCGAGGCCGAGCGGGAGAAGCGGGCCAAGATCATCAACGCCGAGGGCGAGCACCTGGCCGCGGCCGCGCTGGGCGAGGCATCGGACATCATGATGGAGCACCCGCTGGCCTTGCAGCTGCGCAACCTGCAGACCCTCGTTGAGCTTGGCGTCGACAAGAACACGACGGTCGTGTTCCCGGCACCGCTGATGACCACCATCGGAGAGCTCGGCGCCTTCCTGGCCCGTGAAACAGCCGCCGCAGCGTCGCACGCGCCGGAGGAAGTCGAGGGTGAGGAGCAGGCCTAGCCAAGGCCTACCCCGCTGGACGGGTCGCTCGTTTGGCCTGTTCACCACAGATCCCCCAAGAGCCTGGATGGCGTCGCCCCGTTGCGTCATGCACCGCAGCGCCTGGTCCCCAACCTGGACGACCCGACGGACCGCTGAGAGTTGAACCGGCCACGTGGTGCCCGCCGTGGAAGAGTCAGCGCATGACGAACGTTGAGGGGCTTGAGGGCTGGTCGAGCGGGTGTCGGCGCTCAGGCAGTACCAGCACGATGGCCAGCGGGTGCCCCACAAACCTCTGCCGGTGCTGATGGCGTTGGGCCGCCTGGCCGAGACTGGCAGTAGTGAGCTGCCGTGGTCGGTCGCCGAGGAGCGGCTGGCCGACCTGATTGCGGAGTTCGGGCCCGCGACCGGAACGAGTCGCCGTCAGTCTGCGGCCTACCCGTTCACTCGCCTCCGGACCGACGGCGTGTGGACCCTCTCCCGCGATGTGCCGATGGACAACGTGGGCCCGCTGGACGCAGCTCCGATCACCGGCCGCCTGGAAGCATGCCTCGAGAGGGCGCTGTCTCGACCTGGTCGGATCGAGGAGGCGGCCAGGTTGCTGGTCGACGCCCAGTTCCCCAGGACGGTGGCCCCGGACGTGCTCATCGCCGTGGGCCTGGACCCCGACCAGGTGTTCGCCATCGGATCAGCGCACGCACCGGAGCCTGGCAAGCGCCAGCGATCGTCGTCGTGGCCACGCGCGATCCTCGAAGCCTGGGATCGCCAGTGCGCCTTCTGCGGATATGACGGCCAGCTCGGTTCGTCCTCGGTGGGGCTCGAAGCGGCCCACGTCAGGTGGTTCAACCTCGGCGGACCCGACGACCTGGACAACGGCATGGCCCTGTGTTCCCTGCACCAAAGCTGTTTGACCGTGGCGCGCTCGGTCTGGACGAGGAGTATCGGATCCTCGTCTCGGGCGTCTTCTCCGCCCGAACCGAGGCAGCCAAACGCATCTACGACCTGCACGGTCGTCCCCTGCAACCCCGACGCGGGACGGACCTTCCCGCAGTCCCACATGTCGCCTGGCACGGCAGGGAAGTCTTCAAGGGCCAGCCGCTCCCTGCCTGATGGCGGAGCGACGCCAGACCCATCGACCCCAGGGTTCCGCGGACCGCATCACTTCGAGAGGAAGACGGAATCCATTTGCCACTCAAGGAACTCAGCGCTGGGACGATCTGCGATCCGAGTTGGCATGACAGCAAGCGATTGCCCCTCCCGCGCGTAGAACTCCGCGCCATTCCCAAAGTCTGACCTCAGACGAGGACTCACCCTGAGTCGTCGCCTGGGGTCAACTCCGAGGTAGCCACGGTCAAACAGCGTGTGAATGTCCGATCGCAGCAAGAGACCGTTGTCGACTCGGTTCTGTCCTTCGCGTGAGACTGGGCGAATGTGCGCAGCCTGAAGCGTCGGCTGGATCTTGGCTCCAGTGATTGCGCACCTTCGCTGATAGGCGGTCAGGACGACTGCCTTGAACGCCTGCTGCCCCAACCGTGGCGCTACCAGACGTGGGTCCCCGAAGACCGGGCCTGGCACCAACGTGGGTGCCTGCGAATGCAGGAGGAGCGACTCGAGAACGTGCTCAAGATAGGAACCCGGAGTCAGGTCGTACGACTTCCCGGACACGATGTTCGATGCCAAGTCAGGCGGAGGTGCGGCGCTGCCAAGGTCGTCGACAAAGAAGACATCACGAAGCAGGATGCATCCGATGTCCGGATCCTCCAGCGGTTCAAGCCGGCGCGTCCGGTAGCGACCGATCACGTCTCGCATCGCGCCGAGGCTGGGCACCCCGTTCGCCTCTCCGAAGAAATCCCAGGCCTCGGACCGGACTTCCGCAGATGATAGGCACACGATCGCCTGAATATGGGCGCTGAGCAGCGCAAACGCAGTTCTGCTGGGTTGGGGTCGTGTTACTACAGCGTGCTGGGTCCTCGGGGGGTTGCTCAGCTGGTGGGGGTGGTGAAG
>DASVKO010000137.1:0-3849 GCA_036385355.1 Dermatophilaceae bacterium
CCACCACCGCCGACGTCGTCGTCCACGGCGCGATGCTCGCCCAGCCCCTGCCCACCGCCGAGAACTGGGACCGGATCGCCCGGCGCCAGAAGTCGATCTTCCTGGCCGGCTTGTCAGCCCACCGCCCCGCGGACCAGCCCAGGGGTTCGAGCGGCTGACGATGGACGCCGTCGCCAAGCGGTCCGGCGCGAGCATGCTCGGGAACCGGATCGCCGCCCGCCTGCTCGACCAACCCGACGTCGCCGTACGGCTGCTGCTTCGCCCCTCCGGTGCGGAGGACGCGACCAAGGCGCGGGCACTGGAGACGCTGGTCGCGAAGGGAGCGGTGGTCGTCACCGGCGACGTGACGGACCCCGCCTCGCTCGATCGGGCGACCGCGGGCGTGGACGTGGTCGTCTCCGCCCTGCAAGGCGCACCGGCCGTCATCGTCGACGGTCAAATCGCGCTCGCGGAGTCAGCGGTGCGCAACGGCGTCCGGCGCTTCGTACCGTCGGACTTCGCAATCGACCTGTTCGCCGCGCCCGAAGGGGCGCCGCAGTTCGCCATGCGCCGGGGTGCCGACCGCGCCATCGACGCCCTGCCGCTGCAGGTGGTGCACGTGCTCAACGGCGGGTTTATGGACATGATGCTCGACCCGAACACCGCCGGGATAATCGACCTGGACAAGGCCACCGCGATGGTGTGGGGCAGCGGCGACGAACGCTTCAACCTCACCACCGTCGAGGACACCGCACGGTTCACCGCCCGGCTCGCCACCGACCCCGCCGACGTCTCCGGCGTGCGCTACCTGTCCGGCGCCGAGACCACCTTCAACGAGATCATCGCCGAGACCGAGCGGATCACCGGCAAGCCCCTGACCCGCAACGTGCTGGGCAGCGCCGAGGATCTGCGGCGCATCACCGCCGACGCGCCGGACCCCTGGTCCGTCGTCCCGCAGTGGTACTTCCTGTCCATGCTCACCGTCCCGCCGTTCCCGACCACCGACAACGACCGCTACCCCGATGCCCGCCCGACCGGCCTGCGCGACTACCTCGTCCAGGCCCACCGGGCCCGCACGCCGGCCTGACCGGCACCGCAGACCACGGGCCAGCGCGGCGGGCGACGTCGCGACCGCTCCGAGGAGCGCCTACCGGCTGCCCACACTCACCCTGGCCCGACCGGCCGAAACGATCTGCAGAACAACCGCTACCCGACATCACCCGGCAACCTTCCAAGCGGGTGAAGCAGTCAGCCTCCCGCCCCTGAGACCGAGATGGAGCCGACCATGACCAATCCCCCAGCCAGCGGTCTGCGAACCGGCTACGCGTACTCACCCGGTGACTCACCGGCCTACTGGAACTTCGGCACCTACTGGCGGCTGCCGGCCACCAGCGACACTACGCAGGGCCGGTCGACCACATTCGACGAGCTGTTCCCCCAAGGCGTCGTCGCCCCGCCGCACGTACACGACGACGCCGAGGAGCGACCTGGTCTTCACCCTCGGCGACGACGACCAGGAAATTCCCGCCCCACCCGGCACCTACGTCTACATCCCACCGGGTACCCGGCACTCCTTCCGCTGCGGCTCCACCGTCGGCCGGGTCTACAACACCCTGGTCCCCGGCGGTTTCGACCACGGCATCACCGAGCACGGCACTCCGGCACCCCAGGTGCACATGCCGCCACCCGGCACCTCCGCGCTGGGGGTCTGGGAGCAGATCGCCCCGGGACGCCCCGCCGCCCCCGGGCAGGGCGAGCAGCCGACCGACGTGGCGTCGTGGTGACCCGCGGGCTACGCGGGCGGCAACCGACCACGACTGCCGTCACCTCCTCCCGACAGGGCGGTGATTGCGTGTCGCTGACCTTCGGTCCCGGCCCGTTCTCCCCCCACCGCGCGGGTCTGTTCTCCGCCGGAGAGCTGCCGGCTACGGCGGCGTACGCCGAGCCTTACCCGCGTCGGGTGCGCGCGTTCCTGCGCGGGCTACCTACCCTGGGCGGTGTCCGCCCCGGGCTGCTCGAGCTCAGCGACACCGTGTCCGAGTGCCCGTACAAAGGCGACGGGCAGCACTGGCACGTCCAGATCGGGGACCAACAGATGCCGGACGCGGCCTGGAGCCTCCCGCACCCGCTGCCCGAAGGACTCCCGGCCGCCGACCACGTCAGCTTCTACCAGGACAAGGTGACGGTCACCGTGGACGGCAACCGGCTCGGCGAGTAGCGCTTACGCGGAGGCCCCGCGCGGTACATCTGGGACCTGGTCGACTGATCTTCACCACGCTCGCCAGGCAGTCAGCTCACGCCGGGCGATCATGACCCAGTAGAGGGGCGGTTACCGGGACGGACCCCTTGGCCTCGCTGCACGACGATCGACACCGAGAGAGTCGTCACCCGGTGGGTTCGCGAGGTTGATCGTCGGGTGGTGGGCCCGAGTCGATGAGTTCTGCGCCCGACGGTCGTCTGACCCCTCGTGAGCCGACCGACTTCGAGCCGACGAGGGGAACGTCATGGGAACAGTGGTCGCGCAGGCGTCGATGTCGCTGGACGGCTACATCGCCAAGGCGGACAACAGCATCGGACCGCAGTTCGACTGGTACGAGGCCGGTGATGTGGAGATTACGACCGCCACGTCCGGCCTGACCTTCCACCTCACGCCGGCCAGCGCTGCCTATTGGCAGGAGTGGACCGCGGGTCTGGGCGCGATCGTCTGTGGCCGGACGCTGTTCGACTTCGTCGACGGCTGGGGCGGGCGCCACACTTCGATGGACGCACCGGTCGTCGTGGTCACCCACCGGGTGCCGACGGAGTGGGTGCGCAACCACCCGGACGCGCCCTTCGAGTTCGTGACCGACGGTGTGGCGGCGGCCCTCGCCCGCGCCCAGGAGATCGCGGGCCCCAGGACCGTCGCGGTCACCGCCGGGACGATCGCTGCCCAGTGCCTGCAGCTCGGGCTGCTCGACGTCGTGGCGATCGACCTGGTGCCGGTCGTCATGGGCGGCGGCCGCGCCTTCTTCCCCGGCCTGGCGATCGAGGACGTCCCGCTGGGTGATCCTGAGGTGTGCGTCCCGAGCGAGCGGGTGACCCACCTGCGGATGCCGGTGATCCGATGACCACCGTCAACGCCAATGAGGTCGCCCTGGGCATCGAGTCCTTCGGCGATGATGAGGCACCGCTCGTCCTCCTTGCGGGCGGGACGACGATGCTCTCCTGGCCCGACGCGCTCTGCGAGCGCCTCGCCGTCGGCGGGCGCCGCGTGGTGCGCTACGACCTGCGCGATAGCGGCGAGTCGACGACGGCGGACCCGGAGGTGCCCGCCTACACCCTGCGCGACCTCGCCGCCGACGCGGCGGCCCTTGCCGACGCGCTCTGCAGCGGGCCCGCGCACCTGGCGGGGATCGGCGTCGGCGGGATGGTCGCTCAGGTGGCCGCGCTCGACCATCCGGCCGCGTTCTCAGCGCTCACCCTGGCCGGCACCCGCTCGGTCGCGCCCGGCCCGCCCGACGACGACCTCCCCGACCATGACCAGGCGACGATGAGCCGGCTGTTCGCGCATCCGATGCCCGACTGGACCGACCGCGAGGCGGTGGCGGAGTTCGCCGCCGCCGGCGCGGAGATCCTCGGCGACGACCCCATCGCCGCGCGCGCGATCGCCGCGCGCGTCTGGGACCGCACGCCCGGCACCGCACCCCCGGTCCAGATGGCCAACCAGCTGGGCACGGTGTTCTCCAAACTCGACTGCACACCCCGCTGGCGCGAGCGCCTGCCCGAGATCGAGGTCCCTACGCTCGTCGTCCACGGCCGCCGCGACCTGTTCTTCCCCGTCGGCAACGGCGAGGCGATCGCGCGCGAGATCCCCGGGGCGCGGCTGCTCGT
>DASVKO010000138.1:0-13238 GCA_036385355.1 Dermatophilaceae bacterium
AGGGGGATTGCCCGATGCTGAAGGTATGCGTGGCGTTGGCATCGCTGTTGCTGCTCACCTCGTGTGGGCCAGACGCTTCCGTCAGCGGGGGAAGCGTCACTGGCGCTGATCGCCCAGACACGGTCGGTACGAAGATGAGCCCGACACTCGACGCGAAGTGGCGCGGGAGCATGACGATTGCCCCTGCCGCCGCCTCACCAGGGCAGAGGATCGCACTGCGCTTCCCCACGAACTACGTGCGAGGTGTCGCGTTCTCACTTGCTGCCTGGAACGGGGAGAGCTGGGCGGTGCGGTACTACCTGACTTCCGGGCGCGGATCCGGCAGCCCCGCCCCACAGTGGTGGAGCGTCGAGGACAGTGAGGGTCGCGGATGGCCTGACGTCGGCACCGTGGGGCCGGGTCCTGTTTATGTGATGGTCCCGAACATCGCGCCGAGAGGTACGTATCGGCTCTGCACCGCCAACGCTCGCGACCAAGCCTGTGAACTGCTCACCATCGGCACATGAGCGCCGGACCCAGTGCGGATCTCCTGACAACTCCAAAGCCCTTGACGGGGACGTCCCGACATGCCGCCGAGAGTGAAGTACGAAACTGCTTGAGCGTGCGCTACCCAGCAACTCCGGAAGCGAAGTGGACCACGGCAGACGCGACGGCCTCGTGCTGTTGAACTGACGTGCGCCAGTCGGCGACCTCCAGGCCGTGGTCGGCCCCTTCGATCTCCAGGACCTGTCCGGTGCCGCGGAATCCTGTCTGCCACAAGATGTCCGCGGTTCCCCCGACAACCAGATTGTGAGTCGGATCCTCGCGGATCCGTCTTGACAGCGCATCGCTGTGGCCCGGCAGCGGGTACCGGCCAGCCGCCTTGACGACGGGCGTGAGCCAGACAGCCGGGTACCCCTTCTCAGCCCCCCAATGAGCGGCCAGTGTCCCCAGGGACTTTGCCACGATGAGGACAGGCTCTGCGGGACGCTTCATCTCATCCAGTTGCTGGGCGACGCCCTGGATGAATGCGCGCGGCTCAGCGGGGATGGCGGACAGGTTCCACTCGGCCTGTAGCACCGTCCATCCAGTGGATTGCAGAGCTCGCGTCGTCCACGCCAACAACGACATGTCGCACGAGTAGGCACGACCCGGGAGCATGAGGACAGTGCCCCGTCGGTCGCCTCCCGGGTAGGGCTCCTCGGCCTCGCGAACTGTGAACTCATGCCCGGCCATCGCGACTCCATGGTTGCTGTGACGTCATGCTCGTCACGGACAGTACCGGCAGTTCGACCAGACTTAACGCACTGTCGCGACGAGTGCTGTTAGTCGAGAGCCGGACAGAGCAGACGGCATCCCGGCGCAGACAACTCCCGCTGGTCGTGCTCGAACTCGTAGGCGCACTCGCCGCACATGCCGTTGCGGTCATTCCCAGTGCCGGGATGCTCAGACCACGGATGACGACACTCGGGACATTCGCCCAGCCGCCGGAGTAGGCGGGCTCTCTCCCGCCGCTCCCTACGCCCGTTCCAGAAAGCCACTCACGGGGCTGAGGATGCCACATTTCGCATCCGGTCATGCCGCAAGGCGTGTGCATCCCATTATGGTATCGTTTTGGTATGAGCACACAGATCGCCATCCGCCTGCCCGATGACCTGGTCGCCTTCGTCGACGACCTGATCAGCCATGGCGATGCCACGAGCCGTGCCGCTGTAGTGTCTCGAGCCCTCGAAAGGGAGCGTCGTCGCAAGGTCGCTGAACGAGACGCGGTGATCCTCGCTCTCGCCGGCACGGACACCGACCTGGACAGGCTCGCCAAGTACGCGGCCGCTACGTCGATGGACGACCTCGACTGATGCGACCCATTCATTCTGCGCGCCTGGACAAGACGCGACCGGTGCTGATTCTCACCCGTGAGGTCGTGCGCCCCCACCTCAGCCGGGTCACTGTCGCGCCCATCACCAGCACCATCCGTGGCTTGTCCACGGAGGTGCCGGTAGGTCCGGCCAACGGGCTCGATCACGACAGCGTTGTCAGCTGCGACAACATCGTCACGGTGCCTGTGAGTGCGCTTGGACGCCAGTTGGGCTTCTTGTTGACCGGACAGGAAACCGCACTCGCGGAGGCGATCCGGGCCGCGTTCGACCTCGACTGATCGGGCCCACATCGCCCAACTCCGAACGTCCGCTATGCCGCATTTCGCGCCGTGTCACGCAGGAACGCGCCGGCGGCCAGGTGTCCGCAACGGGATCGGCAAACGGCACAGTCAGGGCTTCGACTTAGGAACGCTGCCTCCCGCGGTTGATGGCGAGCCCTGTGCGGAGCCTGGCGCGCCTGGCCGAGAGTGGATTGTGGGCCCAACGAGATGGCCAAACAGGGGTCCCGCATGAAGTCAGGGATCATGTGCCCCTCGAAGTGGCGACACGCCGGGCAGTCGCCAGCGCGAATGTCCACGTTCGTGGCAAATGCCTGTGTTCACAATGAAACAGTGAAGCGGGGGGCGGCGAGGAAGCCGGCAGCCAGCGGCGTCAGGAGAAGGGGCCCGCCGAGGACAGCGGCGAACAGCGTCGGACCCTGCCCGGCGGTTCCTGCGCGCTCGCTGGCACGGGCCAGCGGTGAGTGCTCCGGGGCGCCGCGCCGTGGCAGCGTCCGGGGGTGGTCGCGTGACTCGCGCTGTCCGATGCCCAGCGGGGCGACACCGCGGGCCGGTGACGCGGTGGCCGCCGGCGACGCGCCAGCCCGGGCCGACGCGGCAGCGGGGCTGACGAACAGGCACGCCAGGACCAGCACGCCGAGCACGGCCGCAGCAAGACTGCGGCCTTTCGTGGTCATGCCGTGCTGGCGGGTTACGGCGTGTCCCTCGGTCTCGTCGAACCCTCACCCTACCGGCCCGGGCGGCCGGCCTCCCTCGACAGCTTTCCCGCGAGATACTCTCCATCAATGCGCGACAGCGGTGGAGCAGGCGTCCCGGTCCCCGGCTTGCGGAACGGCCCGGGCAACAGCCTGACCGACGTGGCCGGCATCCGGGTGGGGCATGCCGACCGTCGCTCGGACGGCTGGCTGTCCGGCACGACCGTGGTCCTGGCTCCCCGGAGCGGCGCCGTCGCGGGGGTTGATGTCCGTGGTGGTGGACCGGGCACCCGTGAGACCGATGTCCTGGACCCGCGCAACCTGGTCGAGAGGGTTCACGCGATCACGCTGTCGGGCGGGAGTGCCTTCGGGCTTGCGTCGGCTGACGGCGTGATGGAACGGCTCTTCGAAGCCGGGGTCGGCTACCCGATGGGCGGGCCCGGCGAGGTCGTTCCCATCGTGCCCGGTGCTGTCATCTTCGACCTTGGGCGCGGTGGTGACTTTGCCAGGCACCCCGGAGCACCGATGGGCGCGGAGGCCTATGACGCAGCGCTCTCCAGCCAGGCGGGACCGGTGCCGATGGGGTCGGTGGGGGCCGGCACGGGCGCCACGTCAGGGGGGCTCAGGGGCGGGGTCGGCTCGGCCAGCGTGGTGCTGGCAGATGGCACGACGGTGGCCGCCCTGGTCGTGGTGAACTCGTTTGGCTCTTGCGTTGACCCGGCCACCGGTGAGCTGTACGCCGCCCGGTTTGGCCTTCCGGGAGAGTTCACCGGACTCCTCGTCCCCGATGTCGACGAGGTCGCGGCAGCGCGGGCCGCCGCCGATGCGGCGGCTGGCCCGGACGGTGTGCGACACGCCCTGGCCACCACCATCGGTGTGGTGGCCACTGACGCCACCCTGACCAAGGCGCAGTGCGCCAAGGTGTCGGGCATCGCCCACGATGGCATGGCGCGCGGAATCCGCCCGGTCCACACGATGTTCGACGGCGACACGGTCTTCACCCTGGCGACAGGGGACCGGGAATCGCCGGATCCGCTGGCATTCCATGCCTTGCTTGATGCGGCAGGTGACTGCTTCACCAGGGCGATCGGTGCGGCCATGCTGGCGGCAGAAAGCGTTGAGACCCCCGCCGGACGGTGGCGGTCCTATCGGGACGTCTTCCCGTCAGCTTTCGCGGCTGTTGGCCAGGGGACGGTCCGGGATCCTGCGCGGCCTCCGTCGGGCAGGCTGTGAGGGTGTCCTCGCTACCACGACCCGTCTGCTTCGTGCTGGGCGGTGGCGGCAGCCTGGGCGCGGTCCAGGTGGGGATGCTGCAGGCGCTCACCGAGCGGGAGATCTTCCCCGACCTGGTGGTCGGCACGTCGGTCGGCTCCCTCAACGGGGCGGTTGTCGCGACGGATTCGCGGAGTGCGGCCAGGCGTCTGAGATACATCTGGCCAAGGATCACCCGGCAGATGGTGTTCCCCGGCGGGCCGCTGGCGCAGGTCCGAACGCTGCAGCGCGGGCGTACGCACCTGTTTCCCAACACCGGTGTGCAGGCGGTCGTCAACACCTACCTCCACACAGAGGCCACCTTCGCCGACCTGGCCCTGCCCTTTGGCGCGGTGACCACTGACGTCGCCACCGCCACCCCGCACGTGCTCCGAGCGGGAGATCTGCTCCAGGCCCTGCTGGCCAGCACGGCGATCCCCGGGATCTTCCCCCCGGTGACCGTGGGCAGCAGGGAGCTCTACGACGGAGGAGTGGTGGCCAACGTCCCGGTCACCCAGGCCCTCGCCATGGGGGCGAAGTCGCTCGTCGTCCTGGACGCCGCCTTCCCCGGCCGGGTTCCCTCGCCGCCCGCGACGCTCGCCGAGGCGTTGCTGTTCGCGGCCATGGTGACGATGCGGGTGCAGTCGGCGCTGGAGGCGCCCCTGGCCGCTCTCCGGGTGCCGGTGGTCTATCTCCCCGGTCCTGCCATCCATCGCATCTCACCGCTGGAGTTCGACCACACGGCCATGCTCATCGAGGGTGGCTACCAGGCGGCGAGGCCGTTCCTGGAAGACCTGGACATCGCCGGGCCAGGACTCTACGGACCAGCCAGCCCGGGTCCGGACCCGGCGTCGTCGGTCAGCTGAGGTTGATGGGCGGCGGGTTCTGCCGGGGTCTCATCCGGACGCCGGGGAGCGCTGGGGCCGGCAACCGCGCGGGGATGCCTTCGTAGCCCTCGACCCGGCCGAACTGTTCCGACCCGCTCTGCCAGGCCTGCCGGAAGTGCACGATCTCATCGTGGGTGCGGCCGACGAAGTTCCACCACATGATGATCTCCTCGCCGAACGGCCTGCCGCCAAGAAGGATCAACCGGGTGGTCTCGCCGGTCGCGTTGGTCAGGGTCAGCTGCGAGAGGCCGACGCCCAGATAGCCGAGGTCCGAGGGGCCCAGCGTGGCTTCCCCCAGGGTGACCGCGCCGGTGTCGACGAGAACGCCGTGCTCGAGCCCGGGGTCGACGTCCAGACTCACCCCGGCGCCGGGATCGAGGCTGATCTCTGCACCCAGCAGCGGCGTGAAAGTCGTCACGGGAGAGGTCGCTCCGGCCAGGCTGCCGAGGAACACCCGGATGCTCGGGCCGTCGAGCCCGACCGGTGCGGGCACGAAGTGCTGGAAGTCGCGACCCGCGGCCCGGTGCTCTTCCGGCAGGGCCACCCACAGCTGTACGCCGTGCAGGGTCGTGGTCCCTGAGGTCGAGACTTCTGAATGGCAGATGCCGTGTCCGCCGGTCATCAGGTTGAGCTCGCCCGGCCGGATGACAGCGTGCACACCGTGGCTGTCTCGGTGCTCGACCTCGCCGGCGAACAGCCAGCTCACGGTCTGCAACCCGGTATGCGGGTGTGGCGCGACGTCCATTCCGCCGGTGTCGGCCACGTCGTCCGGGCCGTAGTGGTCAGCGAAACACCAGGCGCCGATGAGCGAGCGCGCGCTGCGGCAGCGTGCGGCGTACGGTCATCGCGCGCGGTCCGCCCAGCGGGACCTCGCGTGGGGACAGGACCTGCACCGTGGGTCGCCCCGGATCGTCCACCTGCGCGGCCGGGCCGGCGCAGCGCTGCTCCAGGGGAGCGGTCTCGGCATTGCTCATCGCGATCGGCGCTCCATCCCTGACGCGTGGGCGCCAGCGGCACGTGGCTGAGGTGTCAGCAACCATACGTTCCTGCCCGGGAAGACGTTCGTCTCAGGGATTTGGCAATATACATAAGGTCACGATATAAATGCTCAGATGAGATCGACCAACGCGACCAGCCCCGTCTCCGCGACCGAGATGGCCGAGACGCTCGATGCGTTCTTCCATCTGTGGCGTCGCCTGATCCCCTCAGCGGGCGTCAGCCTGACCGCCGCCTCCACCCTGGGTCTGCTGCTGCGCTCGGGGCCCCTGCGGCTGACCGCACTGGCCGAGCTCGAGGCGGTGAGCCAGCCGGCGATGACCGGCCTGGTCAGCCGCCTCCACCGCGCCGGGCTGGTTCTCCGCGGCGCCGATCCCACCGATGGCCGGGTCGTGCTCGTCGAGCTGACAGCCGAGGGGCGCGCGCTCATCCAGGGACGGCGTGCCGGGCGGGCGGAGGCGATGGACGATCTGCTGGACCTGCTCGACCCGGACGAGCTCGCCCGCCTCGGGGCCGCGATCCCGGTGCTGCGGCGCCTCATCGACCACGCCGACCTCGGCGACCAGCACACACCAGACGTCAGGGAGAGCCGATGAGCACCAGCACTACCAGCACTATCAGCACTACCGGCACCACCGGTACCAGCCCCGGCAGCGGCCGGCCCAGCCTCTTCGCCCAGCCGAAGGCCGTCTATGCGGTCGCCTTCGCCTGCGTCATCTCCTTCATGGGCATCGGCCTGGTGGACCCGATCCTGCCGTCGCTGCGTACCCAGCTGAAGGCCACCCCGAGCCAGGTGACGCTCCTGTTCACCAGCTACCTGGTCGTGACGGCATTCGCGATGCTGGTGACGAACTGGGTGTCGAGCCGGCTCGGCGCCAAGCGCACCCTGGTCACCGGCCTGGCGATCATCGTCGTGTTCTCCGCGCTGGCCGGGACGTCCGGCTCGATCAACGGCATCGTCGGCTTCCGGGCCGGCTGGGGCCTGGGCAACGCGCTGTTCATCGCCACGTCGCTGGCGGTCATCGTCGCCTCGGCCTCCGGCGGCTTCGGCGGCGCCATCGTCCTCTATGAGGCGGCGCTGGGCCTGGGCATCGCGGTGGGACCACTGCTCGGCGGAACCCTGGGAAGCATCAGCTGGCGCGGCCCGTTCTTCGGCGTGGCCGCCCTGATGGCCGTCGCCCTGGTCGCCACCGTCGTCCTGCTCGATCCCACGCCACTGCCCACCCGCCGCACCTCGTTGTCGGCACCGCTGAGGGCGCTCACCCACCGCGGCCTGCTCACCCTGAGCATTACGGCACTGCTCTACAACTGGGGCTTCTTCACGATGCTCGGCTACGCGCCGTTCCCCATGGAGCTGTCGGCCGTCCAACTCGGCTTCGTCTTCTTCGGCTGGGGGCTGCTCGTCGCGTTCTTCTCCGTCGTCGGGGCGCCGTGGCTCCATCAACGGTTCGGCACCGCCCGGTCGCTGTATGCCGCACTCCTGTTCTTCGCCGCCGACCTCGCGGTCATCTCGGTCTTCGTCAACAACCGCACCGTCCTGGTGGCTGCCGTGATCACCGCCGGGATCTTCATCGGCATCAACAACACGCTGACCACCCAGGCCGTGATGATGGTGTCCCCGGTCGAGCGGCCGGTCGCCTCCGCGGCGTACGGGTTCGTCCGGTTCCTCGGCGGCGGACTGGCCCCGTTCGCGGCCGGCAAGCTCGTGGAGCGGTTCAACCTGCACGTGCCGTTCGCTATCGCGGCGGTCGCCGTGGTTGCCGCGGTCGCCGTGCTGTCCACGGCACACCAGCTGCTGGCCCGGGCAGACGCCGGCCTCGACGAGGACGGTCACCCGGCCAGCGAGCACGGCGAGCCGAGCGAGGTCGCCGGCGAGATAGCCGACGAGTTCGGTGGAGCAGGCGCAGCCATCGACGGAGTCGAGGAGACGCGCCACCACGCGACCACCAGAGGCTGACGTCGCCGCGGACCCTGTCCCCTTCCCGGCCGGGCAGGGTCAGGCTGTTCGCTGTTCCGGGTTGGTGAATCGCAGGTCGTGGGATGGGTCGAGCGTGCCGAGGATGCGGCCCATGATGCGGTCAAGGTCGGCCAGGTCCGCGGGGGTCAGCGGGTCGATCACGGTCTGAATCACGGTGGCCACGTGGCCCGGGGCAGTGGCGACGACCTTCGCCCATCCGTGCGGGGTCAGGGTCACGTTGGTCGCCCGCCGGTCGTCGGGACAGGGCTCGCGATGGACGAAGGCCTTCTTCTCCAGGCGCGACACCACGTGGGACAGGCGGGCAAGGGTCGAGTTGGTCAGGGTGGCCAGCACGGTCATCCTCAACCTGTGCTCAGTGGCTTCGGACAGCATCGCCATCGTGAAGTACTCGAAGTGGCTGAGGTCGGCGTCGCGTCGCAGCTGCGTCTCAAGGGTGCCAGGGAGCAGCTCCACGACCGCGATCAGCTTCGTCCACGCGCTCATCTGGTCCGCGGTGAGCCAGCGGTCATCGGTCATGGGTCCACTCTATCAACTAGTTGACGCTACAACCATTACCTGCTAGATTACTTGTAGCAACAACAAAAAACGTAGAATCCCCACCAACCATCAGGAGAATGCTGTGAGCGCTGTCACGATCATCGGAGCAGGAAACATGGGCGCGGCGATCGCCGGCGTCGTCGCCAAGGGCGGCAGCTCCGTCCAGGTGCTGACCAAGGACCCCCAGAAGGCCTCCGCCGCGATCCCGGCCGCTTCCCACGGTGTGGTCGGCGAGCCGATCACCGGCGACATCGTCATCCTGGCGCTGCCCTACCCGGCGGTCGCCGAAGTGCTCGGCCAGTACGCCGATGGGCTCGACGGCAAGGTGGTCGTCGACATCACCAACCCCCTCGACTTCGCCACCTTCGACTCCCTGGTCGTCCCGGCCGGCAGTTCCGCTGCTGCTGTGATCGCCGAAGCCCTCCCGGGCTCATCGGTGCTGAAGGCGTTCAACACCACGTTCGCGGCCACCCTGGCCAGCGGCACCGTCGGCGCCGAGAGCACCGCCGTGCTGATCGCCGGCGATGACGCCGATGCCAAGGCATCCCTCGCCGCGGTCATCGAGGCGGGCGGGCTGCGCGCGGTCGACGCCGGCTCCCTCAAGCGAGCCCATGAGCTCGAGGCCCTCGGTTTCCTTCAGCTGACTCTCGCAGCCGGCAACAAGACCTCGTGGACAAGCGGTTTCGCGCTGGCGGAGTAGGGCCGCACTGACGAACGCAGGAGCCCCGGGGATGTCGACTCCCCGGGGCTCCTGCCGTCTCCCGGGCCGGTTGTCCGGGCTGGTGGACCTGACTGTCAGCGCGGGGTCGGGTACATCGCTGCCAGGGCGAGCTCGAGCTGGCGGTCGACATACTCCTGCAGTGTCATCCGGGGTGCGAGGTGCCAGTGCTTCAGGGCCCACCCGTGGGCTGCCATCTTGAGGTTGTGGGTGACCAGCTCGGCGTCCACCGGCCGGAACACCCCGCTGGCGATGCCGTCCTCCACCGCCTGCCGGAACGGCTCGGTCGTCTCGAGCTCGAGGCGGATGATCTCGCGCTGGCCGGACTCGGGCAGGGTCTGGCTCTCGCGGTAGGCCAGCAGGGCACCCTCACGCTTCTCGTCGATGATGGTGCAGAAGGTCTGGAACCCCTGACGCAGCCGATCCACCGGGTCGCTGCCCGCTGTGGCCATCGACGCCGGAACCCGCACGCGGAACTCGTCGAGGATGTCGACGATGACCGACTGGAGCAGCTCCTCCTTGCCTCCGAAGTAGCTGTAGATCAGCCCCACGCTCATCTGGGCCTCATCGGCGACGGCCTGCATCGACATCCCGTGGTACCCGGTGGCGATCATGATGCGGGTGGCCGCCTCGCGCACCTCGCGGCGGCGTCGCTCGATGCGTTCCTGCTTCGCTGGTCCGCGGGTGCCTCTCGGGCCCCCCGGCATCCCCGCTGCGGCCCGGCCCGGCTCGACCGGCCCGACCGCCTCTTCCGTTCTCGCCGTGGTCTGCATCGAATCCTCCTGTCGGAACATCCCCGTGTCGGAACATCCCCCTGTCGGTGCTCTTGACAACATCGTAGCGGTGAATCATCATTCAGTGAAGCCTCATTCAATGAATAGTCATTCAGAACGAGTTTCCGGCGGAGCACTCCCTCTGCGGAACGCTCTCTCCCTGCCGAACAGAAAGTGGGTTCCTGTGAGTCAGTTCGAAGACGTCGAGTACACCGTCGAGGACACGACAGCAGTCATCACGATCAACCGCCCGCAGCGCTACAACGCGTTCCGTGCCCGCACGATCGATGAGCTCATCAAAGCCTTCCGGCTCGCGTGGGCCGACCGGCACGTGCAGGCCGTCATCCTCACCGGGGCGGGAGACAAGGCGTTCTGCACGGGGGGGGACGTCAAGCAGCGCGCCGAGACCGGCGACTACGGCCCGAGCGAGAGCGGCATGTTCGAGATCGGCAACCTGCACAAGCTGATCCGCGACATCCCCAAGCCCGTCATCGCCGCGGTGAATGGCATCGCCGTCGGCGGCGGCCACGTGCTGCACGTGCTCTGCGACGTCTCCATCGCCAGCGAGACCGCCCGCTTCGGCCAGGCCGGTCCGAAGGTCGGCTCGTTCGACGCCGGCTTCGGCTCTGCCTACCTCGCCCGGGTCATCGGGGAGAAGAAGGCCCGCGAGATGTGGTTCTGGTGCCGGCTGTACGACGCCGCCGAGGCCAGGGAGATGGGCCTGGTCAACAAGGTCGTCCCGGCCGACCGGCTGCTCGCCGAGGCGAAGTCCTGGGCGGCCGAGATCGCCGACAAGAGCCCCACCGCCATCCGCTTCCTCAAGCAGTCGTTCAACGCCGACACCGACCACCAGGCCGGCCTCTCGAACCTCGCGATGTCGGCCCTCGACCTGTTCACCGCCTCGCCCGAGGGGCTCGAGGGCGCTGCGGCCTTCGCCGAGAAGCGCACCCCCGAGTTCAACCAGCACGCCAACTGGCACTGAGAGGCCGACATGGACTTCGCGCTCGACCCCGACATCGAGGACTACCGGC
Organism: Dermatophilaceae bacterium; assembly: GCA_036385355.1. Taxonomy (GTDB): domain Bacteria; phylum Actinomycetota; class Actinomycetes; order Actinomycetales; family Dermatophilaceae; genus UBA4719. Next base: position 11,001 of record DASVKO010000138.1, read on the forward strand.
AGGAGCTGCGGCGGTTCGCCACCAAGAACCTCGCCCCCTACTACCAGAGCGACGACAAGGCGGGCCGGATGCGCCCCGACCTCGTCCCCAGCCTGGCCGGCATGGGCCTGACCGGTCTGCGGATCCCCGACGAGTTCGGCGGCCAGGGCGCCAGTGCCCTGCTTGCCGGCATCGCCGCCGAGGAGGTCGGCAGGGCCGACTTCAACGCGTCATACATCATCATCGTCACCGCCCTGATCAGCGATGTGCTGGTGCGCAACGGCACCCCGCAGCAGCAGGCCCGCTGGCTGCCCGGCATCGCCGACGGCACCTCGATCCCGTGCATAGCCATCACCGAGCCGGGTCACGGCACCGACGCCGCGACCCTGGAGCTCAAGGCCGTCGAGGACGGCGACGGCTGGCTGCTCCACGGCGAGAAGACGTCGATCACCCTCGGGCTGTACGCGAACGCCTGCCTGGTGCTCGCCCGCACCGGCGGGCCGGGTGCCCGCGGGGTCAGCGCCTTCTACGTCAGCCTGGATGACGAGCGGGTCACCCGGGCCGGGTTCGACGACTTCGGCGGGCGGTCCAACGGGCGGTCGTCGCTCCACTTCGACGGGGTGCGGGTGACCCGCGACGAGCTGGTCGGCGAGATCGGTGACGGCTTCGTCTCGGTCATGCAGGGCTTCGACTACTCGCGGGCCATCATCGGCCTCTGCTGCCTCGGCACCGCCCAGGCCGCCCTGGACGAGACCCTGCAGTGGGCCCGCGACCGGGTCACCTTCGGCAAGCCGATCGGCACCTTCCAGGGGGTGGCCTTCCCGCTCGCGGAGTGCGCCACGCACATGCGCGGTGCCCGCCTCGTGTGCCTCGAGGCGCTGTGGAAGAAGGACAACGGCCTCGAGCACAGCGCCGAGGCCGCGATGGCCAAGTTCTGGGCACCCAAGCTCTCCGCCGAGGTCATCCACCGCTGCCTGCTGACGTTCGGCCACCTCGGCTACGCGTCGGAGAGCCCGATGGGGCAGCGCCTGCGTGACGTCATCGGCCTGGAGATCGGTGACGGCACCGAGCAGGTCTCCAAGCTCGTCATCTCCCGCGCGCTGCTGGGCCGCGCGTTCGCCCCGTGACCACCGTCCCGCAGTACGCGACCCTCCGCCCCCTGACCGAGTCTTTCCCGCTCTGACCGAAAGGACCCCTGATGCGTCTCGAGAACAAGATCTCCCTGGTGACCGGCGCCGGAGCCGGCATCGGCCGTGCCATCGCCGAGAAGCTGGCCTCCGAAGGAGCAACCGTCGTCGTGACCGACGTCAACGGCGAGTCGGCCGCAGCAGCCGCCGCCGAGATCGGCAGAGGTGCCGTCTCGTACCAGGTCGACGTGACCGACAACGCCGGGGTCGCGGCCGTGGTGGCCGACGTGCAGAGCCGGTTCGGCCGCATCGACGTGCTCGTCAACAACGCCGGCTGGGACAGGTCCGTGCCCTTCGTGGACTCCGAGCCCGACCTGTGGGACCGGGTCATCGGCATCAACTACGTCGGCGTGCTCAACACGTGCAAGGCGGTGCTGCCGATCATGTCCGCGCAGGGCAGCGGGTCGGTCGTGAACCTGGGCTCGGATGCCGGCCGCGTCGGCTCGTCGGGCGAGGCCGTGTACTCCGGGGCCAAGGGGGCGGTCATCGCGTTCTCCAAGGCCGCGGCCCGGGAGGTGGCCCGTCACCAGGTCAACGTCAACGTCGTCTGCCCCGGCCCGACCGACACCGCGCTGTTCGCGTCGATGGGCGGCGACAGTGACAAGCTGCGCGAGGGCCTCACCCGCGCGATCCCGTTCCGTCGGCTCGGCACCCCCCAGGACGTCGCCAACGCCGTCTGCTTCTTCGCCTCGGACGAGGCCAACTACATCACCGGACAGACCGTCAGCGTCAGCGGCGGACTCACGATGAGCTGATTGGAGAACTCCCTCATGGCCTTCGAAACCATCCTCACGCCCGAGCTCATCGATGCGTATACGCAGCAGGGCTACTGGACCGACCGGACCATCACCGACCACCTCGACGACGCCGCGGCGCGCACCCCCGACAAGGTGGCGTACGTCGACTCGCGAAGGCAGGTCACCTTCGCCGGGCTGAGGGCCGAGGTGGACCGTTTCGCGGCCGGTCTGCTCGAGCTCGGGATCACCCCCGGGGACGTCGTCTCGTTCCAGGTGCCGAACTGGATCGAGTGGGTCGTCATCCATCTCGGGGTGTCGCGCATCGGCGCGGTCAG
>DASVKO010000139.1:0-6139 GCA_036385355.1 Dermatophilaceae bacterium
TGGGTATCCTGCCGCTCTGCCTTGATGTAGCAGGGATCCATTGTTGGCCGGCTCGCTAGGTGCCTTTCGGGCGCGGAGTGCTTGCCGTAGGTCGGGTGCCGGTCAGTCGGCGTGTGTGAGCGCCGCGCCGACCTGGTCGGCGAGCAGTACGGCTACCCTGAGTTGTTCGACCGACGGGCGGATGACGCGAGTCGCGGCTGTGAGCAGGAACTGACCGTGAAGAATATTGCCCTGTCGGACGACGATCCCGATCTGCTCATCCGTTGGCAGACCGTCGCGCTCGACGTTCATGCGATATCCGCGCCGAGTCACGTCACCATTGTGGTCAAGGCTGGCATCCTGCGGGCCTGGCCCGGCGCCCAGGACGAACCGGCATTCGTCAATGTCCAGGACATGGACGATCTGAGAGGCAACAAGGTCGATCAGATCGTCCGACGACGCCTGCCGAAGGGCAATAATCTTTGAGGTTCCGAGCACCCCGTCGAGGTAGCCCGCTCGGCGGCTGGCGCGGGCCTCTTGGCGACGACCCCACAAGGCAATTTCGGTGACCGCGATCCCGACCAGCACCAGAAGCAGGGTGACTTCAATGTCGTTGCGATCTTTGATGGCGAATTGCCCGTACGGCTCGGTCAGGAATACGTCGAACCCCGCGCCAGATGACAGTGCCGCGACCATCCCCGCGAACCTGTCGCCCGTGGCAGCCGCCGCGACGACGATGAGGACCAGCACCAGCACGGCCGTGGCGGTAGTGACGCCCTCCCGCAGGAACGCGAGCACCGAACAGCACAGCAGTGGCGCAATGGCGGCAGCCGCAATGAGTGCTGGTCGGTGGCGCATCATCCACTTTGGCTCCATTGCACCATCCAACCATTGCCCGAACCGAGGACCACGGCCACCGCCGCGCGCCGCCGACGTTAGGAGTCACGAGCTGCTCTGGTGTTGCTCGTCGGGCTGGAACCGGTAGCCCATGCCGGGTTCGGTGAGCAGGTGGCGGGGGCGTCCCGGGTCTGCTTCGAGCTTGCGGCGCAGCTGAGCCATGTACAGCCTCAGGTTTCCACTGGCGGTTTCGTAGCCGGGCCCCCACACCTCGGTGAGCAGTTGCCGCTGGCTGATGAGTTTGCCGGGATGCCGGACCATGACCTCGAGCAGGTGCCACTCGGTTGGCGTAAGCGGCACCTCAAGGCGGGAGGCGCCAGCGGAGAGCGTCACGCGCCGGGCGGCCAGGTCAACGGTGGCTGGCCCGAATGTCACGATCGGGTTGTCGTCGGCCGGCGTCGCGCGTCGCGACACGGCCCGCAGCCGGGCCATGAGTTCGTCGACCCCGAACGGTTTGGTGAGGTAGTCATCGGCGCCGGCGTCCAGCGCGTCGACCTTGTCGGCGCTGTCGGTGCGCCCGGAGAGGATGATGATGGGCGCGGTGCACCATCCGCGTAGCCCGCGCACGACATCGACGCCGTCCAGGTCGGGTAGACCGAGGTCGAGGATGACCAGGTCGGGTGGGTGCGCCGTGGCGGACGCCAACGCATCGGCCCCGGTGGCGGCGGTGATCACGTCGTAATGTCGGGCTCTCAGGTTGATCGTCAGCGCCCGTAGGATCTGCGGCTCGTCGTCGACCACCAGGACGCGCATCATGTGTTGTCCTGGCCGCTTGCCGATCGTGGTTCCTGCTGATCCCGCTCGCGCAAGCCGGGCTGGGCCAGCGTGGAGGGGTCCGCCCCGGCAGGGGCGGCAGGAAGCGAAACAACCATGGTCAGGCCACCGCCGGGGGTCTCCTCCGGGGTGAGCGTGCCGCCCATGGCTTCGGTCAGCCCGCGCGATAGCGCGAGCCCGAGGCCGATGCCGGTGGTGTTGTCGGTGTCACCGAGGCGCTGGAACGGGGCGAAGACCCGCTCGAGGTAGGGCGATGGGATACCTGGGCCTCGGTCGATTACCCGAAGCTCCACCCGCTGGCCGAGGCTGCTGCCGGTCAGCAGCGGCGCAGAGCCCGGCGGGGAGTATCGGACGGCGTTGCCGACCAGGTTGGCGATGACCCGCTCGAGCAGGCCCGGGTCGGCGAGCACGACGGGGAGGTCGTCGGGCACATCGACAACGATGCGGAGCCCGGCAACGCCGAGGTCGTCCAGCGCCAGCGGCACCACTTCGTCAAGGGCCACCGGCCGGCGCACCACCGAAAGGGCGCCGGCCTGAAGCCGGCTCATGTCCAACAGGTTCCCCACTAGCCGGATGAGCCGGTCCAGGGACTCGTCGGCGGTCAGCAGCAGCTCGGCGTGGTCCTTGGGGGACCATTGGATGTCGTTGCTGCGCAGGCTGGTCACGGCGGCTTTCGCAGACGCGAGGGGGGTGCGCAGGTCGTGCCCGACAGCCGCGAGCAGCGCGACCCGCATCCGGTCGCCCTCGGCGATGGGACCGGCTGCGGCCGCCGCCTCGCTGAGCCGGTGCCGTTCCAGAATCACTGCGGCCTGGGCGGCGAAGGCACCGACGACCCGCTGGTCCTCGGCCCGCAACGACCGCCCGCGCAGTCCCAACATGAGGTTATCGCCAGCCGGGACCTGGGTGTCTGCATCCTGCGGACGCTCACACGGATCACCGCCCGCACTCGCCACGACAGTCCACTCGTCCGTGGGTCCGCGGGACGCCGCCCCGCGCCCCTGTGGCGACTGGGCGCTCCGCTCCAGCAGCGTGACGGAGTCCAGCGCGAGCGCCTCGCGCACCCGCTCCAGCAGGGCCGGCAGCGCCGTCTCGCCGCGTAGAACGCTGCCGGCCAGCGTCCCGAGCATCTCCGCCTCAGCTGTGGCGCGCGCGGCCTGCCGGGTGCGTCGTGCGGCCAGGTCCACGACCGTGCTGACCAGCGCGGCGACCACGATGAAGACGCCCAGAGCCAGGACGTTGTTGCTCTCGCTGATGGTAAAGGTGTGCAGTGGCGGCGTGAAGTAGTAGTTCAGGAGCAGTGAGCCCTCGACGACGGCCACCATGGCCGGCAGGAACCCGCCGACAAGGGCCACGACCACGACCAGCAACAGGAACACCAGCACGTCGCTGACCAGGTTCAGGTGCTGCCGCTGAGTCACCAGAAGCAGGGTGAGCAGGGGCGGCAGCAGCAGTCCGAGCCCATAGCCCTGCAGCCGGCGCTGGAGGGTGAGGCTGCCGTGCGGCCGCGGCAGCCCACGGCCCCTGCCCATCTGTGCATGGGTGACCAGGTGGACGTCGATGTCCCCGCAGCCCCGGATGATTTCGGAACCGATGCCCGGTCCGCCCAGCGCGGCCAGCCGGGATCGTCGGCTGCCTCCCAGCACCAGCTGGGTGGCGTTCTCGGCCCGGGCGAACTCGAGCAATGCCTGGGGGATGTCGTCGCCGATGATCTGGTGGTAGGTGCCGCCCAGGGTGTCGACCAGCTTCCGCTGCGCGGCCAGGTTGGCCGGGCTGGAGCCGGTGAGACCGTCGGAGACGGTGACGTGCACCGCGAGCAGGTCCCCGCCAGCGGACCGGGCCGCCACACGGGCCGCCCGCCGGATCAGCGTCTCGCCTTCGGGCCCACCAGTCAGCGCGACGACGACGCGTTCGCGGGCCTCCCAGGTCGCCTCGATATCGTTCTGCTCCCGGTACAGCTGCAGCGCCTCGTCGACCTTGTCAGCGGTCCACAGCAGCGCGAGCTCTCGTAGCGCGGTGAGATTGCCGACCCGGAAGTAGTTCCCCAGCGCCGCGTCGATCTTCTCCGCGGCGTAGATGTGGCCGTGCGCCATGCGGCGACGTAGCGCCTCCGGGGCCATGTCAACCAGCTCGACTTGTTCGGCGGCCCGGACCACCGCATCTGGAACCCGTTCCTGCTGCGGTACTCCGGTGATCTTCTCGACCACATCGTTCAGTGACTCCAGATGCTGGATGTTGACCGTGGAGATGACGTCGATGCCCGCGGCCAGCAGCACCTGGATGTCCTGCCAGCGTTTCTCGTTGCCGGCGCCGGGCACGTTGGTATGGGCTAGCTCGTCGACCAGGGCCACTGCGGGCCAGCGTGCCAGGATCGCATGGACATCCATCTCCTTGAACGTCGCGCCGCGATACTCGACCTCCTGCAATGGCACCGCCTCCAACCCGTCGAGCAGGTCGGCGGTGTGCTTGCGGCCGTGGGTCTCAACGAAGCCAACGACGACGTCTGTGCCGCGCCCGGCCCGACGCTGGCCCTCGTCGAGCATGGCCACGGTCTTGCCAACTCCGGGCGCGGCACCGAGGTAGACCCGCAGTAGTCCGCGTCCGCGTGCCATGGCTCCTCCTTACCCGTCCTCAGCCGGTGCGACGCACAGACCGTGTGCTCGGTGACTCAGCGCCTAAGGGCATCCAGGGCGATGTTGAGGTTGAGGACGTTGACTCGTGGCTCGCCGAGGAATCCGAGGGTGCGTCCCTGGGTGTTCTCGTTGACCAACCTCTGAACCTGTGCCTGGCTCAGGCCGCGTTCCCGGGCGATTCGCGGGATCTGTTCCTGGGCGTAGGCGGGGCTGATGTGGGGGTCCAGGCCGGACCCGCTGGCCAGCAGCGCGTCGGGGGCGACCTGTGCCGGGGCGATGCCGTCGAGTTTGGCGGCGGTGGCTCGGCGATCTTTGATGGAGGCGATCAGGTCCTTGTTCTCGGGGCCGAGGTTGGAGGCGCTGCTGGAGGTGGGGTCGTATCCCAGGCCGGCCGCTGAGGGTCGGCTCTGGAAGTACTTGGGGTTCGCTTCGACGACGGGGTTGCCGTCGGCGTCCTTGGTCGGCTGGCCGTTCTTCAGGACGGGTTGGGTGAATCCCTGACCGATGAGGTCGGAACCGATGGTCTTGCCGTTGTGCACGACGAGGGAGCCGTTGGCGTTGTTGCCGAAGGCGACCTGGGCGAGGCCGGTCATGGCCAGGGGGTAGGCCAGGCCGAGGATGAGGGTGAGCAGGAGCAGTGTCCGCAGCGCGGCGCCGTACTGGCGCAGCGTCTGGGTGGGTCGGTTTGCCATGGTGTGTGTCTGCCGTTTCTAGTGGATGCCGGGGATCTGGGACACCAGCAGGTCGATGAGCTTGATCCCGATGAAGGGGCTGATGATGCCGCCGAGGCCGTAGATGAGCAGGTTGCGGCGCAGCATCTGCGCGGCCGAGGAGGGCTTGTACCGGACTCCGCGCAGCGCCAGGGGGATGAGCCCGATGATGATGAGCGCGTTGAAGATGACCGCCGACAGGATCGCGGACTCCGGTGAGGCCAGGTGCATGATGTTGAGCCTGCCCAGGCCGACGAACACGCTGGCGAACATTGCCGGGATGATCGCGAAGTACTTGGCGATGTCGTTCGCGATGGAGAACGTCGTCAGTGAGCCGCGGGTGATGAGTAGCTGCTTGCCGATCTGGACGATCTCGATGAGCTTGGTCGGGTTGGAGTCCAGGTCGACCATGTTGCCGGCTTCCTTGGCGGCCGAGGTCCCGGTGTTCATGGCCACCCCGACGTCGGCCTGCGCCAGCGCTGGTGCGTCGTTGGTGCCGTCGCCGGTCATCGCGACGAGGCGCCCGCCCTCCTGCTCGCCCTTGATGAGGGCCATCTTCTGCTCGGGTGTGGCCTCGGCGAGGAAGTCGTCGACGCCGGCCTCGTCGGCGATGGCTTTGGCGGTCTGCGGGTTGTCTCCGGTGATCATGACGGTGCGGATGCCCATCCGGCGCATCTCCTCGAAGCGCTCGCGCATCCCCTCCTTGACGACGTCCTTGAGGCTGATCACCCCCAGGCAGCGCGCCGGCTGACCATCTAGCCACTCGGCGACCACCAGCGGGGTGCCGCCCCCGGTGGAGATGCCGTCCACGATCGAGCCGACCTCGTCGCTGGGGTGCCCGCCGTTGTCGCGGACCCACTTCATGACGGCGGCGGCCGCGCCCTTGCGGATCTCGTGTCCGGTGTCGATGTCGACCCCGCTCATGCGCGTCTGGGCGGTGAACCCCACGAAGGTCGCGTTGTCGAGCTCGCCGGGTCGGCGTTCGCGCAGGCCGTAGGCCGTCTTGGCCAGGACGACGATGGAGCGCCCCTCGGGGGTCTCGTCGGCCAGGCTGGACAGCTGCGCGGCGTCGGCGAGCTCGCCGACGTCGATGCCGGCGACCGCGATGAACTCCGATGCCTGCCGGTTGCCCAGGGTGATGGTGCCGGT
>DASVKO010000140.1:0-2394 GCA_036385355.1 Dermatophilaceae bacterium
CTCATGGCTTGACTGTCGCCCGGCGGCCACGACCATCGGTCCCCAGCGGTCCCAGGGCGACAATGGGGCGGTCATGTTGGTCTCGCGGCGCATGCTCGCTCAAAGATATCCAGGCGTCGTGTGGGTCGGCGCCGGGCACGACCCGGGCCGCGATGGCACCGCTGACGGCGGCTGAGGCAAATGAGGTGCCGCTCCACGCAGCGAACAGAGCCCCTCCCCTGTGCCGGGGAACCGCCGTACTGACCACCTCAACCCCGGGGGCGACAACGTCCACCCATGGCGCCTCGGGGCTGAACGGGGCGGGGTGGTTGCTGTCGTCCAGGGCTCCGACCGTGATGACGGTGTCAAGGGCAGCCGGCCACTCCGGTCTGGGAGATTGCCCGTCGGCGGTTGCCCCGTTGTTGCCCGCCGCAGCGACAGCGACGGTCCCCGGCCCGAGGGCGGCCAGGGCGGCCGTCAGCACCAGTGGCGGCTGGTTGTCGTCGGTCAGACAACCCAACGACAGGTTCACCACATCGGTTGAGCTCGAAGCCAGGTCGGCAATGGTCCGCGCCAGGGACCAACTGTCCGCCGACCCCTACGTGTCAGGCTCGGGTGAGGCCAGTGGTTCAGAGCAAATCCGCCGTTTGATGTAGGGCGAGTCAGGAATCCATCATCATGTCCAGTTCGTCTTTGACCGGGTTGCGCGAGGATGCTCGCATGACCAAACCGGGACCTCGTTCGGGGGGTCCGACCGCCAGGAGGTCGTTCTCCTCGGCGCAGAAGCTTGAACACATCGCCGCCTACGAGGCGGCCATGCAGAAGGGAGACGGTGGGGCCTACTTGCGGGCCAACGGGTTGTATTCGTCGCTGATGTGCGAGTGGCGCCGCCAACGTGACGCCGGGGTCCTGGCGGGGAAGAAGCCCGGTGAGAAGATCGGCCGGCTGACCGCTGAGCAGGCCGAGATCGCCCGGCTGCGACGCCAGCTCGACAAAGCCGAACGCCGGCTGGCGACCACGGAGGTGGCCCTAGAAATCATGGGAAAAGCACGCGAGCTCTTGGAAGGACTTACCAAGAGCTCGCGGGACGAGAACCCGCACACGACGCACTGATGGGCACCTACCGCGACCTGACCAGCCGGGGTGTCTCGACCCGGACGGCCGCCGACCTGGTCGGGGTGCCCCGAGCGACCGCGACCCGCAAACCCCCCATCCCGGTCCGTGGCCGGGCCGGCGCCCCGGCGAACAAGCTCGACTGTGCTGAGCGGGCCCGGATCCTGGGGATCGTGAACAGTACGCGGTTCGTGGACCTGCCCCCGATCCAGATCTACGCCCAGCTCCTGGACGAGGGGGTGTACCTGTGCTCAATCTCCACGATGTACCGGGTCCTGGCCGCGAACCGGCAGGTCCGGGAACGCCGCCGGCTGGCCCGCCACCCGCCGCGGGCGATCCCCGAGCTCGTCGCTACCGGTCCAGGCCAGGTCTATTCGTGGGATATCACCAAGCTGCCCGGGCCGATCAAGGGCAAGTACTTCGACGCCTACGTGATGATCGACATCTACTCCCGCTACATCGTCGGCGCCTACGTCCACGCCCACGAGTCCGGGGTACTGGCGGTGGAGATGATGCGGGAGATCTTCGGCATCCACGGCGTCCCGAAGGTTGTCCACGCCGACCGGGGCACGTCGATGACGAGCAAGACCGTCGCCGCGTTGCTGTCCGACCTGGAAGTCACCAAGTCCCATTCCCGGCCCCGGGTCTCCAACGACAACCCCTACTCGGAATCGTGGTTCAAGACGCTGAAGTTCGCACCCGTGTTCCCCGAACGCTTCGGCTCCCTGGCCGACGCGAAGACCTTCATGGCCAGCTTCGTCGACGGGTACAACCATGTTCATCGCCATACCGGGATCGGACTAAACACCCCCGCAGACGTCCACTACGGCCTCGCCACCGGCAAAGCCACCGAGCGCTCGGCCGTCCTGGCCACCGCCAGGGACAGGAACCCCGAACGGTTCAGCACCACCCAGGATCCCAAAATCCTGACCATCCCCGAAGCGGCCTGGATCAACCAACCAGCCGACAAAACTGAGACCCAACCAACCCCGACCGAACAAGCCGCCTAACACCCACTGGCCTCATCTGCCTTGACAAATTCCGTACTGGCATGCAGGAAGGTCAAGAACGCACACGAGTCCAGATGTCGCCATGCCCGCTCCTCGCAGTGGCTCATAGACCGCCAGCTCGACATCGCAGTCCGGGCACAGGAACCGGGTCCGCTTGGGATGTTCCACCCACACATCCACGCGCCCGTCCTCGACCGACAACTCCACCTGGCTCACTTCCCACGGGGCAACCAGTCCCAACAGATGGCGGTACAACTCGGTGTCGCGCACACCCCGATCCTGCCGCCGTCTG
>DASVKO010000141.1:0-3156 GCA_036385355.1 Dermatophilaceae bacterium
TAAATTGTGGAAATTCTTGCCCTCGAGTGGACTGCTCCACCCGCTCCGCTGTCGCCCTCCGCGCAGTCGCGACCGGGCCATCGCAAGCACTCATCCGATCGCTCTCTCGTTACCGAAACGCGGCTATGACGCGCAGCGTCAGCAGCTCACACGCCCGCGACGTAGGCGGTGAGGAAGTGGAGGCCGTGGCGGTTGAGGGTGCCGCGGGCACGGTCGTAGTTCTCGGTGCGCCCCGGCCGCAGTTTGCCGTCGGCGTTGCGCAGCAAATGGCGGGCCTCGTCGTGGGCGACAGCGAGCATGGCCAGGTGGGCCGCCACCTGCTCCGGCAGCGCGGGCAGTGCGCAGGCCAGGCTCGGTGCACCATGCCGGCCAGTCAGCCCGGTGACCCAGGTAGCTGTCCCAGGTCGCATCGGACAGTGACGCTTCGGCGGACAGGTCGGCCGCCTCCTGGGCGGCGAGCAGTGCCAGCGCTCCGTCCGAGACCACGACAGGTAGAGCGCCTACCTTAACTAGCAGGGGCCGCTTTCCCCACCACCTCGACGCCGGCTCCGACCGCGAGCAGGACGGCGCCTCGACCTTGTGCAGGTTAGTCGCGACCTCCTCGAGCAGCGGGCCCAGCTGACACACGGCAACGGTGAGGTCTGGGGCGGGCGCCGTGGATCCATTGGCACCACCCCCGCCCACGAGAGACTCGATCACTCAGCGTCAGCGACGATGGATCCCACCCGGTCGCCCAGCGTGGGGTCGCGTCGGGTGAGGTAGACGGCGTACATGGTCGAGGCGACCAGGATGACCACCGCGGCGTAGGGGAACCAGCTGAAGGGGGCGGGTTGTCCGGGCTTGGCCAGGTAGAAGAGAGGTATCACGATCGCTGCTGCCCCTAGTGCGGGGAGCAGGACGTGCTTGATCGAGCTGAACTCCGCGGGCTTGTACTTCTTGTAGTAGAAGGGCAGGGCAATGTTGGAGGCCAGGTAGACCAGCAGGATCAGGATGGTGCCCATCGTGGATGCCTCGACGAAGAAGGTCACGGGGTCCATCGAGTCGGCGTGGCCGCCCAGGATGTGGGCGGCTCCCCACCCGCCGATGATCAACAGTGAGATGGCGATGAAGGTGAAGATCGCGTTGGTGGGGGTACGGCGTTCGGGGTGGACCCGGCCCATGAAGGACGGCAGCAGACCCTCACGACCGGCGTTGAACACCAACCGCGCCTGCGAGTTCGTTCCGGCGATGAGGCAGCCCAGCGTGGATGTGAGGCCGGCAAGGTAGGCGAAGAACGCGAAGAGGCCCAGCGTTCCCTGAGCGACATCGATGAACGGGATCTGCGAGGCGCCGAGCTTGTCGACGTTGTACCCGAATCCCGTCACGGTGGCGTAGGCGAACAGGATGTAGCTCACGGACATGATGGCCACCGAGGAGAAGACGGCGCGACCCACGTTGCGCCGGGGGTTGTCGGTCTCCTCGGCCAGCGCCGCGGAATTCTCCCAGCCGATGAACAGGTAGATCGCCAGGGGGAACCCTGCGGCCAGACCGCTCAAGCCGCCCGTGATGTGGCTGGGCTCGAACGGGGTGAGCGACAGGTGGGCGTGGTGGGTGATGATGGCCGCCAGTGAGACGACGACCAGGACGAGCATCTCGAAGCCGAAGAACAGTCCGGCCAGCCTGGTCGAGACGGCGACGCCGCGGACCATCATGACCACCGAGGCTGCGGTGAGGACCAGCGTCCAGACGATCCACGGGATGCCCCAGCCCAGGTAGTGCTTGAGCGTGATTGCGAGGAACCCTCCGGAGACGGCGATGACCGAGGCCATGGCGATGATGTAGCCCAGTCCGGCGAGCAAAGCAGTGGTGACGGCGCTGGTCGGGCCGAAGGACTTGCCCACAAAGGTGATGAAGCCACCGGCAGAGGGTTGCGCCCGCGAGAACTGAGCAAGGGTGTTGCCGAGCAGGGCAACAGCGATACCGGCAGCGATGATGGTCAGCGGCGAGGCGACCCCAGCGGTCGTCGCCAGGAACGCGAACCCGAAGAAGAAGCTCATCGCCGGCCCGATGTTCGCCATCGTCGCGGCGGCGATATCCACCATGCCCAGCGAGCCGGAGCGCAGCCTTTCGGGTGCGTTGGCCGGAAGCACCGGAGACTTCGACTCTATGAACACCGGTCTGTCGTCGGTCGGGCTGTCGTCGGTCGGACTCATGTCAACTCCATTCGGACCGTCCAGCGGTCACGTTGGGTTCCGCCTTGAGGCGACTGAATGGTCGGGGCTAGATCCCGCGCCGAGTCGGTGCAGGCCAGGCGGCTTGAACAAATTCCTGCGTAATTAGTTCACCGATCCATTAGTCAGTGGTCCGTGATTTGGTGAAACGCGGGGTCGGCGTTCCCAATCGGGAAGAACCACTCTGGGTTCTCGCCCAGGCAGGCAGCACGGCGCGCCACGTCATCAGGATCAGGCTCCTTGCATCGAAGACTGGGGAATCAGCATCATGCGGGTCAGTTCAACCGGGGCACTGTGGGTGTCACCGGGTCGCTCAAATCCAACACTCAAGTCAACGTCAAGGTCATCGCCACGTCAACGGATGAGAGTGAACAGCCCGTGAGGTCTGGGTGCCAGGGTGCGTTGGACGGGTCGCACATCCTCACGGGGCTGCGGTCCTGCATGAAATTTCCGCCCGAGTCTTAGGCCCCAAGTACTTCGGTCGGTTGTGGGCAGGGTCATCGGTCGGGTGTGCGAGCAAGACCTGGACCGCGCGTGACAAGGACGCCTATCGTGGCCCCTTCAACCGCCCCACAGCGTCGCCCATCCTGGTCGACGGCAGGCAAGTGGGACCCGGCCACCAACTACGCGGGTGCCGCCAAGGCCGCATCCCTGCTGCCCAACAGCCGCCTGGTCAGCAGCGACAACTGGGCTCACACCCCATACGGCACGTCCGAATGTGCAACCTCGGCCATCGACACCTATCTGCTCACCAAATCGTTGCCGGCACCCGGCACGTACTGCCACGCCGATGTGCAACCGTTCGAGACCAGCCCCATCAGCGGGCTGCGGAGCGTCACACCAAGCGGTCAGCGGGCCCCCGTGGTTCCGCCGATCGCCCCGCGGAACTAGAGGAGTGGGTCCGGGTGAATTGGTGCGTTGTTGCACCGTCCCACCCGGGCGTTAA
>DASVKO010000142.1:0-21514 GCA_036385355.1 Dermatophilaceae bacterium
GTCCGGGCGCACATCAGCAGCGTGGTCAGCGAGCGCCAGCCCAGCGCTGTGGTGACAGCAGGGACCTCCCGGTGAACCTGGGCAAGCAACCCGTCCCAGGCACCCGCGATACAGACGCGTTCAGCGACTCCCCTGCGCCGCAGGGACTTCACCAGGGGCGCCAGCCCGGCCAGGTCTTTTGAGTCCACGGTGAAGCACTGGTCGGGGAAGGCATCGAGCGCCTCGTCGAACGTGGGAATCGGCTCCATCCCGTTGATCCGCAGCGCGCGTAGCTCCCGAAGGGACTTCGACCGGACCGGACCGGTGGCCGAGGTGACCCGGTCGAGCGTCTCGTCGTGGAAGCAGACCAGGTAGCCGTCACTGGTCACCCGGACGTCGGTCTCGAGATATCGCAGTCCCAGCCCGGACGCCAGAGCGAACGCGGCGAGTGAGTTCTCCTGCGCGAGAGCCGCGCCACCGCGGTGTGCGATCGCCAGCGGTCCGGGTCCCTCGCCGTAGCTCATGGGTCAAGAGTGATCCACCCAGCGCCCTCGCCGTGGCCAGAACAGCCCTCACCGAGGACTGTTCACCCAGCCTTCACCCCGAGCCCCTCGGGAGATCACCGCGCGGCTCAGTACGGGGACGGAATCGCCCGGTCCCGGTGGAGACCGTGCAGGACGAGCATCGCGTCCGTCGTGCGCGACCAGGGGAACGACTCCGCCCGGGCCCTGGCCGCTGCCCGTCGCCGCACTTCGGGCACGGCGAGAAGGGACGCGATGGCCTCAGCGAGCGCACCCGGCTCGGGCGGGGCGCTGCGGCCGGCGTCCCCCTCCACGAGCTCGGCCACCGCCGACGTGCTGGCCGCCACGATGGGAGTGCCACAGGCCAGGGCCTCCAGCGCTGCCAGGCCAAACGTCTCCACCGGGCCCGGTGCCAGGACGACGTCCGCGGACCCCAGCAGGCCGGCGACCGCCGAGCGATCGCCCAGGTGCCCGACCAGCTCAACCGGCAGCCCCTGAGCCCGCCGTCGCAGCGAAGCGGTGAGCGGGCCGGATCCGGCCACCACGAGCCGCGCCCGGAAGCCACCGCGACTCAGCACCCGCAGCGCCTCGATGGCAAGGTCAGGCCGTTTCTCGCGCGACAGCCTGCTGCACAGCACCAGCAGGGGGACCCCGTCTCTGGGTGGACGGGCGGGCGGGCGGAACTGCTCCAGGTCGACGCCCAGCGGCACGTGGCTGGTGGGCACCCCGATGCGGGCGAACTCCTGGGCGGCGAAGCGGGTGGTCGTCACGACGCGGTCGAAGCATCCGACCGTCGTCGCGTTGTGCCGGTCGGCCACCAGCCGTGCGCCCCGGACCCCCAGCGGCAGGAAGGCACGCAGGATTCCGTCCACCCGCTCGTGCGCAATGACGGTCGACGGCACCCCTGCCGACCCGGCCCAGCGGCCCAGCCCGCGCAGTGTCAGCCGGTCGGACACCTCAAGGCGGTCCGGCTCGAGCGCGTCGAGGATGGCGCGCACCCTCCGCAGGTCCGCCAGAACGCGGTATCCGCCCGACCCGGGGACCGCGGGCCCGGCCACGGTGACGCGGCGACCCCAGGACAGGACCTCGTCGCGTGCTCGTGGACCCGGGACCAGGAGCACGAACTCGTGGCCGGCCGCCAGGTAGCCGTGCCCGAGGGCGTGCACTGTGGTGCGAATCCCACCACTGCGGGGGGTGTACGCGTTCGCCACGTGGACGATCCGCACTCACTAACCGCCGACGACCAGGGTGCTGGCGGCCTGGTCATAGTGGCGCAGGAGACGGTCGCAGACGACCGGCCAGGTGCGCCCCCGCACCAGGTCATGAGCCGCCATGCCCATCGCCCTGCGCTTCCACTTGTCGCCGACCAGGTCGGCGACGCGGGTCCGCAGTGCCGCCAGGTCGCCAGGCGGGTAGAGCCACCCCGTCCGGCTGCTGTCGACCAGGTCGAGCAGCCCGCCCGCCCCGACGGCCACGACGGGCAGGCCGCTGGCCATCGCCTCCTGCGCGACCTGGCAGAACGTCTCGTACGGACCGGGGTGGACGACGACGTCGAGGCTCGCCACCGCCCGTGACAGGTCCGCGCCCGAGAGCACCCCGGTGAAGTGGGCGCCGGGCAGTCGCCGGGTCAGCCGCTCGCGTTCCGGCCCGTCACCGATGATGACGAGCCGGACACCGGGCAGGTCGCTCAGCACGGCCAGATCCTCGACCTGCTTCTCGGCGGCGAGGCGGCCGACGAATCCGACGAGGACCTCCCCCGCGGGGGCCAGCCGAGCCCGGAGGTCCGCGTCCCGGTGGGCAGGAGAGAAAGCCGTCGTATCGACGCCCCGCGGCCAGACCTGCACCCGGGGGACACCGTGCCTCTCGAGATCACGGGCCGCCGTGGGCGAGGGTGCCAGGGTGATCTGGGCTCGCTCGTGGATAGAGCGGATGTGCCGCCAGGCCGCGTTCGAGGCGGCAGTGAGGCCGTAGCGCAGCGCGAAGCCGGCCACGTCGGTCTGGTAGATGGCGACCACCGGTATGTCGAGGGACGCCGCCGCGCGCATCACCGGGCCACCGAGGGCGAACGGCGAGGCGAGGTGGATGACGTCCGGGGTGAATCGCGCCAGCTCACGGACGAGCCGGCTGGTGACGACCAACGGAACGCGGACCTGCGGGTAGCCGGGGAAGCCGAAGGAGGGCAGGGCCACCACCTCGAACCCCTCGCAGGTCGGTGGCGGGTTCCCCGGGGCAATGACCATCGCCTCGTGACCGGTCCTGTTCAGGTGCCCCAGCACCTGGAGCACCGAACCGGTCACGCCATTGATGTGCGGGAGGAAGGACTCTGAGACCACGGCGACCTTCATGGAGGCAGTACAGCAGGGCCACCGTCGCCGGCAGGTGATCCCGCGGTGTCAGGGCGTTTGCCTGCAGGTGAACACTCGGACTCCGGTCGGTGGGTGGATGCCGGCAACTCGCCGGTCATCTCCGTTGGGTGACACAGGTGCTTGCGCGCGACCCTGTTTGCGCCCAGGGCGACCGTCCGGCACCTGTGTGAGGATGCCTGTCATGACGGGCATACGAGGGGTGACTGGCTGGGTGGGTGTGGTGCTGAATGCTCCTGACGCCCGTGCCCTGGCCTACTTCTATCGAGACCTGCTCGGCTGGTCGCTTTCGGCCGACGAGCCGGACTGGTGCACCATGCGGGTCCCGGATGCGCATGCCAACCTGGCGTTTCAGACAGAAGCCTTGTACGAGCTGCCTACGTGGCCGGCGATGATCGGGAAGCAGCAGATGATGATGCACCTCGACATCGGTGCGACTGACCTCGAGGAGGCAGTCCATGACGCCATCGCGCTCGGAGCCGAGCTGCACGTGCACCAGCCTCAGGACGACGTACGGGTGATGCTGGTTCCGGCGGGGCACCCGTTCTGCCTGTATGTGGACCCCGGCGACTAGAGGAGACTCAGACCGTCAGGGAGTTGAAGACGCCAGGTACTCCGCGCCCGTTGACGGCCGGTCCATGGTCGGACGGGACGGCACATAGCTGCTGGTCATCAGCGGCGACGAGATGATCATGTCGGCAGTCGCCAGGTTGGTGGCCACCGGGACGTTCCACAAGGTAGCGAGGCGAAGCAGGCGCCTTGACGTCCGGGTCGTGGGGCTGGGGCTCCAGCGGATCCCAGAAGAAGATCACCATGTTGATGTCGCCCTCGGCGATCTTGGCACCGATCTGCTGGTCCCCGCCGAGCGGACCCGACAGGAAGCAGTGCACCTTCAGACCAAGTTCGTACTGGAGCATCGTCCCGGTCGTTCCGGTGGCGAAGAGCTGATGATGACGGAGCTGGCCCACGTTGAACTCGGCCCATCCCAACAGCTCGACCTTCTTGTTGTCATGCGCAACCATCGCGATGCGACGGCTGATCTGCGGCTCTTCGAACTCGTTCATGGGATTCCTCTCTACGTACCCATCGGCGGGCCTCGCCCGCGAAAGCGACAGGAACAACGGTAGATGGCCCATCTTGCCCCGGCGTGACGTCGGCGCTGCTGTGCGACCCTTCAACCGATCGGTGACCGTTCGATCTACCGGAATCTGGTCGGTCCGGCGGCGACAGTGTCCGGTGGCTGAGTCCGTCCCGGGCCCGTCACAACAGAGACCAGGCCGCCGTGCCGCGGGGCGGGCGTGAGGCGCGTATTCCTAGCAGGGACAGGGATTTGGGCCCCGGCGACCCATTTGTCAGGGATCGCGCGGGACCGCGCGGGAACCGGGTCTTGCGCGACCGAGCCCCCCGGTGTCACCGTGGTCTATGGCCAGTCTGCCCGCCGGTTCGCGTCCGATACCCACCGGAGTCGACCCCGATCTTCATGACGTCGCGCACCGCGTCCACGAGGAGTTCGACGAGCATCTCGATCCCCGGACGATCGACGAGTGCCTGAGCAAGGTGGCCGCCAGGTTCACCGGCGCCACGGTCAGATCCTTCGTCCCCCTGCTCGTGCGGCGGTACGTCCGCGAGGAGCTGCAGGGACGCCTCCGGCAGACGTGACCGGGTCCGGCGCAACGGAGGCTGCCGGCAGGCCGACCGATCAGCCGCCCCCGCCAGGTGATCCGGCGGAGGCGGCTGGGGTCAGACGAGGACGTGTTCAGCGGCCGCCGGTGACCTCCCAGGTGACGTTGTCTCCGTGCTGCTGCGTCCAGAACATGCGCCACGAGCCATCGAACGGCCTGGGCGTCTTGGCGCCGAGAATGCCACCAACCGAGGCGTCCCCGTCGGAGACGTGGATGCCGGTGATCTCGTTGTCCCCGTCGTTGTAGCCGGGGCTGGTCGTCGCGTCATACAGGGCTGAGGCGTCGCGGCCTTCGGCGAGCCAGCGGGTGACCTCCCTGGCCTTGCCGTCCTTGCCGTCAAGGTCCACGAGGTAGCCCGAGTCGAGGGCGTCGCGCTGGGCGTGCAGCCCGTCGCCGGCATCCTCAACCACCAGGAGCCGGTCCTTGGTCAGGAAGGCGATGTTGTCGAAACCGGTGTGTGTCCTGTCGCCGACGACAACGGGAGACAGCCTTCCCTTGTCCGCGGTCGGTGAGGCCTGGGACAGACGGAAGATGGCGCCGTACGCGCCGGGCAGGCAGCTGGCCGTGCTGGTGTCACCGGTCTCGGTGAAGTAGAAGTCGCCGAATCCCGTGCCCGGGCGGAAGACGCCGTTCTCGGGGCGTTTGAAGGGGGTCGCCCCGGCGGCGGCCGCGCCGGCCGTGGCGTCGAAGTCCCCGGTACCGTCGTGAACGGTGGCCCAGGTCGTGGCAAAGGACCTGCCGTTGGTGTGCAGGTCGGTGATGACCGGGTCCGCCGGGTTGGCCGCGAGCTGGCTTGCGGTGATCGGCGACCCGTCCGGGCGCAGTACCCGCAGGGCCTGCAGCGTGCCGCCCCTGGTCAGGTCGGTCCTGTTGCTCGGGGTGAAGCGGTAGAGGTAGCTGTTGGGCTTCTTCCCGCCGCTGACGCCGGAGCCGCCGATGTCCTCGACCAGCCACACGTTGCCGGCGGAGTCGTTCTGGACTCCCTCGTAGCCTCCCGAGCCCAGGGCCGGCAGCCGGACAGCCTTCCCGGTCGGGGCGTTCCCGGTGGCGTCCAGAGTGAGCGCGAAGACACCGCCCGCCGGTGACTTCGACTCGGCGGTGAGCAGCAGCTGCTTGCTGAACGGGTCCCAGGTGATGCCGTCGAGAGTGGGCAGCGGCTTGCCCTCGGCGTCGGTGTCCGCGATCAGCGAGACGCGCCTGGCCAGGTTCTTCTCATCCAGGTCGATCCGGGTCACGTACCCGCGCGGCGCGCCCTCGTGACCCTGGAAGAGGTAGTGGTGACCCGCCATGGTGAGGTACACGTTCTTGTCGGGCTCGGTCTTGAACGCCTCCTTCGGGTCCTGGGTGAGCGGACTACCCCCCGAGGTGGCATAGCCGTAGTGGGTCACACCGGCCGCCGGGTCGGGGTTGGCCAGCGGCAGGTTGCCCCAGGCCAGGGACGTCTGGCTGAGCCCGGGAGCGAGCACGTTGTTCTGCACACCGCTGCGCGGGTTGGCGAGGGCCACGTTCCCGATGCTGAGTCCCGACGACGCTGTCGCTGCCAGCGAGCCGGCAACGAGCGCGGACACGGTGATGGTGGCCCCGGCCGCGCCCAGTAGGGAGAACTTGTGGAACGAGCTCATGTGCTGCCTCCAAGCAGTGCGGGCCGGACGGCCCGGATGGAGTCAGCCAACCCTTCCCGCATTGCCGCCCGGTGGACGGAAGACAGGCATCAGGTGAACGTCACGCCGCCGGCGCGATGTCGGCCGGCGCGATGTTGTAGCGGACGGCTCCCGGCGACAGGCTGAAGTCCAGGTAGTCCAGCGGGCCCTGCGGCATGTTCCAGACGGCATGGCCGCGGGTGAAGATGAACCGCCCACCGTCCGGCTGCCAGCCCTCGACGGGAGTGGTCCACTCCGCCCGGACGAGGCCGCCCTTCAGATCGGCGTACCGGTCGGAGGTGCTGAAGCTCACCGGCCGGTCGTCGTCGCCCAGGAAGACCCGGGCGGTGACCGTCATCCCGGCGTCGGCGAGGGTGACGTCGAAGGAGCTGTCGTCGACGGGTGCGAACGAGGTATTCGGCCGCAGGAGCATCGACGGTGCCATCAGCACTGCGTCGTTCAGGTACGTGGAGAGCTCACTCAGATCGGTCTCCGGGCCCTGCGAGTGCGCCACGGTGACCAGGTCGAGCAGCTTGCCGTGCATGATGCCCTTGCCGCCCAGGTAGGTGTCACGGCCCACCATCGGCAGCGCCCCGGCGAAGTCGAGGCGCATGTGGAAGATGCGGGCGACCTCGATCGCGCTGTTGTACTGCCAGACCTCGGCGGGCATCCAGGATCCCTCGCCCCGCAGCCGGAAGCGGCCGGTGATATGCGCCTGGAACGACCACTGGCGCGGGCGGTCCACCACGCCCATGGCGCGCAGGTACCGCTGCACCGTCCCGGGCAGCCCGGCCAGATCCTGTTCGGTGACCGGCGGGGGCTTGGCATCCCCCGCGCCCACTCCCGCGGCGCAGACGTCCTCCGACAACCGCCGGTACATCGCCTTGCCATGCCAGAACATGCCAGCTCCCTCTGTCGCCGGAGATCGTACAGTCCTATGGTGACGGCATGGTCACCATCAAAGAAGCCGCCACCGCGTTCCTCGCCACGAAAAGGGTTGCAGTGACCGGGGTTTCCAGGACACCCGCGGGTCATGGAGGCAACGTCGTCTACCAGCGCCTGAAGAAGAGGGGCTACACGGTCTTCGCCGTCAACCCGAATGCCGAGACCGTTGAGGGGGACACCGCCTATCCCGACCTGTCGTCGATCCCGGGCGGGGTCGAGGCGGTGGTGATCGGGACCAGGCCCGAGTCAGCAGACGCCACCATGAGGGAATGCGCCGAGCTGGGGATCGGCCACGTGTGGATGCATCGGTCAGGTGGCGCCGGGAGCGTCTCCCCGTCGGCCACCGAGTACGGCCGGAAGCAGGGAATCACGGTGATCGACGGTGGCTGCCCGTTGATGTTCGACCCCACGGCCGACGTCGGGCACAAGTGCATGAAGTTCTTCCTCAGCATGTCCGGCACCGTTCCCAGGAAGGTGAGCTGACGGGGCAGACCGCTGATCCCTCCGCTGAGGAGGCGACCTGTGCCAGGTCGCCGGGTGGCAGCAGGGGCAGTAGTCGCGAGCAGTCGGTGGCCGGAACAGTGATGAACCGGAACAGTGATGAACCGGAACAGTGATGAACGAGACAGTCTGCGTCATGAGGGGGCTGGAATTCTGAGGCCCGCCGGCGGGGCTACATTCGGAGCATGGTCGGTTCCATAGCGTTTGACGACTGCCAGGGTCACCCCGCAGTCAGCAGTGACCTGCAGGACGTGGCGCAGGGGGTTCACGAAGAGTTCGACGAGCAGCTGGACCCGCGGGCAGTGGACGAGTGCCTTGCCCGGGTGTCGGGCCAGTTCGACGATGCCACGGTCCGCTCTTTCGTCCCGCTGCTGGTTCGGCGCTATGTGAGCGACGAGCTGCACGAACGCCTCGAGCACGCCTAGCCCGCTGACGGCCTTCCCGCGACACGTCGCGTCTCGCGTCAACGAGGAGGCCGGTCGACAGAAGGCCCCCGCGACACCTTGTGTCCCCTGAGGGCTTGGGCACCACGGCAGCCGCACCCTAATGTGGAGGGCATGCCCGCGCTGCCCGGTCACCGACCGTCCCTGCTGCTCGAAGTAGACCTCGCCGAGGTTCCCGCCGCGCCGGACGCGGACGACCCGCTGGCCCGGCTGCGCGCCCGTGGCCGCCGCCAGCTCCGGCCCACCCTGCGCGCGCTGCATGAGGCCGCGGCCGACCCTCGCGTTGTCGGGCTGATCGCCAGGGTCGGCGGGGCGCTGCCCTGGGCGGCCATGCAGGAGCTGCGCCTCGGGGTGCGCGCGTTCGCCGCGAGCGGCAAGCCGACGCTCGCCTGGGCGGAGAGCTTCGGCGAGGGCACCGGGGACATGGCTGCGTACGTGCTGGCGACCGGTTTCGACGAGATCTGGCTGCAGCCAGGCGGGGGCCTCGGCCTGCTCGGCGTCGGGGTCGAGACGACCTTCGTCCGTGGTGCCCTCGACCATCTCGGGGTCGAGCCGCAGTTCGAGCAGCGTCACGAGTTCAAGAACGCGGCCGACCAGATCATGCGCACCGAGTTCACCGAGGCACACCGAACCGCGCTCGACCGCCTTGCCGAGTCGGTCTTCACCGAGGCGGTGACCGCGATCGCCGACGGGCGGGGGATCGACGCCACCCGGGTGCGCGAGCTTGCCGACACCGGGCCGCGCACCGCTCCGGAGGCACGTGACGCCCGGCTCGTCGACAGGCTCGGCTTCCGCGACGAGGCGTACGCCGCGATGCGGGCTCGCGTCGGCACCGGAGCCGAGCTGCTGTTCGCCGACCGGTGGCGCCCGCCCCGCCGTCCGCACCTGCCGGGGCGCCGCAAGGGCCATGTGGCACTCGTCGAGGTGCGAGGCACGATCGTGTCCGGGCACACCCGCCGCACTCCGATGGGACGCCAGGTCGGCAGCGACTCGGTCGGGGCGGCTCTGCGCGCCGCGACCCGCGACGAGCACGTCCGCGCGGTGGTCCTGCACGTCGACTCCCCCGGAGGTTCGGCCGTCGCGTCCGAGACGATCTGGCGAGAGATGTGCCGGGTGCGCGACGCGGGCAAACCGGTGGTCGTGTCGATGGGCGAGGCGGCGGCCTCCGGCGGCTACTACATCGCCTGCCCGGCCGACGTGATCGTGGCACTTCCCTCGACGCTCACCGGGTCCATCGGCGTCTTCGGCGGCAAGTTGGTCGTCCATGAGCTGTTCGAACGCCTTGGCCTGAGCACCGGGGCGGTGTCGCACGGCGCCCGGTCGCTGATGTTCTCGGCGCGGCGCGGCTTCAGCGACGAGGAGCGCGAGCGGCTGGCGGCCACGATCGACGCGATCTACGACGACTTCGTGGCCAAGGTGGCCCGCGGTCGCGGCCGCCCGGTCGCCGAGATCGAGAACATCGCGCGCGGCCGGGTGTGGACCGGCAGCGACGCGCTCGGCAACGGCCTGGTCGACGAGCTCGGCGGGCTGCGCGACGCCATCCGCATTGCCCGCCTGCGCGCGCACCTGCCGGCCGACGCACCGGTCAGCCACGCCGTTCACGTCTCCCCGCTGGCCCGGCTGGGACAGGCGAAGAACACCGAGGACCCGCGAGCGGTGATCAGCCCGACTCTGCCGGGGCTCTCCGAGATCACCGCCGCGCTGGGGCTCCCCGCCGCGGCCGCACTGCGGATGCCCTCGATCACGGTGCGCTGAGGCGTTGCGGCTGAGACGTTACGGCTGAGACGTTGCGGCTGCGTCAGCCGGCCGCTGAGCCTTCTTCCGGCACGGCCGACTGAAGCGTGTCGGTCAGCGACGTGCGCACCCGGGCCCACTGACGGACCCAGCTCTCCATCGGCGCCAGGGACCTCTCGAGCACATCCAGCTGGTGGTCGAAAGCGGTGAGCTCGGCCTGCAGTGCCTGCACCGTCAGTCGCTTCGCGTGGACCTCCTGGACGAGGATCTCCAGCTCGTCAGTGATCGGCGGCGCCTGGTCGATCAGCCGCTGGAGGGACCTCAGCATCTGGGTCACCGTCGACGGCAAGGGCTCGGGCATCGCGCCCAGCGCTCCGCTTCCGACCGACCCCACAAGTCTGGCAACGGACCGGGTCCCCTCCAGGAACTCCTCCATCGCAGACTGCAGCAAGCCGTGTGGATGCTCCTCGTCCTGGTCAGCCACTGCCACCACCCCCGTCAGGCGCCGATGAGGCCGTTCAACGTCGGTCCGCTGGCGCGCCACTTCATCGCGGCACCGAATCGCGCCACTTCATCATGGCACCGAATCAGGGGGCGATCAGGTCCCCGGTGTCACCAACTTGCTCACGCCAGGGCGCGGCCGACAGCGCTCGAGAGCTGCTCGATCTGATCGTCCAGCTGGGCGGGCAGGCCCAGACTCTGGTTCTGGATCTGGGTCAACGTCGTTCGAAGCTGGATGAGAACCTCGGAGGATGAGGACCCGGCTTCGATCGCGTCGTCGATCAGCAGGGCCAAGTCAGGACGACCGGCCTCGGCCAGCTGTTCCTCGATCAGGCGCGCGTCCCGGTAGTAGTGGCCGTTCATGCTTCACATGATGCCGTAGGTTGCCGCTCGCGCAAGGCTCGGGAACTGCCCTCAGCGGGGTCTGACCTCGGCCCACAGCTGCTCGTAGCACCGGGCCGCCCGGCTGTCCGGCGCGAAGTCGGCCACCGGCGCCCGGCGCTCGGCCATCTGCTCGATGATCGAGAGCGCCGGGATCACGGTGTCGGCGATCCGGGTGCCGTCCCGCGGGATCGTGTCGATCACGTCCCTGTGCAGGCGCTTACGACGATCTGCCATGGAGAAGAAGGCAACGATCTCGGGTCGGCTGCCCTCCGAGTCGGCCACGAAGCGGGTCAGCTGGTCGAGGGTGCGCAGTGACAGGGTCGCCGGGATCAGCGGCACCAGGAGGGTGTCGGAGGCGTGCAACACGTTCTCGGAGACCAGCGAGACGCTGGGCGGGCAGTCCAGGAAGACCACGTCGTAGTCGCCATCGACGCTGGCCAGCAGCTTGCCGAGCCGGGTGGTCCGCTTCTTCGTGTCGTCGAGCTCGAGGTCCATGTTGCGGTAGCTGAAGTCGGCGGGCAGAAGGTCCAGGTTGTCGAAGTCCGTCGCCTTCAGCGCCGCCTCGATCGGCCACTTACGGGTGACCAGGGCAAGGCTGCCGCCCTTGACCCGGGGCCGCACCCGGAACATGTACGTGGCGGCGCCCTGCGGGTCGAGGTCCCACAACAAGGTACGACGCCCCTCACGGGCCGCCAGGTAGGCGAGGTTCACCGCTGTCGACGTCTTGCCGACGCCGCCCTTGATGTTGTACGTCGCAAGAACCTTCACGTCGCGCCTCCCAATCGGTGCATCAGCTTCAGGCTGGACGGCCGTCCGAAGTGCGCGAACGCGACGTCGAACTCCTGACGGGCCCGGTCCTGCTCGACGTCGAGGTGGCTGATCAGCTCGCCCATGGCCAGCAGCGCCCCGGCTGTCGTCCCCTCGCCCATCATCTCCTCGGCGTACCCGCGCAACGCCCGGCGCTGCACCTCCGAGTCCTGGAAGCGGCCCAGGACGTCCTGCAGATCCTTGAGGTCGGCAACCGCATGCTTGCGGGCAGCAGGGTCGATCAACGGGGAGAACACCTCCAGGGCGTAGCGAAGCTCCTTGCACCGCTTCCGCAGCCAGTGCAGGTCTGTGGCCGGTGAGCCGGCCCCGATGAGGGCACCGCCACGAGCCACCCGCCGGTAGGCCCGGGAGATGCTGCGGTCGGCCAGCTCACCGGCCGACAGGAGTTCAGGGTGAGCAGCGTCCGGCGGGTCACTGGCAGGCACCTCCCCCAGCCGGGCCAGCTCCTCATCCCACTTCGTGACCAGCCGCATAAACCTGGCGGACCTCAGCGAACGCACCAGCACCCGGTATTCCGCTGCCCGGCGGCTCCGCAGATGCATCGCGAGGGGTTCCAGGTCGCGGGGGTCTGCCGTCAGCAGCCAGGCGCCCATCTCGGGTAGCCCCAGCTCGTAGACGTCCAGGTCCCGGACCGGCGTGGTCAGGTCACCCAGCCACCGGAAGGCCGGCTCCCACCTGGATCGCGTCACCTCCGGCAGGACAGGTCGCCCCAGCTTGAGCGTCGCCCGGGTCCGTCGCACCGAGACCCGGAAGTCGTGCAGGAACTCGGTGTCCACGTCATCGAGCAGACCGGGGAGGTTCTCGCGCATCGTCACCAGGAAACCGCTCAGCGCCGAGGTCAGGAGCACCGGCGCGGGTACCGAGCGGTCCTTGACCGGCCCGGGCAGTGCCGGGCGGGGCAGTGTGTCCTCAGAGTCCCCACCGTCCTCAGAGTCCCCACCGTTCTCAGGGTCCCCGCCCTCCACGGGGCCCTCAACCGCACGCAGGCCGAGGCCGAGCAGCAGGCGTCCGGCGCGCCGGGCCTGTTCGTCATACCCGCGCATCGTGCCCACCGTGAGCCTGGCCGGCGCGCCGGCCGCGGAAGCCGGCTCGTCCAGATCGACCCGGGCCACGGTCTTCCCGTCCTTGTTCCGCAAGGCCAGCGGCTGTATGCGCCGTCTCTGGTCCGAGGCCACCATCAGCGCCCGGATGCCGGCCACGGGGGCGACCGCGTCCCTGACCGGGCCGGACGGGAGAACGCCGGCGGGCGCCGGCCACCGCAGGTCCTTCACAGGCACCACCACGGTCGAGGACCCGTCCAGCCGACGCAGGACGACCCGCTCCCGCGAGGCGACGACCTGGTGCTCCAACGTGAGACCCGCGGTGCGCAGCCGCCGGTCGAACGTGTCGAGTCGCCGGCGGCGGACAACCTGTCTCGCGCCCTTGGCCACGACGTACCGGGAGGAGAGAGCCGTGACGATCGACTCGAGCTCAAGCGGAACCCCCTCGGCCGCACAGAGAGCTCGGGTCGGGCTGGTCATATTTGCGACCCTAGCCTCCGTGGCCCAAAAGAGGGCCGCCGGAACGGAATCACCCCGCACGGATGAGCACACGGCATACCCGAAGGATCGATGCTTCCGAGGGTGGACCAGCCGAAGCATCGCCGCCAGAGGTCACGGGCTGACCGGCCGTGAGCGCGGGCAACGAGGTGATGAGCCAGCCGTCCGGCTTCGCCCGGCACGTGCCGGGGATCGCCCTGCTGCGCCACTACCAGAGATCCTGGATCAGGCCTGACCTTGTCGCCGGCCTCATCCTCGCCGCCATCCTCGTTCCCCAGGGCATGGCCTACGCCGAGCTGGCCGGGCTTCCCGCGGTCACCGGCCTCTACACCACGGTCGCGTGCCTGGTGGGCTACGCGATCATGGGACCGTCCCGGATCCTGGTCCTCGGCCCGGACTCGTCGGTGTCGCCGCTGATCCTGGCAGCAACCCTGCCGTTGCTGGGAGCCTCCGGCGATCCGGCCACGGCGATCGCGCTCGCCGGGATGCTCGCCCTGCTCGTCGGCGCGATCGAGATCGGCCTCGGGGTGGCCAGGCTCGGCTTCGTGGCCGACCTGCTGTCCAAGGAGGTCCAGGTCGGCTACATGAACGGCCTGGGCATCACGATCATCGTCAGCCAGCTGCCCAAGCTCTTCGGGTTCTCCACCGACGCAGAGGGGTTCTTCGAACAGATCGGGGCGTTCCTGTCCCACCTCGGCGAGACGAACCGGATCACCCTGGCGCTCGGGGTGGCGACCCTGCTGGTGCTGCTCGTGCTTCCGAACGTGTCCAAGAAGCTGCCGGCCATCCTCGTCGCCATCGTCGGGGCCACCCTGGTCTCCGCGGCCCTCGACCTCTCGGCGCAGGGCGTGAAGACGGTGGGGTCCCTTCTCCAGGGGCTGCCCACCCCCGTCCTTCCGTGGACCCGGCTGAGCGACGTGGGTCCACTGCTGATCGCCGCGGTCGGGATCACGATCGTGTCGCTGACCGACACGATCGCCACGTCAACCAGCTTCTCCGCCCGCCGGGGCGAGGAGGTCGACCCCGACCAGGAGATGATCGGGGTGGGCACGGCGAACATCGCGGCCGGCCTGTTCCAGGGCTTCGCGGTGTCGTCCAGCGCCTCGCGAACGGCAGTTGCCGAGCAGTCGAAGGCGAAGAGCCAGGTCACCGGGCTCGTGGGAGCCGCGACCGTCGTCCTCCTCCTGCTGTTCCTGAACTCGCTGCTGGCTGACCTGCCGCAGACCGTGCTCGCGGCCGTCATCATTGCGGCTGCCTTCTCACTCATCGACGTCCCAGTGCTGCGGCGCTACTGGTCGATCCGCCGGTCCGCGCTGCTGCTCTCGCTCGTGACGTCCGCCTCGGTCATCGTCGTCGGCGTGATCAACGGGATCCTCGTCGCGATCGGCCTGTCGATCCTGTTGTTCTTCCGGCGCAGCTGGTGGCCCCATGGCGAGGTGCTCGGCCGGGCCCCGTCCGGCAACTGGCATTCCGTCAACGACCGGCAGGAAGCCCGGGTGGAGCCGGGGATCGTCGTATTCCGCTGGGAGGCACCGCTGTTCTTCGCCAACGTCGGTATCTTCCGGCAGCACGTGAGACGGCTTGCGCGCGGTGAGGACGTCGGATGGGTCGTGCTGCAGTGCGAGGCGGTCACCGACATCGACGTCACGGCTGCGGACATGCTCGAACAGCTCAGCGCCGAGCTCGCAGCGCAGGGGGTCCACCTCGTGTTCGTCGAGATGCGCGCCAGGCTGCGTGAGCAGATGCGCCGGTACGCCTTCTTCCGGGCCCTGGACGAGGGGCGCCTCCACAGCTCGGTCGATGCTGCCGTGGAGGCCATCAGGCACTCGGACTGACTGACCTCCCACAGGCTGAGACCGGAGATCTTGTCCACCCTGTGGCCATCGGACACATATATGACTGTCATGCTGTATGCATGACGGACAAAATCCTGAACGACCTCGAAATCGGCCATGCCGCCACCCTGCTGCCGATCGAGGAGGTCGCCGCCTCGGCCGGGATCGCGCAGGAGCATCTGGAGACCTACGGCAGGTACATCGCCAAGGTTGCACCGAGCGCACAGGACGCACTGTCCGGGCAGGCACCCGCCAAATACATCGTGATCACCGCCGTGACGCCCACGCCGCTGGGCGAGGGAAAGACCACCACGTCGATCGGGCTCGCCCAGGGGCTGGCTCTGCTGGGGCACCGGTCGATGCTCTCGCTGCGGCAGCCGTCCCTCGGGCCGACGTTCGGCATCAAGGGCGGCGCGGCGGGAGCCGGCTACAGCCAGGTCGTGCCGATGGAGGCCGTGAACCTGCACCTGACCGGCGACTTCCACGCGGTCACCTCGGCTCACAACCTGCTCACGGCCATGGTCGACAACCACCTGCACCACGGCAACGAGCTCGACATCGACGTGCGCACGATCGCCTGGCGGCGGGTGCTGGACGTCAACGACCGCGCCCTGCGCAACATCGTCGTCGGGCTCGGCGAGCGGATGGACGGCCTGCCACGGCAGGCAGGGTTCGACATCACCGCGGCGAGCGAGGTGATGGTGATCCTGTCGCTGTCGACCTCGCTGCAGGACCTTCGACAGCGCCTCGGCCGCATCGTGGTGGGTTACACGTACGCCGGCCGGCCGGTCACCGCCGAGGACCTCAAGGCTGCCGGAGCCATGGCGGTCATGATGCGGGACGCCATCAAGCCCAACCTGTTGCAGACTCTGGAGCACACGCCGGCCCTGATCCACGCCGGGCCCTTCGGCAACATCGCCACCGGCAACTCCTCGGTCGTCGCCGACCTGCTCGGCATCCGCACCTCGGACTACCTGCTCACCGAGGCCGGTTTCGGTGCCGACATGGGCGCCGAGCGCTTCTTCAACGTGAAGTGCCGGGCGTCCGGGCTGACCCCGGACGCCGCTGTGCTCGTGGTCACGGTGCGCGCCCTGAAGACGCACTCCGGCCGCTACAAGGTCGTCGCCGGCCACCCGCTTCCCCCGGAGATGCTGCAGGAGAACCCCGAGGACGTCCGGATCGGGGGTGCGAACCTGCGACGCCACATCGAGATCGTGCGTCGCTTCGGGGTGTCTCCGGTGGTGGCCATCAACGCGTTCCCCACCGACTTCGAGTCCGAGCACGAAGTCATCCGGCAGATCGCGGCAGACGCCGGCGTCCGGGTGGCCGTCACCCGCCACGTCGCCAACGGCGGGAAGGGCGCACTCGCCCTGGCTGCGCTCGTCGTCGAGGCCGCCCAGGAGCCGAACTCGTTCAGGTACCTCTACGATCTCGACCTGCCGCTGGTCGACAAGATCGACAAGATCGCGCGCGAGATCTACGGCGCCGACGGCATCGACCTGTCGCCGTCGGTGAAGAAGCAGCTGGCCCGGTTCGAGGTTCTGGGCTACGGCGAGTTCCCGGTGGTCATCGCCAAGACGCACCTGTCCCTGTCCTCGGACCCCACGCTGCGGGGCGCGCCGACCGGCTGGCGGATGCCGGTACGAGAGGTCCGGGCCGCTGTCGGCGCCGGATATGTCTATGCCATCTGCGGCGAGATGCGGACGATGCCCGGACTGCCCAAGCACCCGGGCGCCGAGCGGATCGACCTCGACAAGGACGGCAACGTCGTCGGCCTCTCGTGAGTCCGCGGCACCTCGCCAGGGCTGCCAGAGCCTGCGCAGCGAATCGACACTGTGCAGGCCACGATCCGGCCCTGACCCCCGTCGCAACACCCCTCAGTCCGCGGTACCATTCCACATCGTTTGGTAACGGCCCTCCCCGAACCTGGTAACGAAACGGTCTCCTATGCTGCAAGATTGCGTCATGGTCTATCTGAAGCCGCCCACCCGGGTAACCAAGATCTTCGACCGGCTGGCCATGCGCAGCACCCTGTGGGACGTGCACACCCTTGAAGTGGCCCGTCGCAATGCTGTTGACCCGCAACGGGTTCCGGTGATTCCGCTGGAATACAGCGACTCGCTGTTCGTCGTGTCGACCCGCGGCGAGTCCGACTGGGTCAAGAACGTCCGTGCGGCCGGGAGAGTCCGGCTGGGCCAGAAGGGCAAGTTCGAGTCGTATGCCGCCACGGAGGTGCCCGCCGGGGAGCTCCCCGGCATCCTCACCGCCTACCGCCTGAAGGCTGGTCGCGAGGCGAGCGGCTACTGGAAGAGGCTCCCCGGAGCGTCCGACCATCCCACGTTCAGGCTCACCCCGAGCCTGGCCCCAGATCTCACCCCCAGCCTGACCCCAGAACTCACCCCGAGCCTGACCCCAGAACTCACACCGAGCCTGACCCCAGGGCTCACCGCGACTGACCGCACCGCGACCGGCGGGCAGCCTGTCTAGATCGTCCTGGACAGGGCCCGGGCTTGTTCTACGAGCAGTTCGACGAACGCCGGGCTCACCCCCAGCGGGTCGGCCACCGGCAGACCGGGGCACGCAGCGACCACCGAGTCGCTGAGCCTGCCCGGTGCCACGAAGAGTGAGGCGACCGCCGGTCTGCGAGCCCCCCGCTCTGACAGGGCCTCCAGTGCCCGGGCGGGCGATAAGGAGGCCCCGGAGGCGAAGGCAGGTTCCACCGGGATGCCATGGGCCCTCTGGAGGTCAGCGACGAGGCTGCCGATGCACCGACGTGCCGCCTGAGAGCTCGACCCCGCCGATGCCAGAACCAGCCCGTCGGCCCGCCTGACGGCCTGCCCGTCGTCCCGCCCGTCGTCCTGCCCGTCGGTCTGCCTGACGACCTGCCCGTCGGCTCCGGCCTGGACGAGGCGGTCGGCCAGGGCTCTGAGCAGCAGGCCGCGGGCCCGGCGCCCGCCGGAGAGCAGCGGCGGCGCCACGCTGACGTGCATTCGCCCGGTCACGCCGCTGGCCGCGACGGCCAGAGGCACGTCGTGGGTCAGGTGGTATCCGGGGGTGAACAACAACGGGACGACCCGCACGGAGGTGAACCCGTCGGCCGCCAGCTCCTGAAGCGCAACCACCGGGGCGGGCGGGGTGAAGTCCAGGTGAGCCGCACGCACCGTACTCCCGGCAACAGCCGCAACAGCCGTAACCAGCTCGCTCACCACATAGCGTGCTCGCGGGTCCCGGCTGCCATGGCTGAGCAGGAGGACCGCCGTCGTCTGGCTCGCGGCCGTCTGGCTCGCCGCCATCTGACGCACCGCCATCTGACGCGCCGCCATGTGGCTCGCGGCCGCCTGGCTCGCGGTGACGGTCGCGATCGCAGCTGTCGGCTCGGACTCGGTCACGGAACCCTCAGATGTCCCAGTCGTCGGCGTGCTCACCGTCGCCGGCCAGCGGGTCCCCGACCATGCCTGCGGCGAGGGTCTGCCCGCTCTGCGCGTCGATCAGCAGGAAGGCGCCGGTGCGGCGATACCGGGCATACGGCTCGGCTGCGATCGGCTCGGCGGTGCGGATCCGCAGGCGCCCGATGTCGTTGAGCCCGAGGTCGTCGGCCGGCACGATCTGCACGGCGTCGAGGTCCAGGACCCCGTCCACGGCACTGACGATCGCCCGGGTGGTGCGGGTGGTGTGCTTGAGCAGCACCCGGCTGTGCTTGCTCAACGGCGCGTCCGAGAGCCAGCAGACGGTGGCGACCAGGTCCTTCACCGGCTCCGGTGCGCTGAATGCCTCTGCGATGAGGTCACCGCGGGCCACGTCGATGTCGTCGGTCAGACGCAGCGTCACCGAGCGTGGGGCGAAGGCCTCGGCCAGCACACCGTCGGCGGTGTCGATGCCGGCGACGGTGGTCCGGCGTCCGCCGGGCAGGACCACGACCTCGTCGCCCACCCGGACGACCCCGGAGGCGATCTGACCGGCATACCCGCGGTACTCACGGTGGGCCGCGTCCAGCGCGGCCTCCTGCGGTCGCAGGGTGAGCTGCACGGGGAAGCGGAACTCCTCGTGGCTCGGGTCATCAGCCGCGGGCAGGGCCTCGAGGACTTCGAGCAGGCTGGGTCCGGAGTACCAGTCGGTGCGCGACGAGCGGTCCACGACGTTGTCGCCCTCGAGCGCCGAGACCGGGACGGTGATCAGGTCGGGAAGCCCGAGGTCGAACGCCACCGCCGCCAGGTCCTCTGCCACCGTGAGGTAGACGCCCTCGTCGAAGCCAACGAGGTCGATCTTGTTGACGGCGACGATCACGTGCGGGACGCGGAGCAGGGTGGCCACCGCGAGATGGCGGCGGGTCTGCTCCAGCACGCCCTTGCGCGCGTCCACGAGCAGCACCACCGCGTCCGCTGTCGAGGCTCCGGTGACGGTGTTGCGGGTGTACTGAACGTGTCCCGGGCAGTCGGCCAGGATGAACGAGCGGTCGGCCGTGGCGAAGTAGCGGTAGGCCACGTCGATGGTGATGCCCTGCTCGCGTTCGGCGCGCAGGCCGTCGGTCAGCAGGGCGAGGTCGGCGTGGGCCAGGCCCCTGTCGCGCGAGACGCGCTCGACCGCGTCGAGCTGATCTGCCAGGACCGACTTGGAGTCGTGCAGCAGGCGCCCGACGAGGGTGGACTTGCCGTCGTCGACCGAACCGGCCGTCGCCAGGCGAAGCAGCGTGGGATGCCGGTAGCCCGCCAACGCCTCGGTGTTCAACACAGTGCTGGGCATCTAGAAGTACCCCTCCTTCTTGCGGTCTTCCATGGCGGCCTCGGAGATCCGGTCGTCAGCGCGGGTGGCACCCCGTTCGGTGAGCCGGGTCGCGGCCACCTCGACGACGACGTCCTGGACGGTCGCGGCGTCGGACTCGACGGCGCCGGTGCAGGACATGTCACCCACGGTCCGGTAGCGAACCTGTTTGCTGACAACGCCTTCGGTGGCACGGGGCAGCGACACGGGGCCGACCGCGAGCAGCATCCCGTCCCTCTCGAAGACCTCGCGCCGGTGGGCGTAGTAGAGCTCGGGTAGGTCGATGTCCTCCCGGGCGATGTAGCGCCAGACGTCGAGCTCGGTCCAGTTGGACAGCGGGAACACCCGGACGTGCTCACCCGGGCGGTGCCTGCCGTTGTAGAGGTTCCACAGTTCGGGGCGCTGGTTGCGGGGGTCCCAGGCACCGAACTCGTCGCGCAGGCTGAAGATGCGCTCCTTGGCGCGGGCCTTCTCCTCGTCGCGACGTCCGCCGCCGAAGACAGCATCGAACCTGTGGCCAGTGATGGCGTCGAGCAGCGGCTGGGTCTGCAACGGGTTGCGGGTGCCGTCGGTGCGTTCGGCCAGGCGGCCATCGTCGATGTAGTCCTGCACCAGGGCGACCTCCAGGCGCACGCCCTTGTCTGCGACCGCGCGGTCGCGGTAGGCGAGCACCTCCGGGAAGTTGTGGCCGGTGTCCACATGGAGCAGGGGGAACGGGACCGGCCCGGGCCAGAAGGCCTTCGCGGCCAGGTGAAGCATGACCACGGAGTCCTTGCCGCCGGAGAACAGCAGCACCGGCCGTTCGAACTCCGCGACCACCTCACGGAAGATGTGGATCGACTCGGACTCGAGGGTGTCCAGGTGGTCCAGGGTCAGCCGGCCGTCAGTACTCTGCGCCTGCCCGGCGGCCGCTGCTGCCGTCTGGACGGCCCGGCTGGCCGCAGCCCCTGTGGTCTCGGAGCCCACGTCGTCGATGGTCCCGGTGATCGGCTTCATGAGTGGATCCCGCATTCGGTCTTGTCGTTGCCGGACCAGCGTCCGGCCCGGGGGTCTTCGCCGGGTGCAACCTTGCGAGTGCAGGGAGCACACCCGATAGACGGATAGCCCTGGGCCACCAGCGGGTTGCGCGGCAGGTTGTGTGCGACCTGATAGGCCTCGACGTCCTCGTCCGACCAGGCCACGAGGGGGTTGACCTTGACCAGGTCGTGCTTCTCGTCCCAGGAGACGATCGGGGTGCTGGCCCGGGTCGGAGCCTCGATCCGGCGCACCCCGGCGACCCAGGCGGACCGGCCGACCAGGGACCGTGCGAGTGGCTCGACCTTGCGCAGGAAGCAGCAGAGGTCTGGATCGCGGTCGTGCAACTTCTCGCCATACTCGGCGTCCTGCTCGGCCACGCTCTGGCGGGGCAGCGCCTCGCTGACGGTGATCGGCAGGGCTCGTGCAGCCACATCGCGGGTCAGCAGGGTCTCGCGGAAGTGATAGCCGGTCTCAAGGAACAGGATCTCGACGCCGGGGATCAGCTGGGCGAACAGATGCGGGAGTATGACGTCCTGCATCGAGGCGGCAACGATGATGTCCGTTCCGAACGCGCTGGCTGCCCAGGCCGCAATCTCCTCGGCGGGCTTCCCCTCGAGCCCGGCCGAGACCGCGGCCAGGGCCGAGTCCCGTTCTGCCGCGGGCAGATCGCGCAGGTTGGCAAAGTAGTGGACCGGTGCGGTCGTCATACCAGCAGGTCCTCGTCAGCGCGCAGGGCCCACGTCGCGAATCGCTCGCCCGGCTCACGGTCAGCCACGAAGTTGCGGACCACCCGCTCCACGTAGACCGGCAGCTCCTCCGCCGTGGTCTTGAGGCCGCGGACCTTG
>DASVKO010000143.1:0-11474 GCA_036385355.1 Dermatophilaceae bacterium
TTCTCGAAGTGCGGGGCCTTGAAGTAGTCGGTCCACAGCACCCACAGGTGGTGCTTGACCAGGTCGGAGCGCTCTTCCTTGACGATGAGGGCGCGAGCCGTGAAGTCGGCGTCGCCGGAAGCGGCCGCCTTGACCATGCAGGCCTTGACGGACTCAGCCTCGATCTTGGCCTGGGCGGGGTCGTAGATTCCGCAGGGCAGGTCGCAGTGGGCGCTGACCTGAACCGGAGCGGCAAACATGCGCATGAACATATGTGGGTCCCTTCGACGAGCTTTCGGGGTACTGCAATCGTTCGAGAGTACGGGAACGAACATACCGAACGCTGTCAACGCAGGCGAGCGGGTACCGGCATATGGAGCCGGTTCGGCACCCGCAGAATCACCCTGGCCCGTATTCCGGCCGCCGGGATCGCGCCGACCGCCCAGGAGTCGAGGCCTTCTCTGGGGTTGTCCCGCTCGACCCACCAGCCGTCGCCGCCCTCAGGGTCGCGACGCGAGAGGCGCTTGACCGCCAGCGGGCGCGGGGCCCCTGTCGCGTCGTCGGGCAGGCGGACGATGGCAAGCTTGCCGCGGCGGGGGCGCGCGCCATACAGCACGAGGAGCCTGTCGCCCTCGTGCAGGGTGGGCTCCATGGAGCGCCCGCTCACGCGGGCGATTCCGAGCTTTCGAGGCGTCATACCTCTCCTTCGATCTCCACCTTGTTCTGCAGGTGCTGTTCCTCGACGATGAGCGCCTCCTCCAGGGAGGTGGGCACGTGCTCCACGGCCTGGGGCTCGGCCTGCATCCGGCGAAGGAACGACTTGGTGCGGGCGTGTTGCGGGTTGTTGATGACCGACTTCGGATCGCCCTGCTCGACGACCACTCCGCCATCCATGAAGACGACGTGATCGGCGACCTCGCGGGCGAAGCTCATCTCGTGGGTCACCACGATCATAGTGGTGCCCTCGTCGGCGAGCTGCCGCATGACGGCGAGCACCTCACCGACCAGCTCGGGGTCCAGCGCCGAGGTGGGCTCGTCGAAGAGCATCAGCTTGGGCTGCATGGCCATGGCGCGGGCGATGGCGACGCGTTGCTGCTGACCGCCGGACAGCTGGGAGGGATAGGCAGAGGGCTTGTCCTCCAGGCCGACCCGGGCCAGCAGGGCGATCGCGCGGTCACGGACCTCGGCCTTGTCCTCGCCCTTGACCTGGATCGGCGCTTCCATGATGTTCTCGATCGTGGTCTTGTGCGGGAACAGGTTGAACTTCTGGAAGACCATCCCGATCTCGCGACGCTGTGCCGCGATGGCCTTGTTGCCCAGGCGGTGCAGCGTGCCGGCGCGGTCCTCGTAGCCCATCAGGTCGCCGTCGACCCAGATGCGGCCGCCGTCGATGGTCTCGAGCTGGTTGATGCAACGCAGGAACGTGGTCTTGCCCGAGCCGGACGGGCCGAGCAGGCAGATCACCTGGCCCTTGTGCACATCGAGGTCGATGCCCTTGAGCACCTGGTTGTCCTCGAAGGACTTCATCACGTTGACGGCGTGCACCAGCGGCATACCGCTGTTGCCGTCCTGTGTGGGAACAGACATCAGGCACCACCCATCCCGCCGGCGCGGGCGAACCGTTTGTTCTTGGGCTTCTTCTGACCGAATCCACGGCCGAAGTGCCGCTCGAGGTAGTACTGGCCGACCATCAGGATACTGGTGATGAGCAGGTACCAGATCGACGCAGCGACGGCGGCCGGGAACACCTTGTACGTCCGGGAACCGATGGCCTGGAGCTGGAAGAACATCTCGGTGGTAAGGGGCAGGGCGATCAGTAGCGAGGTGTCCTTGACCATGGCGATCGTCTCGTTGCCGGTCGGGGGGACGATGACCCGCATGGCCTGGGGGAGCACGATCCGGAGCATGGACTTGCCACTGCTCATGCCCAGCGCCTCGGCCGCTTCCGACTGGCCCTTGTCGACGGACAGGATCCCGGCCCGGGCGATCTCGGACATGTAGGCGGCCTCGGACAGCCCCCGGCCGAGCACCGCCCCGAAGAGACCGGAGAACAGGGCGTTGGCGTCCAGGGTCGCGAATCTCCAGCTGCCGCTGATGCCGAGCAGCTCCTGGATCCTCCAGTCGAAGGGGATGCCGAGGCCCAGGCCCTTCTGGAACAGGATGCCCAGCGTGCCCATGGTGAACAACAGGACGTAGCGGGGGATCCCCCGGAAGAACCAGGTGAAGACCCAGGCGACCCCCGAGAGAATCGGGTTGTCAGACAGCCGCATGACCGCGGTGATGACGCCGCCCGCGATACCGACGATCATCGCGAGCACGGTGGTGAGCAGGGTGCCGATGTACAGACCTCGCAGGACCGGCGTCTGCGCCATGGCCTTGAACACGAATCCCCAGTCGAACGCGGGGTTGGTGAAGGCCAGGTTCGCCATCATGGCGACCAGGACCAGGATGACGGCGATGGCGGCCCATCGCCAGGGATGCCGGACCGGCCGGGCCTCGATGAGGCCCGGCCGATCCGTGGTGGGGGGACTGCTCACTTGACCGGGGGGTTGACGGCGAAGTCGCTGATCGCGCCCGCCTCGTTGCCCCAGTTGCTGAGCGCTTTCTTGTAGGCACCAGAGGTGTCGAGCGACTTCAGCGCGTCGACGATGGCCTGGGCGAACTCTGTGTCGGACTTCTTCAGGACATAGCCGTAGGGGGCTGCGTCATAGACGGCGCCGGCCGCCTCGATCTTTCCGGCCGACTGCTTGATCGCGTACGCGACAACAGGGGAGTCGGCCAGCATGGCGTCTGCCTTGCCGTTCGCCACGGCCGCGGTGGCCGTGTCCTGGCCGGCGTAGATCTGCAGGTCGACGGGCTTGCCGGCTGCCGCGCAGGCCTTGACCTTGGGCGGCATATCCGTGTCAGCCTGCACAGTGCCCTTCTGGACGGCCACCTTGAAGCCACAGGGGCTCGCAGGGTTGATCTTCTTCGGGTTCCCGGGGGGCGTTGCCCACTGGGTGCCGGCGTTGAAGTAGCTCACCATGTTGGCCTGCTTCATCCGGTCGGCGTTGATGGTGAAGCTCGAGACGCCGATGTCGTACTTGCCGCTGCTGACGCCCGCGATGATGGTGTCGAAGCCGGCCGGCTGCCAGACGACCTTGACGCCGAACTTCTGCATGACGGCGTTGAACAGGTCGACGTCCATGCCCTGGACGGTCTTGCCATCCGCGTTGAGGAACTCGTTGGGGGCGTAGGTGGCGTCGGTCCCCACGATGATCTTGCCGGCCGACTTGATCTTGGCCGGCAGCTTGGCGGCGAGCGCCGGGTCCACGGCCTGGGCTGTCGGGGCCTTGGTGCTGGCGTCAGGGGTCGACAGCGAGCTGGAGCCGCAGGCGCTGAGAGCCAGACCCACGATGGCAGCACCGGCAGTGAGCGTTATCGCAGGTGAGAGACGTCGGACCATGAGAGGAGTTCCTTCCACGAATGCTGTAACTGGACAGTTGCTGACTGAACGTGATTTAGGCATCTTGCCACCACAGAAGGGCTAATGGGACGAGCGTCACGTTCTTGTGACATTGCGCTCCATCCACCCCTGTTGTGCTATTCAAGGGTGCCTGTCTGTGACAACATGGCCTCTGCGGGCCACCCCCCGCGACGCATAGATGTAGCCGACACCCTGGCTTACCCAGTAGTTGATGTTGCCGTTTCAGGTGTGCCCGCTCCCGTCGAACAGGTGATAGTGATCATGAGTGCCAATCCGTCATACCCCGTGCCCTTCAGTTTTGACCCGGCCGACCCGGCCTTCCGCGTGCACGAGGGCGGCAAGATCGAGGTCGTCCCCACCAAGGCGTTGCGCGGCCGGGCCGACCTGGCGCTGCTCTACACCCCCGGGGTTGCCGAGGTCTCCCGGGCGATTGCGGCGGACCCGTCGCTGGCCGCCCGCTACACCGCGCGGGGCAACACCGTCGCCGTGATCACCGATGGCACCGCGGTGCTGGGCCTGGGCGATATCGGCCCGTTGGCTGCGCTGCCGGTGATGGAGGGCAAGGCGGTGCTGTTCAAGCACTTCGCCGGCGTCGACGCGGTGCCGGTCTGCCTGGAGACGGGGACCGTCGAGGAGCTGGTCGAGGCGATCGTGCGGCTTGCGCCGACCTACGGCGGGATCAACCTGGAGGACATCTCGGCGCCGCGGTGCTTCGAGATCGAGCGTCAGCTGCGTGAGCGGCTGAACATCCCGGTCTTCCACGACGACCAGCACGGCACCGCGATCGTGGCCCTGGCGGCCCTGATCAACGCGGCGACAGTGGTGGACAAGGACCTGGCGGACCTGCGGGTGGTGGTCCAGGGCGCCGGGGCGGCCGGTGTGGCGGTGGCCAAGATCATGGTCCGGGCCGGGATCCGGGACGTGGTGGTCTGCGACTCGCAGGGGATCATCTCCCCGAAGCGCACGGATCTGGTCGAGCACAAGCATCGTCTGGCGGCCATCACGAACCCGCGTGGCCTGTCCGGCTCGCTGGGGGCGGCCCTGGTCGATGCGGACGTGTTCGTCGGGGTGTCCGGCGGGCAGGTGGCCGAGCAGGACCTTGCCGGTATGGCGTCGCGCGCGATCATCTTCGCCCTGGCCAACCCCGAGCCCGAGGTTCACCCGCTGGTTGCGGCCCGGCACGCCGAGGTCATCGCGACCGGGCGGTCGGACTTCCCGAACCAGATCAACAACGTGCTGGCGTTCCCGGGGCTGTTCCGGGGGGCGTTCGACTCCGGCGCCCCGCAGATCACCGAGGCGATGAAGCTGGCCGCGGCGCGGGCGATCGCCTCGCTGGTGGCCGAGCCGACCGCGGTGGAGATCGTGCCGAGCGTCTTCGACGAGAGGGTGGCCCCGGCGGTCGCAGCCGCGGTGGCTGCTCTCAGCTGAGCGCGGTCGTCGCCGGTATGCCGACCGCGGTGGCCGCCGTCGGCATACCGGCGGTGGTTGCCGTCGGCCTCAGCGGTGCCCGCCCTCGGCTCGTGAGCCGCTAGCATCGCCTTCGGATGCGGGCTACTCAGACGAATTGGGGTTTCGATGGTCACCTTTGCCGATGTCATCTGCGCGCTGGGCGGCGAGTCGGGCTCGCAGAGGCCGCTGCACGGGGTCTCGTCCTCGACGTCGCCCAAGCCGCAGACCGTGTCCTTCCTGCGGCGCTGGACAGCTGACAGCGCCCGGCTGCTGGCGGGCAACCCCGAGACGTTGTTCATCGTGCCGGCCGAGGCGGCCGGCACCGCCGGGGACAACCTCGTCGCCGTGGTCAACCCCCGGCTGGCGTACGCCCTGGCGGTGCGGGACTTCCTTCAGGCAGAGCTTCCGGCCACGATCTCGCAGCTGGCGTACGTCTCCGAGGGCGCCGAGCTGGGGGAGGGCGTGTCGGTGGGGCACTTCGCCGTGATCGAGGACGGCGTCGTGGTGGGGCCGGGCTCGGTCATCGACCACCACGTCGTTCTTCGCACCGGGGTTCAGGTCGGCTCGCATACCAGGATCGGCTCGCACACGAGCATTGGCGAGCGTGGCTTCGGCTTCGAGATGGATGACCGCGGCCGACCGATCCGGATCGGTCACATGGGCGGGGTCGTCATCGGGGACGACGTGGAGATCGGGGTGCACTGCTCCATTGCCCAGGGGACCATCGAGCCCACCCGGATTCTTGACCACGTCAAGATCGACGACGCCGTCTTCATCGCGCACAACGTCTGCGTGGGGGAGAACAGCTTCGTCATCGCCGGGGCCGAGATCAGCGGGAGCGTGGTCATCGGACGGGACGTCTGGATATCTCCGGAGGTCGCGGTGATCAACAAGGTCACGATCGGGGACGGGGCGCTCGTCGGGATCGGCGCCGTCGTGATCAAGGATGTCGAACCGAACACCGTTGTCGCCGGCGTCCCGGCAAAGAAGATGGGTGACCGCAACATCGCCTGAGGGTTCTCCTCGCGGTGGCTCGTGGCTCGTGGCTCGTCGCTTGTGGCGGCTGTTCTCCCGGGTTGGCTTCTCCCGGCTGGCTTCTCCCTGGTGGCGACTCTCCTACCCGTTGCTGACCTTGAACGCCGGAGTGCCGTTCGTGCACACCGCGGTCACCTGAGTTCGGAGCGCCTCTTCGTCTTCGCCCTTGCGGAAGCTCACCTCGATCCGCCCCGAGGTGGAGGT
This sequence comes from Dermatophilaceae bacterium, assembly GCA_036385355.1. Classification (GTDB taxonomy): domain Bacteria; phylum Actinomycetota; class Actinomycetes; order Actinomycetales; family Dermatophilaceae; genus UBA4719. The sequence goes on from DASVKO010000143.1 coordinate 6,134, forward strand.
GTCGACATGCACCCGCCACTCGTTCGCCGGCTGGGCGTTCTGGAGCCGGATCGCGGCGCCGGTGCAGCGTACGGTGACCAGCCCGCCGGTGACGTTGACGGTCCGGTAACGGGTGACCGGGGCCGGGGCCGGGGCTGTGGCAGGGGGTCTGGGTGTTGCCGAGGGCGATGGTGTCGCGGAGGGCGACGGGGTCGATGTGGCGCTGTGTGAGGGGAGAGTGGTCGCGGCCGCGGAGGGCTTCGGCTTTGCGGACGGGGCAGCTGTCGTCGGGGGTATGGGGGTCACCCCGTTGGGTATCGGCTGGCTGGCGCGCGTCGGGGTGCTCAGTGGCGGGAGGGGGAGCGAGCTGCCGCTGGCACTGGTGATGTCCCGGCCGGCCCGGTCGATGGCGAACCATGCGGTGGCGGACACGCCGGCGACGGCGGTGACCCAGATCGCCGCCATACCGGCCGCGGAGCGCATGTTGATCACCATGTGATCACTGTGCCATCACCCTGGCGCCGCTGACGAACTCCGCGTTGACAGGCTATTTCGTCATTCCGGGCCCCGACACGGCGTAGCGTTCTCTCGTGGCAACCATTCTGTTGATCGAGGACGACGGCAGCATCAGGTCTGCGATTACCCGGGCCCTGACCGACCTTGGTCACGTGGTGACGACCAGCAACACCGGCATGTCCGGGCTGGAGGCCGCCGTCGACAACGCGCCGGATGTCGTGCTGCTGGACCTCGGGCTCCCGGACATCGACGGGCTGCAGGTCCTGGCGATGCTCCGGGCGGTCAGCGAGGTGCCGGTCATCATCATCACGGCCCGTGACGACGACGCGGACATGGTCAAGGCCCTGGACGCCGGCGCCGACGACTACGTCGTCAAGCCGTTCGGGATCGAGCAGGTCGAGGCCCGGCTCCGTGCGATTCTGCGCCGCAGCGGCTCCGCGGTCGCTGAGGGACCCCTGGTCGTCGGCGGCCTGACGATCGACCCGCTGACCCGCCAGGTCAGCCTCGACGAAGCGCCGATCGACCTGTCGCGCAAGGAGTTCGACCTCCTGCTGGCCCTGGCTCAGCGGGCCGGTGAGGTGGTCACCAAGCGTGAGCTCCTGGCCGACGTGTGGCGCCAGTCCTACGGGGGAGGCGACCGGACCGTCGACGTGCACCTGTCCTGGCTGCGGCGCAAGCTCGGCGAAACCGCCGCGGATCCGCAGTACCTGCACAGTGTTCGCGGCGTGGGTGTCCGGCTCGCGGCCCCTGATGACGGGACGGGCGACGAGCCGGGCGGGCACTGATGCGCCGCAAGATCTCATTGCTGGTGGCCGCAACGTCGTCGGCGGTCATCATCGCGTTCCTGATTCCGCTGGGAATGCTGGTGCGCACGCTGGCTGAGGACCGTGCCATCGCCGGAGCGAGCCAGGAGGCCCAGGGGGTCGCGACGCTGGTCGCCGGGGTGAATGACGAGGCCCAGCTCAAGACGCTGGTGGGTCTGGTCGACGAGCGGTCCACCCGGGCGACGTCCGTGCTGATGCCCGACGGGAGGCTGATCGGCACGGTCCCGCCCGAGTCGGCGGCCTCGAACGCCGGGGTCGTAGCGCGGGCCCGTGCCGGTGAGGCGTTCATCCTGGTGGGCGCGAAGAGCACCCAGGTGGTGGTGCCGGTCGTCACCGAGGCGGGCACCATCGTCGTGCGGACGGCGGTCAGCAGCAAGAGTCTCAACCAGGGGGTGGCCACCGCCTGGCTGACCTTTGCCGGCCTGGGCGCGGTGCTGATGGTTCTCGCGGTGGTGGCTGCCGATCTGCTGGGCCGTCGGGTCAGCGCCCCGGTCACCGAGCTCGCGAAGGTCGCCCACCGGCTGCGGGCGGGGGAGCTGGACGCGCGGGCAGTGCCACGTGGGCCAGGGGAGACGGTCGAGCTGGCCACGGCGCTCAACCGCCTGGCGGATCGAATCGGCGAGCTGCTGACCGCCGAACGGGAGGCGGTGGCCGACCTGTCCCATCGCCTGCGGACACCGGTCACCGCCTTGCGGCTGGACGTTGAGGCAGTCACCGAGCCGGACCTCGCGGGTCGGCTGCGCGACCACATCGGGGTCCTCGAGCGCACGGTCGATGCGGTCGTCAAGGATGCCCGCCGCCCGGTTCGCGGCACGGTGGGGCGCTCGTGTGACGCCGCGAGCGTGGTGCGTGACCGGGTCACCTTCTGGTCGGCGCTGGCGGCTGACCAGGGCCGGGACCTCACGGTCTCCATCCCGACGAGCACGACACCGGTGGCCATGGATGCCGCCGACCTGGTCGACGTTGTCGATGCCTTGGTGGACAACGTCTTTGCGCACACCCCGGACGGGACCGACTTCGCGGTGTCCCTGTCCAGGATCGACCTTCGGCTGGTGCGCCTCGAGGTCGCGGACGACGGCCCGGGTGCGGACGACCCGGATGTCGCGATGCGCGGTCACAGTACTGCCGACTCCACGGGTCTGGGCCTGGACATCGTGCGCAGGGCCGCGATCGCCGCCTGCGGAGAGCTGCTGATTGCCAGCTCCCCCTCCGGCGGCATGCTCGCAGTGGTCACCCTGGGTGTTGCCCGGGGCTGATCTCCGGCGCCCGGGTCCGACGTCCCGGGGGCCGTCAGCCGGCCCGGGTCCGGCCTCCCGCGAGACGTCAGTTCTCCCGGGCCTGACCCCCCGGGAGACGTCAGTCGCGGCTTTCCGCCGCGTGATCCGCAGCCTCCTTCGCCCGTTCGGCCGCTTCGCGGGCGGCTTCCTTCGTGCTCTCGGCGGCCTCGTTGTCGCCGTCGTGGTCGGCTGCCTCGTTCTCGCGGTTGTTCCCACCTGGCGCCGACGCCTGGCGGCCGGAACCAGGCGCACTGCTGCCTGAACCCGACGCGCCGTTCCAGCCGGATGGGCTGCCGGCGGCGGGGACGACGACGGTGTGTACGACGTGCACGATGCAGGCACCGTGTTCCAGCTTCTGGCCCTTCGCGCACGGGGCGAGGGCGGTGCGCGGGGTGGCAGCGCTGACCAGGGCGGGCTTGAACGGCGCAGAGGACGACGCCGTCACGGAGGACGAGGAGACGGCGCCGAAGACGGCCGCTCCGGCGATGAGTCCGAGCGTCGCACCGCTGATGACGGTGGTGCGGGGGCGAAGGTGTTTCATGGTGGTGCTCCTGAGTCACTGTCGGGGTTCCTGACGGGTTTCTCTGTCAGCGTTCCTCACCGAGCCCTATGCGCACCTCGCGAGAACCTCAAATCAACGTCAAGACCTCCGGGTGCATCGGACGTGAGCGGCCTGACCGGGGGAGTTGAGGTGCTGTTGACGTCGAAGTGAAGCGGTTTTGAGGTAAGGGCATCCATGGTGGTCGATCCCCCGGGCCAAAGGTCGGGGTCCCCCACCCCGGAAAGGAATCCATGAGCCACGCCCTGCTCTGGTTCGCCAACCGCGGCACAGGTGTTGTCCTGGTTGTGCTGCTGACCCTCTCGATAGTCCTCGGTGTGCTCGCCACGTCCCGGCTGAGTCCCCGAATCTGGCCGCGGATGCTGTCCCAGGGTCTGCACCGCAACATCTCGATGCTTGCCGTCACCTTCCTGGCCGCCCACGTGGTGACGGCGGTGGTCGACTCCTTCGTCGACATCCGCTGGTGGCACACGGTGGTGCCGTTCACCGGGAGCTACCGGCAGCCGTGGCTGGGTATTGCCGCTCTGTCCATGGACCTGTTCCTGGCCGTGGCGGTGACCAGCATCCTGCGCCATCGGATGTCACATCGGCCGTGGCGGGCCGTTCACGCCAGGGCGTATGCCGGCTGGGGGCTTGGGCTCGTCCATGGGATGCACGGCAGCGACGCCGGGACGGTCTGGGGGCAGGCAGTGAACTATGGCTGCATCGCGGCAGTGACCCTGGCCCTCCTTGGGCGCCTCGGCCTGCACATGAGCGCCAGGGCGCTGCACGCCCCGGTACCCCTCAGGTCCGGAACGCCTTGACCTTGATTTGAGGTTCTCGCGAGGTGCCCATAGGGCTCGGGCCCTGAGGATGACCGTGGGAACCCGTCGATGAGTCAAACGGGCGACCTTCCTTACGTAGTCAGGAGCACACACACATGAACCGTCTTCACCCGCGCACCGCGATGCGCCGCCTTCCCCCGCGCGCAACGGTCATCGGCGGAGCGGCCCTGGGCCTGCTCGCCGGAGCAGCCGTGTACGGCGGCGTCTCGTCGTCAGCCTCGGACCAGAAGCCCGCGGCGTTCGTGCCGCCCAAGGCTCCCGTGGCCGCTGCGCCTGTCAGCTACGCCCGCTGCGCCGCCGGCTCGAAGCTCGAGAAGAATGTCTGCGTCGTTCGCGTCGTGAAGACCGTCACCGCGCCAGCGCCAGCAGCCCCGGCCGCGACCGCGGCCGCGGCCGCGGCAAAGGGATCCATCCCGGCCAGCACGGTGAAGCCGTCGGCCGCGAAGGCGGTCGTCCGGGCTGCTGCCGTCGCTCCGGCCAGGCGCGCCACCCCCGTGGCCACGCCCACGACGACCCCGCCCGGCGAGGATGACGAGAGAACCGGGGCTCCGACACCGACGGCCAGCGCGTCGCCGACGACGACTCCTGCTCCGTCAGCGGCCTCGTAGGGCCGCCGCTTCACACCAGCAGCCACCGCGGGCCACGAGTCCCGGGTCGTCCAGCAATGGCGGCCGGGACCGTGGCCCGCGGTGGCTTTCGTTTTGCCTTGAGGGTTTCTTAACCCCGACCTGAGGCCCCCTTGCGGTCGGGGCGCCCACTCTGGCATCTCTCGTATCTATTGGAGGACCCAGATGCCCCGCGACACCAAGTCTCGCGACTTGACCCTGAACTCCCTCTCAGTGCTGACCGGTGGCCTCACTGCCGCCGCGTTCGTCGGCACCGGTCTGGTGACAGGCCTCGCGGCCGACTACACGGCCCAGCAGGCTCAGGTGAAAGCACAGGCCAAGGCGGCGGCTGCTGCCCCGGTCGCCGTGGTCGCTCCCAAAGCCAGGCCGATTCCCCGGCCCACCAAGACCGTGACCACCACCCGGGTCGTCCAGGCTGCCCCGGGCGCCGCCGGCGCCGGAACGTCCGGCACGTCGGGCACGTCCGGCGGCACGTCCGGTGGCACGTCGAGCTCGTCCGGCGGCACGACGAGCAGCTCGTCCAGCAGCTCGTCCGGCGGCACGTCCAGCGCGGCAGCCGCTCCGGCCGCCGCCGCCCCCGCACCGGTGGCAGCCCCGGCACCGGCGGCTGCCCCTGCACCTTCGGCGGCATCGTGACCGCTTCACTCCAGACACAGGCGACCGTACGCAACGGGACCGCCACGTGGCGGGCGCTGGGCACCTACGTCCATCTCTCGACCTCGGACAAGGCCGCGCT
>DASVKO010000144.1:0-26609 GCA_036385355.1 Dermatophilaceae bacterium
CGGAGCTCCCCGGGGGAATGCCGTGGAGCACATCGGCGGCCAGCGACGACTCCTCGCGGAGCACTGTCAGAAGGGGCAGGTCCAGGGCTCCCGCCACCGTGTCCGCGAAATGGCTCCCCTTGCCGCTGGTGCGCAGACAGAGCCACACGTCGGGGCAGGCCGCCGGCAGGTGCTCGGCGATGGCGCTGGCACCTGCCAGGTCACGGATGCCCGAACCGGCCAGCAGAACCATCCCCTCCACGGCGGGCGCCATCGCGGCGAAGACCTCGTGGTCGGGGCGGGGGAGGTCGACCACGACCACCTCCGCGGCAGCGCTGAGCGCCTGCAGCACCTCCCGGACGACCTCGCCGGCCAGCGGGACGTCCCGGGCGCGGTCGAACGAGAGCACGTGCACCCCGTCAACGCACGGCAGGCGGCGCAGCAGCGCGGGACCGTCGAGGCGGCCCCGCGCCCCAGCCAGGTCGGGCCAGCGGACCCCGCGTTCCTGCTCAATGCCGAGGGTGACGTCGAGTCCCCCGCCAAGCCGGTCGCCGTCCAGGCAGACCGTGCGCAGGCCGGCCTGCGCTGCCCGGACCGCGATGGCCGCGGTGAGCACCGAGGCTCCGACGCCACCCGACCCGCCAACCACTCCGATGATGTGTGCCGTGTTCATGGGACCAGAGTCGCTCCGACGCCACCTGGCCGCTCAGACCTGAGGCCATCCTGTGGACCGCGGGACCAGCCGACCGGGGGTTGTGGAGAAGTCGCCCACCACTGACCTGGCCCCGAACCTGGGCCCCGGACATGGGACGGCCCCCGACGGGGGACATCGGGGGCCGTCAGACGCGCCAGACTCCGGGGGGAGGAGTTGGTGCGTCTGCACACTCAACCCCGAAGGGGAATGTGCATACCAAGATAATGAGCCATGTGGGGGACCAAGTGCAAACTGCCTCTGACAAGGCACCCAAAGATGATGGCACCCCGCGGACGAGGTGCCATCAGACCGCGAGACTTGCGGGTTACCAAGCGTGAATCAACTAGTCGCAGTGGGACAAGCCCGCCACGATCGGTCCATCAGTGGACTGCCCGCGCGTGGGTGTCCCGCTTGTCTCGCGGGGCCGTCGGACTCTCGCCCGTCGACCTGCTTCATGTCTACTCCCCTTCAGCGACAAAGAACAGTCTTGACTTTGCGCCAACCTTGGGGGTGGAATCCGCAGTCGTTGCACAGGATCAACCGCTCAGGTGAGGCGCCCCACGAGGACCGCGTCCGCGATACGAGCACCCTCTTCAGCTCCCGACACGACGGCCTGCCCGCAGTGGGTGATCCACAGCGCGACGCCCTGGGGCGAGCCCGATCCGTAGGCGGCGAGCGCTCCCAGGTAGGCCGCGCTTCCACCGGCAAGGTGGCCGAACTCGACGACGGCGACCCCGGTCGGGTCCAGCCCGCTGGCCTGGATGACAGCCCGCTCCATCGCCCGGGCGACCAGCCCGTTGCCGCGGACGAAGGGTCGCACGGTCGCGATCTCCGCGTGGACCAGCGCTGCCACCACCAGCGCAGGCGCATCCTTGGCGCTGAGCAGGAGCTCGACGATTCCGGAGAGCCGCGCTCTGACAACAACTTCGTCAGGGGACGGCCCGAGATCTGTGAACTCCCGCGAGATCTCGCCCGCCTGCCGGGGCCGCCCGATCTGGGACTGCGGCAGCAGGTGACCGGCTGCGGCGGTGTGCACCCGGGCGAGGGTCTGGGACGGAGCGGTGACGACCCTCGAGGCGATGTGCTCGGTCTCTGCCGTGGCCTGCACCGCACCTCGCAGCACGGCCTCGAGCGGAGCCGGGCTCTCCGGCCACGCCGTGGCACCGCGGATGAGGTCGCGAACGACATTCAGGTCCATCTCGGCGCCGTCCAGGGCGGCACTCGCCCTGGCACCCCGGACCCTGGACTCGGCGGCGGCCTGGGGGATCCGCCGCCGCAGGGCCCGATGCCAGCGGAGCGTGGTGCAGGCCTGACGGGCGGCCTCGGTGGCCTCGGCAACCCCTGGCAGGGCGGACAGCGGGATGAGGGAATCAGCGATGGTGGACACGCCCAGCAGCCTAGAGTTCGCCACGTGCCCCAATCCATGGACCTCCCCACGGTGGTCATCGTCATCGCCACGCCGATCGCCCTGATGACGCTGACCTGGCTCTTCACGAGGGCCGGCCGTCGTCGGCGAGAGTTCAGCTCGCCGGTCGACCGCAAGACCTACGACACGCTGCACACGGCGTCGCTGGCCGCCAAGCACCTTCACGACGGGCTCACGCCAGAGGGGGCGGCCAAGACGGCCAAGCACCTGCGCGCCATGCTGGGCACCCAGGCGCTCGCCCTGTGCGACATCACCTCCACGCTTGCCTGGGATGGCACCGGCACCCACCACCGAGACCAGGTATGGCGGCACGCCAGCGAGGTTCTCACCTCCGGTCACACCGCGGTCCTTGGTGCCAGGGAGGTGGCCTGCGGAGACCCGACCTGTCCCATCCGGACAGCGATCCTGGTGCCCGTCGTCTCCGATGAGCGCGTCGTCGCAGCTCTGGCCGCCTACGGGCCGAACGCCTCCCCCGGCCTGGTCAGGGCTACCGAGGAGGTGGCCCGATGGGTGTCAACCCAGATCGAGTTGGCCGATCTGGGGCATACCCGGTCCCGTGCCATGGAAGCCGAGCTACGTGCTCTCCGGGCCCAGATCAGCCCGCACTTCATCTACAACTCCCTGGCCGCCATCGCATCGTTCGTCCGCACCGACCCTGACCGGGCCCGTGACCTCCTCCTGGAGTTCGCCGACTTCACCCGCTACGCGTTCCGTCGCGGCGGGACGTTCACCACCCTGGCCGAGGAGCTCGGCAACATCGAGCACTACCTGGCGCTGGAACAGGCCCGGTTCGGCGACCGCCTGCAGGTATCCCTCCTGGTGGCTCCCGAGGTGCTCTCCATCGCCGTGCCGTACCTGGCGATCCAGCCGCTGGTGGAGAACGCGGTCCACCACGGCCTCGAGTCCAAGGAGGGCGTGGGCCACGTCAGCATCACCGCCAGCGACCTGGGGTCCGAAGCCGAGATCGTGGTCGAGGACGATGGCATCGGCTCCGAGCCCGAGGTGGTGCGCGCGGTCCTGGCCGGAGTGCAGAGCGGCGACAGCGTCGGCCTCGGCAACGTCAACGCCCGTCTGCGCCAGGTCTATGGCGAGGACCACGGCCTCGTGGTCGAGACGGCGCCCGGGGCCGGCACGAAGGTGACCTTCCGGGTTCCCAAGTTCGCACCCGGCATACGACCATCGTCGTAGTGTGACCTTCATGTCAGAGCACACGACCCCGCCCGCCACCGGTCTGCGGGCGCTGGTGGTTGACGACGAGGCCCCGGCGCTGTCCGAGCTGGCCTACCTGCTGCGCCAGGACGACCGGATCGGCGACATCAGGACGGCGACCAACGGAGCCGACGCGCTGCGTGCCCTGGACTCCGCTCCCGTCGACGTGGTGTTCTGCGACATCAAGATGCCCGGCCTGGACGGCATGGCGCTGGCAAGGGTCCTGGCACGCTTCGCGGAGCGGCCACAGGTGGTGTTCGTGACCGCCTACGACGAGCACGCGGTCGATGCGTTCGAGGTGCGGGCGACCGACTACGTCATGAAGCCCGTCCGGGCGGCCCGCCTGTCGGAGGCGGTACGACGGGTGGGCACCGCGCTGGCCGCGGCGTCGGGCACGGGCTCGACCGGTCCGACCGGTCCGACCGGTCCGACCGTGGCCGACGAGACGATTCCGGTGGGCCTCGGCGGTGTCACGACGTTCATCAAGCGCTCGCAGGTGCGGTACGCCCAGGCCCACGGCGACTACGCCCGGCTGCACACGTCCAGCGGTTCACACCTCGTACGCACGTCGCTGACGACTCTCGAAGAGCGCTGGGCCGAGGCGGGATTCGTCCGCATCCACCGCAGCACGCTGGTGTCCCTGCCCCACGTCGATGCCGTGGTCACCGGACACGGGGGCTGCAAGGTCCGGCTCGGCGACGTCGAGCTTCAGGTGAGCCGGCGGCACCTTCGCGACCTGCGGGACCGGCTCTCCCTGTCACCCGGCGCGACCACCGAGCCACCGGACGCGTCCCCGCCGTCCCCGGGCATCTCGAGCGACTGATGCCAGGCACCCCGACCCAGCCGCAGGGCCCGAAGAAGCGGGTACGGATCACCTCCCCACGTGAGGGCGCACCGCGCCGGGGACCGGCGCGCACTGTGTCGACGGACATCGACGAGCAGACCCGTCTGGGCGAGCTCTACATGGCCACCCTGATCCGGGCGCAGTGGCGGCTTTCGGTGTCCGTGCTGGCGTCCGCGACGATGATGATCGGCGGACTCCCGCTGCTGTTCCTCATCGTGCCCGCGACCCGGACTCTGAGCGTTGGCCCGGTCCCCCTGCCGTGGCTGATTCTGGGGGTGCTCATCTACCCGGCGATCTGGCTGGCCGCCCGGTACTACGTGCGGCAAAGCGAGCAGATAGAGCGCGAGTTCACCGACCTCGTCGCGCGAGGGTGAGGCCCTGGTGAACGCCTCGTTCGGTATCGCCGCCATCTCTGCGGTGTGCCTTGTGACGTTGACGATCGGTGCCCTCGGGTTCCGGCTCTCCCGCACGACCAGCGACTTCTATGTCGCGAGCCGGATGGTCACCCCCTCATGGAACGCCTCGGCGATCGGCGGCGAATACCTCTCTGCCGCCTCTTTCCTGGGGGTTGCCGGGCTGATCTACTCCCTCGGGGCGGACATGCTGTGGCTGCCGGTCGGATACACGCTGGGCTACCTCGTGCTGCTGGCCTTCGTGGCCGCTCCGCTGCGGCGTTCCGGCGCCTACACGATCCCCGACTTCGCCGAGGCCCGGATGGAGAGCGTCACCGTGCGCAGGCTCTCCTCGGTGCTGGTCCTGGCCATCGGGTGGCTCTATCTGCTGCCCCAGTTCAAGGGCGCGGGCCTGGTGCTCCACGCGGTGAGCGGCGCACCGTTGTGGGTGGGCAGCCTCGTCGTGGCGGTGATCGTCCTGATCAATGTCGTCGGCGGGGGAATGCGTTCGATCACTCTCGCGCAGGCCGTGCAGTACTGGATCAAGGTGACCGCCATCAGCATCCCCGCCTTCATTCTGGTCACCTGGTGGCTGCGCCACGGCCAGCCGGTTCCGCCGGTGACCGCCCTCCGGCCAGATCCGGGCTGGGCGCTTCCGCTGAGCGGGTTCGGCGGGGTGGCGCACCCCGTCTATGCCACCTACAGCATGCTGCTGGCGCTCTCCTTCGGGACCATGGGCCTTCCGCACGTGCTGGTGCGCTTCTACACCAACCCCGATGGGCAGTCCACCCGGCGAACGACCCTGGTGGTGCTCGCACTTCTCGGCCTCTTCTATGTCTTTCCCCCGCTCTATGGCGCCTTCGGCCGCATCTACCTGCCAAGCCTGCCCGCCGGCACCTCCCCCGACGCCATCACCCTGCTGCTCCCCACCGCGGTGGTTCCCGGAGTGGCCGGTGAGCTGATGTCCGCGATTCTCGCCGGAGGCGCGTTTGCGGCCCTGCTGTCGACCGCCTCGGGTCTGACCATCTGCGTGGCCGGCGTCGTCGACCAGGACCTGGTCCGCAGCCGCCTGCGGAGGTTCACCGGCGACGACGCACGGGCGATCAACGGCTTCCGGATCGCCGCGGTCGCCGCGGTCGCCGTGCCCTTCGTCCTGTCCCTGGCCGCCAGGGACATCGGGCTTGCCGACACCGTTGGACTGGCCTTCGCCATCGCGGCGTCGACCTTCTGCCCCCTGCTCGTCCTGGGCATCTGGTGGCGCCGCCTGTCCACCACGGGCGCTGTCGCCGGGTTGCTCGTCGGCGGGGCGCTGGCCATGTCAGCAGTTCTCGCGACCGTGATCGGCGGTCTGCGCGGTGGATGGGCCGGCGCGTTGCTGGCGCAACCGGCAGCCTGGACGGTGCCCACCGCGTTCCTGGTCACCGTTCTGGTGTCCCTGGCCACGCCCTCACGGATCCCCCGGGGCACCGCGCGGACCATGGTCCGGCTGCACACCCCCGAGAACCTGGTCCTTGACCGGGCGCCACGGTGAGCCGGCCCCGCCGCAGGCGGGCTGACCGTCTGCCACGGCTGACCGTTCAACGATGAGGCACCCGGTCGGCCCGGGGACCGACGAGGTGGGTGGCCGCCGTCGTCGTTCTCCGGGCATCGGCCCGGCGACCGGGCTGACGCAGGACGATCCACCTCAGCCGCTCGGCGCCGCAAACTGACCGCTGGGCGCACCCACGACATCCACACGGCGAGGCCGGCGCCCGGTGGTCGCATCGCAGCCCGCCAGGTCTGACGGCCGCTGGCTCGCGCTCCTAACCTGAGTGTTCTCCGGGCGGTGTGCGCCCTCGCGAAAGGACCGTCATGGCACAAGTACTGCCAACTGCACCATCGGCCACAACCGCACCAGCGCCGTCGCCCGGTGCCCACATCGCCGACCCGGGACCGCTCGGCCTGGCGGCGTTCGCCCTCACCACGTTCATGCTCAGCGCGTTCAACTCCGGGCTGGCGCCCAAGTCCGCAGAGGTCGTCGTCCTGGGCGTCGCACTCTTCTACGGCGGCATTGCACAGCTGTGCGCCGGCATGTGGGAGTTCGCCAAGGGCAACACGTTCGGCGCCCTGGCCTTCAGCTCGTACGGCGCGTTCTGGATGTCATTCTGGTACCTCGTCTCGCATGCAAAGGACCTGCCCACGACCGGGACCGACGCGGCCCAGGGGATCGGCGTCTTCTTGCTCGCCTGGACGATCTTCACGCTCTACATGACCGTGGTCACCGCACGGATATCCGGTTTGCTGTTCACCTTGTTCGCCGTGCTGGCGGTCACCTTCGCGTTCCTGGCGATGGGCGAGTTCGCCGGTTCCACCACCTTGACCCATATCGGTGGCTACCTCGGCCTGCTCACCGCCTGCGTGGCCTGGTACGGCTCCTTCGCCGGTGTTCTCAACGGCACCGCCAAGAAGGTCGTCATGCCGACCTGGCCACGCTGAACTGGCCACGCTGACCCCGGTCACACCGGCCGTGGTCACACCGGCAGTGGCCTGGATGCCAGGAACATGAGTTCTCGGTCCCCGGGACACTTCGGCTGATCGGCGTGGAACGCCCGGCCGCGTTGCAGGTCAACGCAGCCGGGCGGTTCACGTGCGCGGCCACTTGTCGCGAAGCCGCTCGTTCCTCTGCTCGGTGTAGGGTGCCAGCTGTTCCGCATCGGCGGCCTGAGCGGTGGCCAGACGCTCATCCCTGGCAGCCGTCTCGCGCTCGTTCAGAACCGCGCCGCCCTTCTCCCACAATGACTCGATCGGCACCGCGAACAGCACCGCAATGGCCGCCACCTCGTTGAGCCGCAACGGCCTTGCCCCCACTTCCAGCTGGGCCACGGTCGTGTAGTGCATCCCGAAGCCATGGAGCGCCAGATCCGAGCCGAGCTCCCGCTGACTGAGGCCACGGCTCTCCCGGAGCCAGCGGACGTTCTTCGCCACCACCGCCTCCAGGTCGATCGGCCATCGCGCTTCGGCCTGCTCATCCCGGTCCATGATCAGCCCACCGAGCTGCCACTGCGACGCCACGCGTACTGGCCGGCGACTGCCAGCGCGGCGATGATCGCCGCAGGCCAGAAGATGTCCCAGCTGATCCCGAGGACCGCCCGCCAGGCAGACCGGACGACGTCCATCATCGCCTCGACCACGAGCCCGGCCGAGGTGCCGCCACCACGATGGCGCAACGTCTGGGCAGCAGTGTCGACAGCGGTCATGGTGAGGGTGAGCAACCAGTACAGGACGAAGAAGATCGGCCAGAGCCAGCCATCGGACCAGCGCTGCCAGGCGATCATCACCAGCAGCACCACCAGAGCGGACCGGGTCAGCCAGGGGTGGCCCATCCGGAAATCTAGGAAGAGCGCCGTCACGAGTGACGTCACCGGGAAGAGCGCCAGCAGGCCGAGAAAGCCGAAACGCTTCAGGGAACCGATCGCGAAGGCCCCGATCCCGAGTCCGGCCAGGGCCGAGACGGCAATCAGGACAAGCATGGTCGTACGCTCGGTCGGGTTCACGTAGAAGGGCTCGGGTGACACCGGGCCAAGGAGGTCCACCCCGCGGGTCAGCGTCACCGATGCCGAGACCGCGAAGCCCAGGCCGACGGACACGAGCGACAGGCTCCATCGCCCGAGCAGCCCGATCACCACCAGGGATGCACCGAGCGGCCCGAAGACGGCGACCCCGAGATCCCCGAGGCTGACCGGCAGAGTGGGCTGCAGCCCCTCGAACATGGTGGAATGCCCGGCACTCTGCCAGGCCAGGAAGGCCAGTCCCCACCAGAGCAACGCCATAGTCGGCATGGCGACCAGACGCGCGACCGTGGACAGCCAGGTGGGCGGCTCAGGAATCCGGGCTCTGGCGGGCGCGGCCCAGCTGGGCACTCGATCCACATGTCAAGCCTAGTCTCGGGCCGCATCGGCAGCGCGTGCTTTGATCAAACGCCGGGGGACCGGGCCGGCAGCGCACCCGGGCGGCATACAGTCCGGGGGTGGAACTGATCCCCCGCCCCTACGGCCATCCGGACGTCGTCGCGCTGACCGCGCAGGTGCAGGAGCACTACCGCGAGCTCTACGGCGGCCCGGGCGACGAGAGCCGCGTCGAGGTCGCCGACTTCGAGGCACCCACCGGGCACTTTCTGGTGGGCTATCTCGAGGGCGTCCCCGTGGCCATGGGCGGGTGGCGACGGCTGGGGGCCCGGCCCGGACTCCCCTCCCCGAGCACCGCGGAGATCAAGCGGATGTATGTCGCCCCCCCGGCCCGGCAAATGGGGCTGTCCCGGGTGGTCCTGGCGGAGCTGGAGGCAAGTGCTCGTGCTGCCGGCATCGACTGGCTGGTCCTGGAAACCGGCCAGCCGCAGACCAGCGCGGTCAGGCTGTACCGCTCATCCGGCTACGTCGAGGTCGACGGCACCCCGTACGGCCACTACCTCGGCGAGCCGGATGTCGTGCATCTCGGCAAATCGCTGCGCTGAGCCGACCGCTCAACGCGGCAACTGCCCGCCCGACGCCCCCGCAGGCGGAAGGGCCTTGATGCGGGAGCGAATAGGGGATTGAGTGGGGCTCATAACCCCCGCCTGTGATCTGGAGGACGTTGTGACCCACGAGACCCTTGAGAACCTGTCGCATGAGAACCGCAAGTTCCCGCCCAGTGCGGAGTTCGCCGCTCAGGCCAACGGCAAGGCCGGCCTGTATGAAGCATCTGCCGCCGACCACGAGGGATTCTGGGCCGAGCAGGCACGGTCGTACCTGACGTGGACCAAGGACTTCGACAAGACCCTCGACTGGAGCGACGCTCCTTTTGCCAAGTGGTTCGTCGGGGGGGAGCTGAACGCGTCCTACAACTGTGTCGACCGCCATGTCGAGGCCGGCCGAGGCGACAAGGTCGCGATCCACTTCGTCGGAGAGCCCGGGGACACCCGGGACATCACCTACTCCGACCTGCTCTCCGAGGTCCAGCGGGCTGCGAACGCGTTGCAGAACCTCGGTGTCCGCAAGGGTGACCGGGTCGCTATCTACCTGCCGATGATCCCCGAGGCCGTCATCACGATGCTGGCCTGCGCACGGATCGGAGCCCCGCACTCGGTCGTCTTCGGCGGCTTCTCCGCTGACGCGTTGCGGTCAAGGATCGGTGATGCCAAGGCGAAGGTCGTGGTGACTGCCGACGGCGGCTATCGCCGTGGCGCGGCTGCTGCGCTCAAGCATGCGGTCGACGGAGCCGTCAGCGGCGAGACCACCGTCGAGAAGGTCCTGGTCGTCAAGCGCACCGGCGGCGAGGTCGACTGGGACGACAACCGCGACGTGTGGTGGCACGATGCCCTTGCCGCGGCAGACGAGATCCACCCCGTGGTCGGGCACGACTCCGAGCACCCGCTGTTCATCCTCTACACGTCAGGCACGACGGGTCAGCCCAAGGGCATCCTGCACACCACCGGTGGCTACCTGACGCAGAGCGCCTACACCAATGCGGTCGTCCATGACGTACACCCCGAGAGCGACGTGTTCTGGTGCACCGCCGACGTGGGCTGGGTGACCGGCCATAGCTACATCGTCTACGGTCCGCTGTCCCTGGGCGCGACTCAGGTGATGTACGAAGGCACCCCGGACAGCCCGCACCAGGGCCGCTGGTGGGAGATCGTCGAGAAGTACGGCGTCACGGTCTTCTACACGGCGCCCACCGCCATCCGCACCTTCATGAAGTGGGGCGAGGACATCCCCGCCAGGTACAACCTCTCCTCCCTGAGGCTCCTGGGATCGGTCGGTGAGCCGATCAACCCCGAGGCCTGGATGTGGTACCGCCGGGTCATCGGCGGCGACACCTGTCCCATCGTGGACACCTGGTGGCAGACCGAGACGGGTGCCATCATGATCAGCCCGCTGCCCGGGGTGACC
This sequence comes from Dermatophilaceae bacterium, assembly GCA_036385355.1. Classification (GTDB taxonomy): domain Bacteria; phylum Actinomycetota; class Actinomycetes; order Actinomycetales; family Dermatophilaceae; genus UBA4719. Next base: position 10,451 of record DASVKO010000144.1, read on the forward strand.
CACACGAAGCCCGGCTCAGCGACGATTGCAGTGCCCGGCATCGGGATGGACGTCGTGGACGACCTCGGCAAGTCGGTCCCGAACGGATCTGGCGGCTACCTCGTCCTCACCAAACCGTGGCCGGCCATGTTGCGGGGCATCTGGGGCGACCCGGAGCGCTACAAGGAGACCTACTGGTCGCGTTTCCCGGGCATCTACTTCGCGGGTGACGGCGCCAAGAAGGACGAGGACGGCAACATCTGGCTGCTCGGCCGGGTCGATGACGTCATGAACATCTCGGGTCACCGCCTCTCGACCACCGAGATCGAGTCAGCGCTGGTGTCCCACCCCAAGGTGGCCGAGGCCGCTGTCGTCGGCGCCAGCGACGAGATGACCGGTCAGGCCGTGTGTGCCTTCGTCATCCTGCGTGGCAACGCCGACGAGGGCGAGGACATCGTGGCCGAGCTGCGTAACCACGTAGCCAAGGAGATCGGCCCGATCGCCAAGCCGCGCCAGATCATGATCGTCAACGAGCTGCCCAAGACCCGCTCGGGCAAGATCATGCGCCGCCTGCTCAAGGACATCGCCGAGCACCGCGAGGTCGGCGACGTCACCACCCTGGCCGACTCGAACGTCATGGACCTGATCAAGACCGGCCTCTCCGCTGCTTCCTCCTCCGACGAGTAGCGGGAGCAGCTGAGGGGAAAGCCACACCCAGACAGACAGTGACTGGGAGACCGAAGGGTGTCGGGTGCTCGCGCGCCCGGCACCCTTCGATCTCTGTGCAGGTCTCCGCGGGGATCTCTGTGCAGGTCTCCGCGGGCCGGCCGGAATCGGACCGGCTCCATCGCCTGAACCACCTCGACAAGGGTCGCGACCGCGCCGTCAACGGCGCCCCGGACGTGTTTGAGCCCAACACTGAGTAGGGTCGTGGGGACACACCACCGGAGGTGAGGTTCGATGACCAGTCCGAACGACGACGCCTTGGAGCGCACCCTCGGCCAGCTCGTGGCCGACGCGACCCGCGACATCTCATCCATCATCCACAGCGAGATCGCCCTGGCCAAGGCCGAGATGAGCGCCGACGCGAAGAAGGCCGGCCTCGGCGCAGGCATGTTCGCCGTCGCCGGGGTCTTCGCCTTCCTGGCCCTGATCCTGCTGCTGATCGCCGCGGCATACGGCCTGGTGGCAGCGGGGCTTGCCCCCTGGCTCGCGTTTCTCATCGTGGCGCTCGTCCTGCTGATCATCGGCGCGATCCTGGTGGCCGTCGGCAAGAGCACCCTCGACAGGCTCCAGGGCAAGCCCGAACGCGCGATCAAGAGCACCCAGGACACCATCGCTGCCGTCAGACCCGGCAGCAGCTGACCCGCGCGCCCTTCGTGACCACATCCCCCAGCGCCGAAGCGAGATCTCCGCACATGAGCAACGACGCGTCTTCTGTGCTCCTCGACGGCCCGTGGGAGCACCGGTTCATCACTGCCAACGGTGCCCGCTTCCACGTGGCCGAGATCGGCCAGGGGCCGCTGGTCGTGCTGCTGCATGGCTTTCCGCAGTTCTGGTGGGCATGGCGTGACCAGCTGGTCGCACTCTCGCAGGCCGGCTACCACGTGGCCGCCATCGACCTGCGCGGTTATGGAGCCTCCGACAAGCCGCCCCGGGGGTACGACACGTTCACCCTGGCCGCCGATGTCGCCAGCATCGTCCGATCGCTGGGAGAGGGCAGCGCGGCCATCATCGGGCACGGCTGGGGCGGCTGGATCGCCTGGTCGATGCCAACCATGCAGCCCGCCGTCACCAGGGCCATCGGGGCGCTCGGCATGCCGCATCCGCTGGTCCTGCGCCACGCGTCAGTGAACAACCCGGCCCAGGTGAGGGCCAACGGCTATCTGGCCGGGCTGCAGCGCCCCTTCGTGCCGGAACACCAGATGAGCAAGAGCCCCGCCTATGTCCAGCGCCTGCTGAGCGCCTGGTCCGCCCCCGGCGGGCTGTGGCCTCCGCGCGACCTGGCCCTGCAGTATGCCGAGGCGATGGCCCTGCCGTTCGTCGCCCACTCCGCCGCGGAGTACTACCGCTGGGTGGTCCGCAGCCAGTGGCGACTCGACGGCCGGCGGTTCGTCCACTGCCTGAGGTCCCCCATCACCGTGCCGGTTCTCCAGCTGCAGGGTGAAGAGGACCGGGCCGTGGTGCCGGCCCTGGCCCTGAGGTCATCGGCCTACGTCGATGGTTCGTTCGAGCAGCATTTCATCGCGGACGCCGGGCACTTCCTGCCCGAAGAGGCACCCGACGAGGTCAGCACACACCTCGTGCGCTGGCTGAACACCCTGCCCTGACCCAGCGGGCCGCCCGCCCGGTCTGCGGCGGGCTCAGCCGGCGACGCAGTCTCCTGTGCTCACCGCGGAGAAGGATCTGGTCGCGGCGTCGAGGACGGGTCGGGCCTCGTCGAGGGTGAGGGCATAACCGGTCCGGTCGTCATCGAGCGACCGGGCGAACACGATCCCGACGACTGCACCGGCGGGCGACAGCAGGGGCCCGCCGGAGTTGCCCGGCTGGATCCTGGCGTACAGCGAGTAGACCTCGCGGACAGCACCCGGGCTGCCGTAGATGTCGGAGCCCGTGGCCGTGAGCACGTCGCGTACCCGGGCGGCGTCCAGACGGTAGGGCCCGTTCAGCGGGAAACCGGCGACGACCGCGCCCCCGGAGCGCCTGAGGCTCGATCCCTGGGCCGAGGCGGGTGCCGGCAGCCCGGGCACGGACAGCACGGCAAGGTCGCGCTTGGGGTCAAAGACGACCACCCGGGCGTCGTACGAGCGGCCGGCACCCTGGATCCGCACGTGTTCAGTGCTCGTGCCGGCGACCACGTGGGCGTTGGTCACGACCCGCTCGGGTGCCACGACCCAGCCGCTGCCCTCCTGCTCCCGGTTGCAGGAGGACGCCACGCCGGTGATCTTGACGATCGACCTGCCGGCCCGGGCAACACCCGCGCCGTACCTCAGCTGGCTGTCCGGTGGCGCGATGGGGGCGATCGGCTCGGCCCGGACGCCCTCGAACACCCGGGGGAAGCCCTCACGGTCAAGAACCGACTGGAACCCGGCGAACAGCCGGGCGGTCTGCGGCGGCACGAAGCGGTCAATCGTCGAGACGATCCGTGAGCTGCCGATCGCCTTCGTCAGCGGCGTCTGAGCACCCCCTCGGACGGCGCCGGCCAGGAACCAGATCAGCACGGACACGGCAACCACCGTGGCCACGGCGCCCAGGGCTGAGTCGGCGATCCGCTCAGGCCGCTCCTGCAGGCCGCTGCGCATCCGGGAGCCCAGGGCGACAGCGAGCGACTGGCCGATGGCAGCGAAGGCAAAGACCCCGAGGATCAGGACCACGGTCCGCGACACGACGTTGTTGTCGACGGTGTCCCAGTGCCGCAGCAGCATCGGCAGCAGCCACATGCCCAGCGCCCCGCCGGCCAGGAACCCGACCAGGGACATCACGCTGACCACGAAGCCGTGGCGGTAGCCGATGACGGCATAGCTGACCAGCACGATGGCCAGCACGATGTCGAGCCCGAACGTGATCATCGGGTGCCTCCCCGCGCTGCGGCAGGCGGTGGCACCGGGCGATCGGGGGCGTCGATGAGGTGCGGGGGCAGCGGACGGCGGTCATCCTCGTCCCACGACCGCTCGAGACCGGCCAGCTCGAGGACCTTGGAGAGCAACCCGGCGGTGAAACCCCAGACCATCAGGCCATCGACGTCGAACGCCGGGCCGACGAATCCGCTGGGGTGCGAGACCGTGAATCGCCGCGCAGGGTCGGTGAGCTCGGACAGCGGCGCCCGAACCACCCTGGCGACCTCGAGATGGTCGACGACCCCGATCGGGCTCGGCTGCGCCCACCAGGCCAGAACGGGGGTGACCACGAAGTTGCTGGGCGGCAGGTACAGGGCAGGCAGCTCGGCGACGACCTGAACCCCCGCCGGATCCAGGCCCACCTCCTCCAGTGCCTCACGCAGCGCTGCCGAGACCGGTCCGGAGTCGCCGGGGTCGATCGCACCACCGGGAAAGGAGACCTGACCCGCATGGGAGCGCATGCTGTGCGATCGCTCGGTCAGCACCACATCCTCGCCGCCCTCGGCGTTCGGCCCGAACAGGATCAGCACCGCGGAGGGCCGACCGCCCTCGTCGGGGGGCAGGAACCGGCTGAAGAAGCCCGGGTCCTGCTGAGCCAGCTGGGTCAGCAGGTGCGCCATCCACGGCGGCTGCGGCGCGTCCGGCGGCATACCGCCGGTCATGGCCGGACCTGGGTGAGCTCGTACCTGAGCAACATCGCCGCCTTGACCGGGTCGGTCTCCCCGTCGCCGTAGGACGGGCACCAGCTGGCCACCGTGCAGGCGCCACAGGCGGGTTTACGCGAGTGACAGGTGCGTCGGCCGTGGAAGATCACGGCGTGCGAGAGCTTGGTCCAGTCCTTCTTGGGGAACAGGGCGCCCACGGCGTGCTCAACCTTGACCGGGTCGTCCTCCTGGGTCCAGCCGAAGCGCCTGGCCAGCCGTCCGAAGTGGGTGTCCACGGTGATCCCCGGGACACCGAAGGCATTCCCCAGCACCACGTTGGCGGTCTTGCGGCCGACCCCGGGCAGGGTCACCAGATCCTTGAGCCTCGGGGGGACCTCGCCCCCGAACCGCTCCACGAGCGCCGTCGAGAGCCTGATGATCGAGTCCGTCTTCGCCCGATAGAAACCGGTCGACTGGATCATCGTCTCGAGCTCGGCGCGGTCTGCGCCGGCGTAGTCCGCGGCAGTCCGGTAGCGGGAGAAGACCTGCGGGGTCACCAGGTTCACCCGGACATCAGTGGTCTGGGCGGACATCACCGTGGCCACCAGAAGCTGCAGCGGGTTCTCGAAGTCAAGCTCGCACCGGGCATCCGGATAACGCTCCAACAACGTCCGGTAGATCTTGCGGGCACGACGGGTCAGGGCGACCGGAGTCTCGGGGCTAGAGGGGGCAGACACCCTGCAAGAGTAGAGGGCGCGGTGGACGGTCCTGACCCCCACTTATCGGCTCTGGCAGACTAGGGGGCGTGGACATCGATGTTGTGAGAAAATCCCCGCTCTTCGCCTCACTGGATGACGAGGCCGCCAGCGCCCTGATGGCGTCGATGACTGCATCGCGTCTCGAGCGTGGCGACGTCCTCTTCCGCGAGGGTGACCGAGGTGATCGGCTCTACGTGATCGGCGAGGGCAAGATCAAGCTGGGACTCACCAGCATCGACGGCCGCGAGAACCTCCTGGCCATCCTCGGCCCGGGCGAGATGTTCGGCGAGCTGAGCCTGTTCGACCCGGGCGACCGCACCGCCACGGCCACTGCCGTCGCCGAGACGCAGCTGATCGCCCTCGGCCACGAGGACCTCAACGCGTTCCTCTCGGGGCGCCCGGCCGTCGCGACGACGATGCTGGCGGCGCTCGCGCGGCGTCTGCGTCGCACCAACGAGGCCCTGTCCGACCTCGTCTTCACCGATGTGCCCGGCCGGGTCGCCAAGGCTCTCCTAGATCTGTCCAACCGTTTCGGCCGCTCGTCGGAGGAAGGCATCCTGGTCGCGCACGACCTGACCCAGGAGGAGCTCGCGCAGCTGGTCGGCGCCTCCCGCGAGACGGTCAACAAGGCACTGGCCGATTTCGCGACGCGGGGCTGGATCAAGCTCGAGGCCCGCGCGGTAGTCCTGATCGACATAGAACGCATCCAGCGCCGAGCCCGCTAGCGGCACCCGGCCACCCAAACCCCACTACCCTCGCCTTCTTGCCCCGAAACCACCGTTAACGGGGCCGCACGGGCCTGCAACGGTGGTTTCGGGGCAACAAGCGGGTTTGCTGGTCAGGGGTTGGCGCGGAGATAGTCGAGCTGGGCTTGGACGCTGAGGCGGGCGGCCGGCCAGAGCTCGTGGGGGACGTCGGCGTAGACCGTCTGTACGACGCTGTCGGCGTCTGGGCCGCAGCGTCGTACGGCGGCTCGCACCTGGTTCAGGCGTTCGGCGCGGTGGTCCAGGTAGAACCGCACGACCCCCGCCGCATCGGCCACGGTGGGGCCGTGGCCGGGCAGGATCCGGGTCACCTCGCGCGCGCCGGTCATGGACTCGATGCGCTGCAACGACGAGAGGTATGCCGTGAGCTCACCATCGGGCCACGCCACCACGGCGGTGCCGTGACCCAGGATGGTGTCGCCGGTGAGCAGGGCGTTCTCGGCCGCCAGCAGGAACGACAGCGAGTCGCGGGTGTGCCCCGGCGTGGCCACGACCGCCAGGTTCAGACCGTCGACCGTCAGCCGGTCGCCGTCGCCGAGATCGTCGTGCCCGGCGCCGATGGCCCGAACCGGCGCTCCGGTGAGCTCACCAAAACGCCCAGCCGACTCGGCATGGTCCAGGTGGCCATGGGTGAGCAGCGTCAGGCCAACCCTGGCCCCGCGACGAGTCACGACGTCCAGAATCCGCTGCAGATGCTGTTCGTCGAGCGGCCCTGGATCGACGACGACGCAGCGCGCCGAGCCGGGCTCGCTCAGAACCCAGGTGTTCGTGCCTTCCAGCGTCATGGCACCCGGATTCGGCGCGAGCACGCAGGTTGCCCGCGCGGAGACGTCGCCACCGGCCCAGGCGGACGTCACTTCCCTGCCGGCTGGCGGTCCGCCGGACGTCACTCCCCCGCCACCGGGCGGTCCGCCGGACGTCATCCCGACGCCCGCGGGAGGTGCCCCCAGTTCAGGGTGCAGCGAATGACCACGGCATCGTCGAGCTGGGTGAGCACGGGAAGGATCGGCGCAATAGGGACCTCGGTAGCCAGGAAATCGGCGACGGAGGCAGCCGCGGCAACCTGCTCGAGGCACACCACGGTCGGCGGCAGCATCAGGGCCACGCCGCTCGCATAGTCCTCGAGCAGCCGAACCGGATCCGCCCAGTCGGCATGGTCGGCCTCACTGGTCTGGTCGTCCGCGATCTGCCCTGCCGGCAGCAGGGCGGCGAAGAACCTCGTGTCGTAACGCTTCGGCTCGAACTCCGGAGTGATCCAGTGGGCCCGCGCCCGCAGAAGATCCGAACGCAGCACCAGCCCGCGGCCGACCAGCATCTGGGACAGCGAGAGCTCGCGGGACAACAGCGCCGCACGCTCTGCCTGCCACTCGGGACCACTCACGTCCCCGACCACGGAGTCGACGTCCGGCCCGGCCAGCAGCACCCCGCACTCCTCGAAGACCTCGCGGACGGCGGCCACGACCAGCTCTCGCGCGGTCGCCTCGTCGGCGACGAGCAGCCGACCCCACTCCGCCGGCGATGGCCCCGCCCAGGGAAGGCCCGGGTCGGCGTCGCGCGGGTCCACGCCGCCGCCGGGGAACACCATCATCCGTGGCGCGAACTCCATGGTCGACGAACGGCGCAGCATGAAGATCTCGACACCGTTGGTGCCACCGCCCTCTGTGCCACCGCCCTCTGTGCCACTGCCCTCTTCGGCAGGGCGGTCCCGCAGGATCATCACCGTGGCGGCGGACCTGGCTGCGACCACAGCGGGACGCCGACCCTGGAGCCAGTCCTGCGCCCGGCCGGCCAGCGTCCCCACGGCGAAATCGCGAATCTGACTGGTAATGCTCAGTCCTGAACCGAGACGATGATCTCGAGCTCGACCGGGGCGTCGAGCGGAAGGACCGCAACCCCCACTGCCGAGCGCGCGTGGACCCCGGCGTCGCCAAACGCCGCGCCGAGCAGCTCGGAGGCGCCGTTGATGACACCGGGCTGCCCCGTGAAAGCCGGGTCGCTGGCCACGAAGCCGACGACCTTGACCACCCGGGTCACCTTGTCGAGGTCACCGATCAGAGCCTTGACGGCGGCGATCGCGTTCAGGGCGCAGATCTGGGCGAGCTGCTCGGCGTCCTCGGCGGGGACGAGTCCAGGGCCTTCGCCCACCTTGCCGGTCGCCGCCAGAACGCCCGACACCATCGGCAGCTGGCCGGAGGTGAAGATGTGGTTGCCGTCACGGACAGCGGGCAGGTATGCCGCCACCGGCAGGGCAACGTCAGGGACGATGAGGCCGAGCTCGGCCAGCCGGTCCTCGACTGCGGACATGCCCTACTCCTTTGCGCGCTTGAGGTAGGCCACCAGACCATTGCCGTCGGGGCCGGTCACGACCTGCACGAGCTCCCAGCCGTCCTCACCCCACTGGTCGAGGATCTGCTTGGTCGCGTGCGAGATGAGCGGAACGGTCGAGTACTCCCAGATAGCCATCAAAGCAGCCTAGACCGAGCCGGGGCGATACCCGCACCGCCATCAGGGCGGACTCTCCCACCGCCCGCCGGGCGACCCCGGCCCTTAGGCTCTGGGGATGGGACCAGACGCGGCGGCAGCCCGCGATACCGACTGGGACGGCGTGCGACTGCATATCGTCACCGGCAAGGGCGGCACGGGCAAGACGACTGTGGCCGCCGCCCTCGCGCTCGCCCTGGCAGCCAGTGGCCGGCGGGTGCTGCTGGTCGAGGTCGAGGGCCGCCAGGGCATCAGCCAGACCTTCGACGTGCCGCCGCTGGCCCTGACCGAGACCCGCATCGCGCACGCCGCCCACGGCGGCGAGGTCTTCGGGCTCTCCGTGGATGCCAAGGCCGCCCTGCTGGAGTACCTCCAGATGTACTACAGGCTCGGCCGGGCGGGCGGGGTTCTGGAGAAGTTCGGCGCCATCGACTTCGCCACCACGATCGCGCCCGGCGTGCGAGACGTCCTGCTCACCGGCAAGGTCTACGAGGCCGTTCGGCGCCGGCGGGACCACAAGGCCAAGGGGCCGGGCGCCGCGCCCGCCTATGACGCCGTCGTCCTGGACGCCCCGCCGACCGGCCGGGTGGTGCGCTTCCTCAACGTCAACCACGAGGTCGCCGACCTGGCGAAGGTCGGGCCGATCCGCGCCCAGGCCAACTCGATCACGGCCATGCTGAAGTCCCCGCAGACCGCGGTCCACCTGGTGACCCTGCTCGAGGAGATGCCCGTCCAGGAGACGGTCGACACCATTGCCGAGCTTCAGGCCACCGGTATGCCGATCGGCGGCGTCGTCGTGAACCAGGTGCGCGAGGAGATGCTCTCCCTGGACGTCCTGGAGCTGGCGGCCCGCGCCAAGATCTCCCGCGAGGACGTGGGGGCAGACCTGGCCCGGGTCCATGTGCGGGCCACCAATGCTCTCGTCGACGGCCTCCTGCTCGAGGCCAGGGACCACGCCGAACGCGTCTCCCTCGAACGCGACGAGGCCGAGGTCGTCGCCGGGCTGGGCCGGCCGACCTACCGGCTGCCCTCGCTGTCCGAGGGTGTCGACGCCAACGGCATCCGCGAGATGGCAGAGACGCTGATGGCCCAGGGGATGGCGTGATGACGAACGTTCTCGACCTCGACACGCTGATCGGCGATCCACAGATCCGGATCATCGTGTGCTGTGGCGCCGGCGGCGTCGGCAAGACGACCACGGCGGCGGCGCTGGGCCTTCGGGCCGCCGAGTCCGGACGACACGTGGTGGTGCTGACCATCGACCCCGCCCGACGTCTGGCGCAGTCGCTCGGCCTGACCACGCTGGACAACACACCGCGGGCGGTCGCCGGCATCGACCTCACGCAGGGCGGTTCGCTCGACGCCATGATGCTGGACATGAAGCGGACCTTCGACGAGGTCGTCGAGGCACATTCCACACCGGAGAAGGCCGAGCAGATCCTGGCCAACCCGTTCTACCAGGCGGTCTCCAGCTCCTTCGCCGGAACCCAGGAGTACATGGCGATGGAGAAGCTCGGGCAGCTGAGGCTCGAGGCGGACCTCGACCCGGACAACCCGCGCTGGGACCTCATCGTGGTCGACACCCCGCCCTCCCGTTCGGCCCTGGACTTCCTGGACGCTCCCAAACGCCTGGGGTCCTTCCTGGACGGCCGCTTCATCCGCCTGCTGAGCGCACCCGCGAAGGCCGGCGGCCGCGCATACCTCAAGGTCTTCAGCGCCGGCGTGAACGTCGTCACCAAGACGCTGACCAAGGTGCTGGGCGGTCAGATGCTCAGCGACGTGCAGACCTTCGTCGCGGCCCTCGACACCATGTTCGGCGGGTTCCGCAAGCGCGCGGACCACACCTATGAGCTGTTGAGCGACAGCTCGACGACCTTCATCGTGGTTGCCGCGCCCGAACGGGATGCGCTGCGCGAGGCCGCGTACTTCGTGGACCGGCTCGACGAGGAGCAGATGCACCTGGCCGGGCTGGTGATCAACCGGATGTACCGCGTGTCCGCACCTGGCCTGTCCGCTGCCCGTGCCCTCGGTGCGGCCGAAGAGCTGGGTGACGAGCAGAACGGCAGCTCATCAGGGGGCTCGGAGCGGACAGCCATCACCCAGGGGCTGTTACGGATGCATGCGGTTCAGGCAGAGATCGCGGCCCGGCACAAGTCCCTGGCAAAGAGCTTCATCGCCGGACACCCCGACATACCCATGGTGGAGGTCCCGGCAGCGTCCGGCGACATCCATGATCTGGCGGGCCTGCGCACAGTGGGCGAGTCACTCGCCGGCCACTGACCAGGTCAGGACGCGGGGCGTTCCTGACGCATGCGGTCAGCCTCGAACAGGGCCTTCCAGGAGGTGACGCCCGGGCGGCGCTTGAGCAGTGCCCGGCGCTCGCGCTCCGTCATCCCGCCCCAGACCCCGAACTCGGTGCAGTTGTCCAGCGCGTCGGCGAGGCACTCGGCGATCACCGGGCAGCTCATGCAGACCTGCTTGGCCTGCTGCTGGGCAGCACCCCGCACGAACAGGGCGTCAGGCTCAGCCTCGATACAGGCCCCTTGAAGCGCCCACTGCTCAACCCACGTGTAGTGGCCGGTTGAGACAGCCTCACGCTGCGTCATGGTGAGTGACATGCTGACCTCCCCTGAGAAATCCGTGCCAGCGTTGTGCCGGACAAGGTCGCTCGCTGTATGTCTAAAACACTATGGAGAGTGTGATTTGACGGATATGACGCTTTGGGGTAGTTCTCGACCACCGAACTAACTAGTCACTTCGCGCCGTAGCGTGCGATCCAGGCGGGTCCCCGGCTACCCTTGCCCCATGCAGGAGCGCCGCACGACCATCGCCAACGTCATCAGCCTGCTCGCAGCCCTCGTGGTGACGTCGGTCGTGCTCGGCGTGCTCGGAGCCGGCCTGATGATGCCCACGGTGGCAGCGACCGGAGCCGCCGCGAAGCAGGGGGTCAAGATCTTTGACGACCTGCCCGGCGAGTTCACCACGAACCCGCTGTCCGAGCAGTCCCGCATCCTGGCCTCCGACGGCACGCTGATCGCCACCCCGTACGACGAGAACCGCGTCATCGTGCCGCTCTCCCAGGTCGCACCGGTCATGCGACAGGCCCAGATCGCCATCGAGGACAGCCGTTTCTACGAGCACGGCGGCGTCGACCCCCAGGGCGTCGGCCGCGCGCTCATCTCCAACCTGCGAGGCGGGGACACCCAGGGCGCATCCACCCTGACCCAGCAGTACGTCAAGATCACGCTGCAGGAGAACGCCCTGCGCGACGAGAACATAGCGGCCGCCAAGGCCGCCACCGCCAAGAACTACACGCGCAAGCTCCAGGAGCTCAAGTACGCCGTCACGCTGGAGAAGAGCCTCACCAAGGACCAGATCCTGCAGGGCTACCTCAACCTCGTCTACTACGGGGGCCAGGCCTACGGCGTCGAGGCCGCTGCCCGCCACTTCTTCGGAATCCATGCCTCCAGGCTCAACCTGCCGCAGGCCGCAACCCTGGCCGGTCTCGTCCAGCTGCCCAGCCAGACGGACCCGATCAGGAGCCCCGCCAGGGCGGTGGCACGGCGCAACGTCGTGCTCGACCGGATGCACACCCTGAAGCTGATCAGCACCAGGGCCTGGCGGGTGGCCAAGGCGTCCAAGATGGTGCTCCACCCCAGGCCGGCCCAGAACTCCTGCTCGCTCTCGCCCTACCCGTACTTCTGCAACTACATCAAGGCCTGGCTGCTTTACCAGCCAGCGCTGGGCAAGACCCGCGCCGAGCGCGAGAAGCAGATCAACCGCGGCGGGCTGACCATCCAGACGACGCTGAGCCCCAAGGTTCAGAAGATCGCGCAGGATGCGGTCAATGCCAAGATCCCGATCGGCAACAAGGAGAGGATCGGAGCCGCCGCAGCAGTGATCGAGCCCGGCACCGGCAACGTCCTGGCGATTGCCCAGAACACGAAGTACGCCATCAGAACTGGGATCGCCACGCCACCGTTCGGTAAGACCGCGGTGAACTGGGCAGTCGACCAGAAGTACGGCAACTCCATCGGGTTCGCGTTCGGCTCGACCGCCAAGATGTTCGCCGTCGCCGAGGCCCTACGGTCAGGTATGCCGATCGACTCGTCAGTCGTCGCGCGGGCGTCCGGTCCGAAGTCTCCGGCGATCTTCACCAGTCACGACTACCACGACAACTGCAAGGTCCCCCCGGGCCAGGCGTGGGCTGTCCGTAACGACGAGGACACGGCCAACGGCCCGATCCCGCTGACCGTGGCCACGGCGAAATCCGTCAACACCGCCTTCGCCGTGCTGGTGTCCAAGCTCGGGGGCTGCAAGGTCCGGGACATGATGACCAACCTGGGGCTTCACCAGGGCAACGGCAGGCCGATCGCCGACACAGGACACGTTCCCCCCGACAAGTACCCCTCCGTCTCCGACATCACGCTGGGTTCGGGCAGCGTCGCACCGCTGACGCTGGCCTCCGCGTACAACACGATCGCCTCCGGCGGGATCTACTGCGCGCCCTCCCCGGTGCTCTCCATCACCACGAACGCCAGGAAGTCCCTCGTCCTGAACAAGAACCGGTGCCGCAAGGCCGTCGAGCCCGACGTGGCCAACGGTGTCACCCAGATTCTCAAGACCGTGCTGACCAAGGGCACGGCCGCGGGCATCGGGGGCCTGGCCGGTGGACGGCCGGTGGCCGGCAAGACCGGCACGTCCGACGGCAGCAACGAGACCTGGTTCGTGGGCTACACCCCGCAGCTGACCACCGCGGTATGGGTCGGCACACCCGATGGCAGTCCGGATCGCGTCCTGCGAAACCTTGACCTCGGCGGCAAGTTCTACGGCGGTCAGGTCTTCGGTGCCACCATCGCGGCGCCGACCTGGAAGCTGATCATGGACCAGGCCTCTGTCGGTATGCCGGTCCTGGACTTCGCCGGGCCCGGCTCCAAGGTGCAGTCCGGCGACCTCGTGCCGATCCCCAACGTGAGCGGGATGAGCATGGGCGACGCCAAGTCCGCCCTGAAGGCGTCAGGATTCATCCCGGTGATGGGCAAGACGGCGACCTCCAGCTATCCCGTGGGAACGGTCATCAGCACCCAGCCCAGTCTGTCGGCGCTGCGCGGCAGCCAGGTCACGATGCTGATCTCCGCCGGGTCCGCGCCGGCTCCCGCCGTTGCCTCGCCGAGGGCTACTGCCCAGAATCCCCGTGCGAAGCTGCCCAAGTGTCGGCCCAACGGTCCCAGGCCCTGCCGAAGATAGTGGCAGGATCGGGCCCTGCCGGAGGTAACGGCAGGGTCGGGCGCTGCCTGAGGTAGCGGCAGGGTCAGGCGCTGCCGGAGATAGCGGCAGGGTCAGGCGCTGCCGGAGATAGCGGCAGGGCGCTCAGCAGAGACTGACCGTGGCGGCGCCTGTCGGTGTGGTCAGAGCCCGCTGAGAGCCGACTTCACCAGCGCGGCGACCCGCCCGCCATCGGCCCGGCCGGCAACCAGCGCCGCAGCGGCCTTCATGACCAGGCCCATCTGCGCCATGCCGGTGGCGCCCGTCTCGCTCAGGGCCTGGGCAACCAGTGCCTGAAGCTCGTCGTCGGTCAGCTGGGCCGGCAGGTAGGCCCCAAGGATGGCCAGCTCGGCCTCTTCCTTGGCTGCCAGCTCCGGACGCTTCGCCTCGTTGTATGCCGTCGCCGCCTCGCGCCGCTTCTTGGCCTCCTTGGAGAGGACCTTGAGTACCTCGTCGTCGGACAGCTCGCGGGCAGTGGTGCCCGACACCTCCTCGTTGGTGATGGCGGTCAGGGCCATCCGCAACGTCTCCGAGCGCACCTTGTCATGCTCACGCATCGAGGTGTGCAGATCGGCGCGCAGGGTGGTCTTCAGCTCTGACGTGCCCGGTTCGGTCATGACCGCAGTCTGACACTGCCGGCAACCGGGCGATGCAAGGATGGACCCGTGAGTATGACAAGAGCCGCCCTGCGCACCACCATCGGTCTGGCCGCAGCGGGGGCAGGAGGGCTGGCCTACGCCTCCCTGATCGAGCGCAACGCGTTCACCCTGCGACGGGCCAGCGTCCCGGTGCTGCCCCCTGGCTCGGCCTCGCTGCGGGTCCTGCACATCTCGGACATCCACCTGGTCCCCCGCCAGGCGCGCAAGATCGCCTGGATCCGCTCGCTCGGCGCCCTGGAGCCGGACCTGGTCGTCAACACCGGCGACAACCTCGCCCATCTCGAAGCCGTCCCCGCCGTCCTGCGAGCGTTCGAGCCGCTGCTCGCGGTGCCTGGGGTGTTCGTGCTGGGCTCCAACGACTACTTCGCGCCGAGCCTGAAGAACCCGGGGCGGTACCTGACGAGCTCGCACGACCGGGCGACCTCGAGCTCTCCGCTGCCGACCGCCGATCTTGTGGACGCCTTCACCCGGGCCGGCTGGGCGGACCTGTCCAACGCTCGCGCCGCCCTGTCGATCGGCGGGCAGGCCCTGGAGTTCGTGGGCGTCGACGACCCCCACCTCAAGTACGACAGATATGCCGCCGTCGCGGGTGCCAACGACCCCTCCGCCGCGCTGACAGTGGGGGTGACCCACGCACCATACCGGCGGATCCTGGACGCCATGACGGCCGACGGCGCCCAGCTCGTGATCGCCGGCCACACCCATGGCGGGCAGCTCTGCCTGCCGATCTACGGCACCCTGGTGACCAACTGCGACCTGGACCGGCACCGCGCCAAGGGGGTCTCACGATGGTGGCCCGGGGCACGGGCCACACCGTCTGACCAGGCGCCACCTGGCGCAGCCTGGCTCGAGGTCTCGGCCGGGCTGGGCACCTCACCCTTCGCTCCGGTGCGGTTCGCCTGCCGTCCCGAAGCGACCTTGCTGACCCTGACGGCCAAGCCTGCCAACGGCTGAAGATGGACCCGATTGGGTGCTAGCCGCCGTGCTCGGATAGTCTCTTGCATCGCTGGCCACATCACGTTTTGTGGCTCGCGGGTCGCGGGGTGTGGCGCAGCTTGGTAGCGCGCTTCGTTCGGGACGAAGAGGCCGCAGGTTCAAATCCTGTCACCCCGACCAGTATTCCCGCAGGCCAGAGGCCCGCACCAGAAATGGTGAGGGCCTCTCTTGCTGAGCGGGACCCCCAAAAGGAACGCTGAGGGAACGCCGCTGCGCGTGCTCAGCAAGCACGGAAGCGACCTGGTCCTCGTTCGGGACGAAGAGGCCGCAGGGTTCAAGGTTCTGTCACCCCGACCATTCCTCCAGGTCGCTGACCTGCGGGAATGCCGTTTCCTGCGCGCGATGTTCCATTCCCCAGCGATCGCCAGAGAGGCCTCATGGGAAAAAGTGGAATGCCGGCGCCACCGCGACAGGTAGAAGAACACCCAGCCGCCCAGCACAACGCATGCAGACCACCCGGCACAGCAGGTTCCCTTCAGGGCACTGTGTTCCTCCGTCAACAACGAAGTGGTCTTTCAGGGCGGGACTTCCGCCAGCCAGGAATCACTGACGATCCGAGTTCGCAAGTTCGTCCGGCTCGGGACCGTCGCTGAGCGCCCCCCTCGGCGCTGATCCGGTTGACCTGAGCGCCCTCAAATCGCACGAGAGGTCGTGCGTTATCGACCGTCTGCCGTCTCAGTTGCTGAACGCCGCGCGGCGTCCGGCCGACAGCTTCGACAACGCTCGGCCAGCAACGATCGGTAGAGGATCCCGCGACGGAGCAAGGAAAACCATGGTTGTGCCGGTTTGGAGCGGCTTCCGTGCGCGCACGCGGACCGTTCGTCTACTGAGACGGACAGGGGGAGGTGGCTGAGGCGAGTTTGGGGTGGGCTGGCAGTCCGAGCTTTGGCAGCGCACGGCTGACTAGTGGGCCGATGGTCGCAGCGAACAGAACCGTTGCGACGCCGACACTGCCACCGAGGATCCATCCGATCAGCAGGACCGATATCTCGATCG
>DASVKO010000145.1:0-6198 GCA_036385355.1 Dermatophilaceae bacterium
CTCCACCGGCGACCCGAACCCGGGCCACGGCTACGGCTCGCACGGGTGCGTCCACCTGTCGTGGACCGACTCTCAGTGGTTCTACAACCTGTCCAAGCCGGGTGACCCGGTGACCATCACCGGCTCGCCCCGTGGCCCGGCGGCGGGCGACAACGGGTACGCGGACTACAACGTGTCCTGGACCGACTGGCTCGCCGGCAGCGGCATGGGGGAGTTCACGACTCCGGTCTGAGGCCTGGTCGGTCAGCGCTGGTTGCGGGCCCAGGTGAGGATCGCGGCGGTGCACAGGACGGCGAGGACGCCGCATGCACCGGCGAGCGCCGGGCAGCATGCCCGACCCGGACACGGCATCGGCGCGGGCCTTCTCAAGCTTGAGGGCGCCCTGGTTCAACGTCTCCTGCTGCCCCCCCAACATCGCCCGCACCATCGCCAGTCTCGCCAGCCTTCTGGCCACAGTCGACGACAATGGTCTTCAGCTGCACCAATACGCCACGTCCACGATCACTACGGCACTCCCGGACGGAACCCCGATCGGAGTGGACGTTGAGACCACCTACCCCGAAGAAGGAGCCGTGACCATCCGCGTGCGGGAGACCGCTCCGCGACCCTGGACGCTCAGCCTGCGCGTACCCGCATGGGCCAGCGGAGCCACCCTGACCCACCAGACGGCCGCCGGCCAGCAGCGCGTGAGCACCACCTCCGGCCCCGTCGCCGGGGTTACTGCGACCTTCGCCGCAGGCGACACCGTGACCTTGAACCTGCCGATGACACCGTACTTCATCCACGCCGATCCCAGGATCGACGCCGTCCGCGGATGCGTGGCCGTATGCCGGGGACCAGTGGTGTACTGCGCCGAGCAGCCAGCAGACAACTCGGCCAGCCTGGACGAGCTCGTCGTTGACACCGGGGTGGCACCAAGGTGCTCCGACGGTCGACTCCTCGTCGAGGCCAGCTGGCGCCAACCAACTAACTCCCCCTGGCCGTACCACCCCGCCGCGAGCGACGAGGTGCCGTCCGCCACGGACCCGCCGGCTCTCATTCCGTACCACGATTGGGGGCAATCGGGCCTTTGCACCATGCGTGTGTGGCTGCCAACAGATTGACCCGATGGCCCGAGACGGCTGGCAGCGCGTGCAGCCCGCCCCGCACCGGGCGGTGCTCACCTCCGCGATCACGGTCAGCCGCACGGGGCCTACGCCCCACCCTCGACGAAGTGCACGCCTTGAGCGCGTCGATCCGCCAGCCGGTCGACTGACCCGTCGCCGTCACGGCCCGCCGCAGTCCGTTCGTGGGAGCAGGATTCAGCCCTTGATGCCGCTTCCGGCGACGCCTTCGATGACCTGGCGCTGGAAGATGAGGAACAGCACCACGAGGGGCAGGGCACCCAGGATCGAGGACGCCTGGATGTCGCTGAGCCGCTGGCCGAACGAGCCCTGCACGGTGGCGAGGCCGACCGGGATGGTCATCAGCTTCGGGTTCGACAACACGAACAGGGGCAGCAGCAGGTTGTTCCAGACCCACACGAACGTGACGATCGACATGGCCGCGATGACCGGACGCGCCAACGGCAGGATCACCGACGTGTAGATCCGCCACCAGCTGGCACCGTCGATGAGAGCGGCCTCCTCGTAATCGCGGGGAAGCCCGTCGAAGAAGCGCTTGAACACGAAGACCGCGATCACCTGTGGCACCTGAGGCAGGATGACCGCCCAGTAGGTGCCGAGAATGCCCATCTGGTTGAGCTCGGCGAACAGCGGGACGATCAGCACCTGGCTCGGGATCATGATGCCGACGAGGATCGCACCCATCGCCCACTTCTTGCCCCTGAAGTTCATCCGGGACAGCGCGAAGGCGGCCAGCGAGCACACGAACATCGATATGACCACCGTGAGCACGCCCGTGACGGCCGAGGCGAGGTACCAGTTCCACAGGTCTCCGCCCTTGATCAGCGTCAGGTAGGAGTCGAACGTGAGCGCCCAGTCATTGAGGATGGCCTGGGCTCCCACGGCAGAGGTGCCGTTGCTGGTGAACGAGGTCTTCAGGGCCCACAGGCTGGGGAGCAGCCATGCGATCGCCGCGACAACCAGGACGACCCAGCTGACGCCGTCGAAGATCCGGTTCGAGGAGCGGATGGTCGTCGTCACCCGGCGGGGCGGGGGTGCCGTTGCTGAGATGCCGACTCCGCCGCGTCCACTGGAGCTGTTGGTCGTGGCGCTCATGTCAGTTCTCCCTCTTGCTCTTGGCCGATGCCCGCTCGATGATCTCGCGCACGAGCGTCACCAGCAGAATGACAATGAACAACAGCACCGACGCCGCCGACGCTGCGCCAACCCGGTAGTCGGTGAACGCGGTGTTGGTGACCAACTGCAGCACCACCTCGGTGCTGATGCCCGGGCCACCGCCTGTCATCAGGTAGACCTGATCGAAGATCTTCAGGCTGGCGATGATCTGCAGCAGCACCACCAACCCCGTTGTCGGGCCCAGCAGCGGCACGGTGATCGACTTGATCTGCTGCCAGGCTGACGCGCCGTCCACGGCGGCCGCTTCGTAGATCTCCCGCGGAATGTCCTGCAACCCGGCGAGGAAGAGCACGAAGTTGAAGCCGATGGTCCACCACACGGTGGTGAGCGCGATGCCGACCATGGCCAGGTTCGGGGTGCCCAGCACCGACTGGGGGTTGCTGTCGCCGAACCAGCCCTGGATCGTCGGCCACAGGCCGGTGGCGGGGGTGAAGACGTAGTTCCAGATCAGCGCGATCGCCGCCGAGGGCAGGATGAACGGCAGGAAGAACGCCAGTCGGAAGAACCACTGCCCGCGCTGCACCCGGTTGGCGAGCACGGCGAGGACGAAGGCGATGAACACCAGCGGCGGCACGGTGAGCAGGGTGAAGTAGATGGTGTTCCACATCGACACCCAGAACTCGTTCTTGCCGAGCATCTCGCGGTAGTTCGCCAGTCCGGCGAAGCTGCCGAGGCCCCGGTGCACCAATGTGGTGTTGAAGAGGCTGCTGATGAACATGTAGATGACGGGCCAGATGAGGAACAGCACGTAGAACACCGCGAATGGCCCCAGGAAGCCCCAGGCCGTACGGGTCATCCTGCGCGCTCCGCGCGCACGGGTGGTCGTACTTGATGGATCGATGGCGGCCGCCGGAGCCGGGGCGGCGGGTGCAGCGCTCATGATCGCTCCTTTCGGTCAGGGTCAGGCCAGGGGGTCAGCGGTGTTCACGTACGTCTTGAACTGGGCGACCGCGGCGTCCAAGCCCTGCTTGGGGGTGGCGATACCTTGCTCGACCAGGCCGATCTGGGCGCCGATGATGTTCTCGAAGGTCGATCCCGAGCCCGAGTACCAGGCCGGCGAGTCGTAGGTGACGTAGTCGACGACGCCGGCGTAGTACTTCTGCGGTGTGAGATCGCGGTGCTGCTGGCTGTCGAGCACCGGCTTGTAGGACGGGATGTGGCCACCCTTGGCCCAGGTGAGCGACTGGTCGAGCATCGACTTGACGAAGCCCATCGCCAACTTCCGCTGCTCGGGGGTGTGTTTCACCTTCGGGAGCACGAACGAGTGCGAATCGCCCTGCGTTGCCGGCTGGTCGAAGATCTGAGGGATCGTGGTCATGCCGAACTTGAAGTCCTTCACCGACTGTGCCGTGGTGATCTCCCACTCGCCTTCGAGGTAGAACCCGACCTTGCCCGTGAACAGCATCGTCTCGGCCCCGGCGTAGTCGTTGGTGGTGGGGACGAGCTCCTTCTTGATCGTCAACGACTGCATGTACTCCAGCGTCTTGATCGCGATGTCCTGGTTGTAGGTCAGTTCCCGGCCGTTGTTACCGAAGAACTCGGTGGCGCCGTTCTGCTGGTGGTAAAGGGTGGTGAACCAGCGCCAGCACGTGGCCTGGTCGGCGATGGTCGACACCGACAGGCCGTACGCGCCAGTGACCTTCTTGGCGGCAGTAAGGGCCGCCTCGAACTCGGCGGCGCCCTGGATCGGCTGGAGCAGGCCGTCGCTGTCGAGCAGGCCGGCCTTCTGGCAGACGTCGGTGTTGTAGTAGAGCACGAACGGGTGGGTGTCGAGCGGCAGCGCGTACAGCTTGCCGTCGGTCTTGGCCTTCTCGAACGGCTTGGCGCTGAAGTCCGACTGCGACAGGCCCACGAGCGCGAGATCGGCGTCGGTGATCTCGCTGAGCAGGCCGCCCCGGGCGAGGTTCGTGGCCCGGGTGAGGTGGGCAACCGCGACGTCCGGGGGAGAGCCGGCCAGCGTGGCCAGCGACAGCTTCGTGTAGTAGGGGTTGCCCCACGTGAACGTGGCGGCCTCGAGGGAGCTCGGTCCACCGTGGTTCTTGCGGTAGACGTCCTCCATGGTGATCATGCGCGCGCCGTCACCGCCACCGAACAGGTTCCAGTACTGGACGGTGCCAGGTGCGAGCTGGCCCCCGACCAGGCCCGCGGACAGGGGAGAGCCGCAGGCGCTGAGCGTGGTGGTGGCGGCCGCGCCGAGCGCCCCGCTCAACAGGGCTCGGCGTCCGAACCGCGGTGACGCCCGGTGTGGTGTCGGACTACTCATGAAACGAACCTCCCGGGAATTCCTGCGCCGTCGGCTAGGGGCCAGTCCGTGACGGGCCGGGGGACGGCGGCGATGATGTGCGGCAGGGCCGGGGGGCTTGGTATGTGGTGGTCGCCTGACGGCACCAGGACGTTTGGGGTACCCCGGACGAACCGCGGGGTTGGGACAACGCTTGTCAAGGAGTTGCGCTGTGACGACATCCGCGTCGTCGTCCTCAGCACAACAGACTGTGACCGGCCGCGTCAAGCGTTTCCGGACAATACTTGTGAACGGTCACTTCACCTCACCGAGCAACTTTGTTACCGTTCACGTAGAGGGTTTCCGAGCCAGTCGCGCTGTGGATGGGCTTCCCCCTGTCCATCCCCGGTGACCGGACGCGCTGGAGCGTCCGGAGAGGAGCAGATCATGACCACCGCTCGCATCGTCGTCGATCCCGCCTTCACGGTGGGGCCCGTCCGGCGGCGCACCTTCGGTAGCTTCGTGGAACACCTCGGGCGCTGCGTGTACACCGGCATCCACGAGCCCGATCACCCCACCGCCATCGAGGGTGGCTGGCGTCGCGACGTGCTCGACCTGGTCAAGGAACTGGGCGTGAGTCACGTGCGGTACCCGGGCGGCAACTTCGTGTCCGGCTACAAGTGGGAGGACGGCGCCGGGCCGGCCGACCAGCGTCCGGCCCGCCTCGACCTCGCGTGGCATTCCACCGAACCGAACACGGTCGGCGTCGACGAGTTCATGATCTGGTGCAAGCTCGCCGACGTCGAACCGATGATGGCCGTCAACCTCGGCACCCGAGGGGTGGACGCCGCCATCGAGCTGCTCGAGTACTGCAATATCGCCGGAGGCACCGAGCGGTCGGACGAGCGCAGGGCCAACGGCGCCGAGGATCCCCACGGGGTGCAGCTGTGGTGCCTCGGCAATGAGATGGACGGCCCCTGGCAGATCGGGCACAAGACAGCCGAGGAGTACGGCCGCATCGCGGCCGAGACCGGTCGCGCGATGCGCATGATCAACCCCGACCTGGAGCTGGTGGCCTGTGGCTCTTCGAGCCGGATGATGCCCACCTTCGGCCAGTGGGAGCACACTGTGCTCAGCGAGGCCTGGGACCAGGTCGACATGATTTCGGCGCACGTCTACTACCACCCCAAGGACGAGTCCGACCTGCAGCGGTTCCTGCTCAGCGCCGTCGACATGGACCGCTTCATCGAGCAGATCTGTGTGACCGCCGATGCCGTGGCCGCCGCCCGCAAGAGCGACAAGGTGATCGGCATCAGCTTCGACGAGTGGAACGTCTGGTACCAGAACCGGGCCGAGTCGAAGGTGCCCGAGGGGGATGACTGGCCCGTCGCCCCGGTGCTGCTCGAGGACCACTATTCAGTGGCCGACGCGGTGGTGGTCGGCAACCTGCTGATCTCGCTGCTGCGCCGCACCGACCGGGTGTTCTCTGCGAATCAGGCTCAGCTGGTCAACGTCATCGCCCCGATCATGGCCGAGCCGGGTGGGGCCGCGTGGAAGCAGACGATCTTCCACCCGTTCGCCCTGACCTCGCGCTACGCCGTGGGCGAGGTGCTGCGGGTCGCTCTCGACTCGCCGACGATCGG
Organism: Dermatophilaceae bacterium; assembly: GCA_036385355.1. Classification (GTDB taxonomy): domain Bacteria; phylum Actinomycetota; class Actinomycetes; order Actinomycetales; family Dermatophilaceae; genus UBA4719. Next base: position 6,165 of record DASVKO010000145.1, read on the forward strand.
GTTTACCGCGTCCGAGGGCACGACCACCCAGGTG
>DASVKO010000146.1:0-22639 GCA_036385355.1 Dermatophilaceae bacterium
CAGACCCAGGGAGATGGCCTGCTGGCGCAGGTTGGACAGCTGACCGCCGGGGATCTCGTGGGTGTAGACCCGGCCGGTGGGGGAGCGGAGCCCGGACTCGAACGGTGCGTACAGCTGGCGCACGCCCTCCCAGTACGGCTCAAGGTCGCACACGGACCGGAGACTGAGGCCGGTTGCGCGCTCCGTGCCATCGGTCGCGGCGATGAGAGCCGACATCGACGGCTGGCTGGTCGTGCCGGACATCGGCGCGCTGGCCACGTCCACCGCGTCGACCCCCGCGTTGATGGCTGACACCAGCGTGGCGAGCTGCCCGCCGGCGGTGTCGTGGGTGTGCAGCTGGACCGGGAGGTCGAATCGACTCCGCAGCGCGTGCACCAGGGTTGCCGCCGCAGGCGCCCGTAAGAGGCCGGCCATGTCCTTGATCGCCAGGACGTGCGCGCCCGCCTCGACAATGCGTTCGGCGAGCCTGAGGTAGTAGTCCAGGGTGTAGAGCTTCTCGCCGGGGTCCTGCAGGTTGCCGGTGTAACACAGCGCCACCTCGGCCACGGCTGATCCGGTGGCACGCACCGCCCTGATCGCCGGAAGCATCTGGCTGACGTCGTTGAGAGCGTCGAAGATGCGGAAGATGTCTACGCCTGTGCCTGCCGCCTCGGTGACGAACGCCTCGGTGACGGCGCTCGGATACGGCGTGTAGCCGACGGTGTTGCGGCCTCGCAGCAGCATCTGCAGCGGCAGGTTGGGCATGGCGTCCCGCAGCAGCGCCAGCCGCTCCCAGGGATCCTCGGACAGGAATCGCAACGCGACGTCATAGGTGGCACCACCCCAGGCCTCGACGCTCAGCAGCTGCGGGGTCAGCCGGGCTGTGTGGCCAGCGACGTGGAGGAGGTCACGGGTGCGAACCCGGGTGGCCAGCAGCGACTGGTGGGCGTCGCGGAACGTCGTGTCCGTGACCCCGACGGCCTTCTGCGCGCGCAGGTCGCGGGCCCACTTCTCGGGGCCCACCCGCAGCAACGCGTCCCGGGCACCCGGTGCCGGAGGCGTCTCGAGGTTGATGGCTGGCAGCTTGCGTACGGGAGAGATCGTCGTGAGCCGGGGTCCGTAGGGCTTGTTGACCGTCACCTCTGCCAGATAGGTCAGCAGCTTGGTGGCCCGATCGGCGGGCTTGTGGGAGGTCAGCAGATCGGGGTGTTCTTCGATGAACGAGGTGGACAGCCGGCCGGCAACGAAGTCGGGCTCGTCGAGCAGGGACTGCAGGAACGGGATGTTCGTCGCGACGCCGCGAATGCGGAACTCCGCGAGGACCCGACGGGACCGCCGGACCGCCGTGGTGAAGTCGGCGCCGCGACAGGTCACCTTGACCAGCATCGAGTCGAAATGAGCGCCGATCTCTGCGCCGACGAAGACCGTGCCACCGTCCAGTCGCACCCCGGCGCCGCCGGCCGAGCGGTAGGCGGTGATCTGCCCGGTGTCGGGACGGAAGCCGTTGGCCGGGTTCTCCGTGGTGATCCGGCACTGGAGCGCGGCACCGCGCAGCTGGATCCTGTCCTGGGTCAGCCCGAGCTCTGGCAGCGTTGAGCCCGAGGCGATCCGGAGCTGGGTCGAGACGAGGTCGACGTCGGTGACCTCCTCGGTGACGGTGTGCTCAACCTGGATCCGGGGGTTCATCTCGATGAAGACGTAACGACCATCGGGAGACAGGAGGAACTCGACGGTGCCGGCGTTGACGTAGCCGATTGCCCGGGCGAACGTCACGGCGTGTGCGCACATCTGCTCACGCAGGGACGGGTCCAGGTTGGGCGCCGGGGCGATCTCGACGACCTTCTGATGCCGGCGCTGGACGGAGCAGTCGCGTTCGAACAGGTGGACCACATTCCCGGCGCTGTCCGCCAGGATCTGTACCTCGATGTGGCGGGGGTCAACCACGGCCTCCTCCAGGAACACCGTCGCGTCGCCAAAGGCGGACTCAGCCTCGCGCCGCGCAGCCCGAAGCGCCTCCTCGAGGTCTTCACGGTGTTCGACCCGGCGCATGCCGCGCCCTCCGCCCCCGGCCACGGCTTTGACGAAGAGCGGGAAGCCGATCTCCTCGGCGGACGCAAGAACTGTGGCGACGTCATCGCTGGGCTCGCTGCCTCGCAGCGTCGGCAGGCCCGCAGCCGCGGCCGCCGCGATGGCGCGCGACTTGTTGCCGGTCAGGTGCAGGACGTCCCCCGGCGGGCCGACGAAGGTGATACCCGCCGCTTCGCAGGCCTCCGCCAGGAGGGGGTTCTCGGACAGGAAGCCATAGCCCGGGTAGATGGCATCCGCTCCGGCCGCGCCCGCGACCCGGGTGATCTCCGCGGGGTCGAGGTAGTTGCGGACAGGATGTCCGGCTTCGCCGATCTCGTAGGCCTCGTCAGCCTTCAGGACGTGTTCGCTCTTGCGGTCTTCGTGGGGAAAGACGGCTACGGTCTGGGCGCCCAGCTCGGTCGCGGCACGGAAGGCCCGAACGGCGATCTCACCGCGGTTGGCTACGAGTACTTTGCGGAACACTGGGCGCCTCCGTGGGGCAGGACGTCTGACGTCAGGTCACCTTCAGCCTAAGGAGGCCACCGGCAAACGAGGCTCGGGTCTTGTCATGCGGACCCGGGGCCGCAGAGGCAACGGACCCGGCCACCAGGCTGTGGCTGGTGGCCGGGGTGAGCCGCGCTCTGCTGTCGCCCGTGTCCAGGTCAGAGACGGATGAGCATCTTGCCCGTGTTGGCTCCGGCCAGCAGGTCCCGGAAGCCGTTGACAGCGTTGTCGATTCCCTCGACAAGGGTCTCCCGCCAGACGATCTTGCCCTCCGCCAGCCACTGTCCGACCTCGGCCTCGAACTGCGGACGGAGATCAGCGTGGTCGAAGACGATGAAGCCGCGCAGGGTCAGCCGCTTGCCGATGATCATCGGCATGTTCCGCGGGCCGGGTGCCGCCTCGGTGTCGTTGTAGACCGAGATCATCCCGCAGATGGCGGCACGGCCCCGGGGGCGCAGCGCGGAGATGGCGGCCTCGAGGTGGTCGCCCCCGACGTTGTCGAAGTAGACGTCGATGCCCTCGGGGGCAGCCACGGCCAGGCCCTTGCGGATCGGTGTGGCCTTGTAGTCGACGGCCGCGTCGAATCCGGCCGACTCGAGCAGCCAGGCGGTCTTCTCCGGACCTCCGGCGCTGCCGACGACGAAGGACGCTCCCTTGAGACGGGCGATCTGGCCGACCAGGGAGCCGACGGCTCCGGCAGCGGCGGAGACGAAGACGCGGTCACCGTCGGTGAACTCACCAACTCGCAGCAGCCCGGCGTAGGCGGTCAGGCCGGGCATGCCGAGCACGCCGAGATAGGCCTGTGCCGGTGCCAGCCTGGTGTCCAGAACGCGGGCGGACTTCGCCGGAACCAGGGAGGTCGTGCGCCAGCCCAGCGCGTGCGTCACCGTGTCGCCAACAGCAATCGGGGTGCCCTCGCTGTCCACGGCATCGGCCCCGGCCTGCTCGACGACCCCGACCGCGGCGCCGTCCATCGGCTGGTTCAGCTGGAAGGGTGGAACGTAGGACTTCGCGTCGTTCATCCGGCCACGCATGTAGGGGTCCACCGACAGGAAGCTGTTGCGGACCAGGATCTCGCCGGTGGCCGGTGCGGGGAGCTCAACCTCGACCAGGGCGAAGTCCTCGTCGCGGGGGACTCCATGGGGCCGGGCGGTGAGGTGCCACTCGCTGCTTGTCGTCGTCAGGGCCGTCGTCATCAGGTTCATCCTCGGGGGTCGTCGGGTGGCACGATCCACGTCGGAGGGTGTCAGTCGGGTAACCGAGCGCTTGCTTACTTCATTCCGGAGGGCAGTTGTTCCCGGCCGGCGGTCAGGTGCGGATGACCGCCGACGCGGCGGGGCCGGGCCGGGCCTGGTTGGATCACCTGAGGCGTCGCCCGGTAAAGCACTGGCCACCGGTCGTCTCGCCCGGAATACTGTCGTCCGCGGTCCGGTTGGACCGATATGCTGGTAGGAGACTGGCCGCGAGGCCGGTGTTGACAAGTGAACAGTGCGACGTGTGCCACCCCATGGGGGTGATCGGTTTCGACGTTGGTCGTCATTCCAGGAGAAGCGGGTCGAGGACGCAGGGTTATCTCGTTAACGATCCTTGCAAACTAACAGGTGCCGATTCCAATCGCACCGACTTCGCCCTCGCCGCCTGAGCGAGCACCGAAGTCCGTCAGCCTAGGTTTGCTTTCGGCCTAGTCCCTGGCGTCAGCTAGAAAGCTCGCTGGGCGCCCTTGTCGTGGGGGTTGCCCGGGACTCTTACACGACTGGGCCTGTCAGTGGACGTGTGCGTGCGAGCACTGGGGCCGAGAAAATCCATAGCGCACTGCACCCGGAGAAGTCCTGGTTTATTGTCAGCGGACGCGGGTTCGATTCCCGCCACCTCCACCGCCCATGGGCACGTCGCGCTGAACGCCGTCAATGACGAGGGGCCCGATCCTTGCGATCGGGCCCCTCGTCGTCTGCCGTGCTGGTCTGCCGTGCTGGTCTGCCGTGACCGGCCGTCGGTGACCGGCCCGCTGTGGTCGGCGATCCGTGGTCCCGCACCAGTGACGTGGCAGACGCGGTGCGATGAAGCAGCCGCGATGAACCGACAGCGCGCGGCCCACGTTTCCCAGAGTGTCCCCTGGGAGGTCAGTCCCGGGAAGTCCACTGGGAGGTTGTCATGTCTGGATCCACGTTCACCCTTCGCCTGCTCGGAGCCACGGCCACACTCATGCTCGCGGCCGCGTGCGGGAGCAGCACCGTCACCTCCGGCGCCGGACAGAGCGCCACCCCGAACTCCCCCACCTCACCGCCCGGTGGCGTCCTGGGGGTCGCCAGGACCTCGCTGGGCCCGGCTCTGGTCGACAGCAAGGGCTTCACCGTCTACATGCTGACGGCTGACACCCCGGGGCACTCGACCTGCTCGGCACAGTGCCTGCAGTACTGGCCTCTGGTCCCTGCGCCGGCTGCCATCCGGGCGGCGTCGGCCCAGGGCGTCAGCGCGGCTGTGACCGCCACGAAGGCGACCACCGGCGCCTCGATGGCGGCTGCCGGCGGGTGGCCGCTCTACACGTTCGTCAAGGACAAGGCCCCCGGCGACGTCTCGGGTGAGGGCGTCAGGACCTTTGGCGGGACCTGGTATGCCGTGTCGCCCTCTGGTACGGCCATCAAGGCTGCCCCGGCCGGCGTTCCGGCTGCCAGCACCCCCTCGGGCAGCCCCGGCAACGGCTACTGAGTCGCCGCCTGGCCTGACCGGCCCCAACGCGAAGGGGTGTGGGCGTCTGAGCACCCACAGCCCCTTCGCGATGATCGCGCCTTCGTGTGAGGCGCCCTGCCTTCAGGTGAGGCGCCCTGCCTTCAGGTGAGGCGCCCTACCTTCAGGTGACGCGACCTACCGTCACGTGTCGCGCCCTCAGGTGGCAGGGTGCTCAGGTGGCCGCGCCCTCAGGTCGAGAGCCGGAGAATCGTTCGCCCTGAGAGCGTCCGGATCTCCACGGCCGCGATATCCCGCCGGGCCCGCGAGCTCGCGCCCACCACGGTGAGCTCCCGGTTGGGCAGCGCTTTCCACGCCGCCACTTGCTCGGCGATACCGGAGTGGTCGATGACGACCATCGCGTAGGGGACCTCTTTGGCCGGGTACAACACGCTGCTGCGGTAGGCGCAGGTCAGGTCGATGCGGGTGCCCCAGGCCACGTCGACCAGCCGCGCGCTGGCGGTGACCGGCGACGGAACCACGGCGCTGAACGCCAGGTTGGCCAGGTTCGCGCTGCCCGAGGGGGTCGAGGTGGCTGAGGCGACCGGCGCCCGGGTGGGGGAGTCCGAACCGGTGACGGCCACCGTTCCCACGGCGATCAGGCAGGCCGCTGCGGCCGCCGAGGCCCCGACCGTCAGCAGGCGCCGCCTGCGCTGTTGCCGCACCGCCCGGGCCAGGGACGGCAGCAACGTCTCGGGCAGGGGCTCGGCCGCTTCGGTGAGCTGGTCGAGCGACACCCTGGACATCAGGCCCGGCAGGCCGGCGAGCTCACTCACCGATCCGGCACAGGCCGGACAACCCTTGAGGTGGATCTCGAAGTCACGTCGATCAGCCGGTGACAGGGCGCCCAGGACGTAGGCCGCGTCATACGACGTGAAGTCGTCTGTGGTCATGCCCCCACCCCCATCTCTTCCAGCGCCAGGCGCAGCGCCCGCAGCGCGTAGTGCGTGCGGGACTTCACGGTTCCCTCCGGGATGTCGAGCCGTCGCGCGGCCTCGGCCACCGAACGGCCCCGGTAGTAGCACTCCACCAGCACCAGACGGTGCTCTTCGGAGAGGCGGCTCAGGGCGTCGGCGACGATCCAGGACTGCAGCAGCTGGTCGGTCTCGTCGCCCACCGGCGGGGTCTCCGGGGGCTCGGCGGTGCTGACCTCGAGCTGAGCCCGGCGGGTGCGCCACTCGTCGATGACCAGGTTTCGTGCCACGGTGAAGAGCCATGCCCTGGCCGAGCCCTGCGTCTGGTCCAGGATCTTGGGGTGGCGCCAGGCTCGTAGCAGGGTCTCCTGGACGATGTCCTGAGCTCGCGGACGGTCGCCGTTGGTCAGACGCACGCAGTAGCCCCACAGAGCCGCGGCGTGCTCGTCGTGGAGCTCCCGCATGAGATCGGTCTGGCTGCTGGTCACTGGTCCTCCTGTCCGGTAAACGAAGGCTGGGTGCATATGGTTCACCACGTGAACAACGAGATCGCCGGATACTGGAACGACTACGCGGACGCCTACGACGACGAGCCTGACCATGGCCTGGCTGACCCGGCGACCCGTGAGGCCTGGCGGGGCCTGCTCGAGCGCTGGTTGCCGGCCACCGCCAGCGACGTCGCCGATCTCGCCTGTGGCACCGGTTCTCTGACCGCCCTGGCTGCCGGGCTCGGGCATCGCGTCGTGGCGGTCGACCTGGCCGCCAACATGGTGGAGCGGGCCAGGGCCAAGACCGCGGAGTTCGCCGGTCAGGTAACTGTCAGGGTGGGCGACGTCACCGATCCGCCGTTCGGGCCGGGATCCGTTGACGTGGTCCTGGCCCGGCACATTCTCTGGACCCTGCCCGACCCGCAGGCGGCGCTCGCCCGCTGGCGTTCGATGCTGCGACCGGGTGGCCGGTTCCTGCTGATCGAGGGTCGCTGGTGGTCGGTGGGAGACGAGGAGTACTCCGACGAGGGCCGTATGCCGTGGGCCGGGGGAGTGCGCGCCGCTGACCTGGCCGTCGCGCTCGAGCCGCTCGTCAGCCGGATCGAGGTCGTGCCGTTGACGGACCCGGTGCTGTGGGGCAAGGAGATCGTGGACGAGCGCTATCTGCTGGTCGCCGATCTCTGACGGGCTCGTGCATGGATACATTCACGAGAGTGTGAACAAATGCACACGTTTGCCGCATCCGGTGAGATCTCTGACACAGTGCTTCGAATGACTTCCCAACTGGACGACAAGCCTCGGGCCGCCGGACAGCCGGATCCCGGGTCGCAGGCTCCGGCGTCTCCCCTCAGCGCGGGCCTCAAGCCACGGCACATCACGATGATCTCCATCGCCGGAGTGATCGGGGCGGGTCTGTTCATCGGCTCTGCCACGGCGATCAAGATCGCGGGGCCGGCGGTGCTGATCGCCTATGCGATGGCCGGTCTGCTGGTTGTCCTGGTGATGCGGATGCTGGGCGAGATGGCCACTGCCCAGCCGGACACGGGTTCGTTCTCGACGTATGCCGACCGTGCGCTCGGGCGCTGGGCCGGCTTCTCCATCGGTTGGCTGTACTGGTGGTTCTGGGTCATCGTCATCCCCGTCGAGGCCACTGCGGGCGCTGCGATCCTGCACGGCTGGGTCGGTTCGGTTCCCCAGTGGGCTTTCGCCCTGGCCATCACCGCGTTCCTGATGGGCACCAACCTCTTCAGCGTCGCCAACTACGGAGAGTTCGAGTTCTGGTTCGCGCTGATCAAGGTGGTCGCCATCGTCGCCTTCATCGGGGTGGGCCTCCTGGCGATCTTCGGACTGCTCCCGGGCTCGCACGTCTCCGGTCTCAGCCACCTGACGAGCAACGGCGGGTTCATGCCCAACGGCTTCGGCGCGGTCATCGCGGCGATGCTCACGACGATGTTCACCTTCATGGGCACCGAGATCGTCACCATTGCGGCGGCCGAGTCGCCGGACCCGGAGATGGGCATCCGCAAGGCCGTCAACTCGGTGATCTGGCGGATCAGCCTCTTCTACCTGGGCTCGATCTTCATCGTCGTCGCGCTCGTCGCCTGGAACTCCGGCAACCTGACCGAGCGGGGTTCATACCAGTCGGTCCTTGACCAGATCGGCCTGGGCAGCTTCTCCACCCTGCTCGAGCTGGTGATCCTGACCGCCGTTGCGTCGTGCCTGAACTCCGCGCTGTACACCGCCTCCCGGATGGCGTACTCGCTGTCCGCGCGCGGCGACGCCCCGGCTTCCTGGTCGCGGACGACGAGCCGCGGTGTTCCCGCCTGGGCGATCATCGCAAGCACGGCCGTGGGCTTCCTCGGTGTCATCGGCAACTACCTCCTGCCCGAAGCCATCTTCGGCTACCTGCTGGCGACCTCAGGGGCCATCGCACTCTTCGTCTACCTGGTGATCGCCATGTCGCAGCTGAGGATGCGCCGCGAGCTCGACGCAGCCGGGGTGCGGCCCGCGGTGCGCATGTGGGCCTTCCCGGGACTGACCTGGCTGACGATCGGGTTCATCGCGGCGGTACTGGTGATCATGGCGATCCGGCCCGGCCTCCGGCTCGAGCTCTGGCTCACCATCGCCCTGGCCGCCGTGATCGTCGCGATCGGTGTGGTGAAGCATCGGGACAGGTCACCGGCAGAGGACCTGGTCACGACCAAGTAGCGGTCGGGCAGTGACCAGCGCCGGTCAGGCAGCGACCTGGCCGGCTGGCGCTGCCGGTTCCGGGGCATGCAGGGGACTGCGGTTCTCGGTGGTGGACCGATTCGAAATCGCTGCAGGCAAAGCGGGAGAATGGGGCCCATGAACATCGCCCCCTCAGTCTCCAACTCGATCACCGTCCGGCTTGAGCTGCCGGCCCGCGCCACTGCCGTCAGTGAGCTCACCACGGCGATCGAGGCCAGCGGGGGACTGGTGACCGGTCTGGATGTCACGGCTTCTGGGCCGCGCCGGCTGCAGGTGGATGTGACCATAGCCACGCGGGGAACCGACCACGTCGACGAGGTCGTTGCCGCTGTGCGCACGGTCGACGGGGTGGAGATCGGCAAGGTCAGCGACCGCACGTTCCTGATGCATCTGGGCGGCATGATCACGATCGAGTCCACGGTGCCGATCCGGACCCGCGACGACCTGTCCATGGTCTACACCCCGGGAGTGGCCCGGGTGTGCCTGGCGATCGCCGAGAGCCCGCAGGAGGCGCGCCGGCTGACGATCAAGCGCAACACGGTCGCGGTGGTGACCGACGGCAGCGCGGTGCTGGGGCTGGGCAACATCGGCCCTCTGGCTGCCCTGCCGGTGATGGAGGGCAAGGCGGCGCTGTTCAAGCGGTTCGGTGACATCGACGCGTTCCCCATCTGCCTGGACACCCAGGACGTCGACGAGATCGTGGCCGCGGTCAAGGCCATCGCCCCGGTCTTTGCCGGCATCAACCTGGAGGACATCTCTGCCCCGCGGTGTTTCGAGATCGAGGCCAGGCTGCGGGCCGAGCTGGACATCCCGGTGTTCCACGACGACCAGCACGGCACCGCGATCGTGGTGCTTGCCGCGTTGCGCAATGCCCTGCGGGTGGTCGGCAAGGACCTGGCCGACGTCAAGATCGTGCAGAGCGGCGCCGGGGCCGCGGGCACTGCCATCCTGAAGCTGCTGATCCTGGCCGGCGCCACCGACATCGTGGTCTCCGACATCCATGGGGTGGTCCACGGCGGGCGCGAGGACATCGTCCGCGACCGCGCTGAGAACCTGGTCTGGCTCTCCGAGCGCACCAACAGGCGAGGGGTGACCGGCACGCTCAAGGCGGCCATTGCCGGTGCCGACGTCTTCATCGGGGTGTCGGCGCCCGACCTGCTGACCGGTGATGACATCGCCACGATGAACCATGACTCGATCGTGTTCGCCCTGGCCAACCCGAACCCTGAGGTGAACATCGCAGCCGCCGCCAGGCATGCGGCCGTGGTCGCCTCCGGGCGAAGTGACGCGGCCAACCAGATCAACAACGTGCTGGTCTTTCCCGGCATCTTCCGGGGGCTGCTCGATGCCCAGACCAGCGAGGTGTCGGACGAGGTCCTGGTCGCGGCGGCCAACGCCCTGGCGAACATCATCGGCGAGGACCAGCTGAACCCCACGTACATCATCCCCAGTGTCTTCCACCCAGACCTCACCAAGGTGGTCGCCGCGGCGGTGCACGCCGCAGCGGTCGCCTCCAGGCCGGCTCCGGCGGTATGACGAGGCTCCCCGAGCGCGCGCCCCGTCCGGCCGCGGGTCCGCGGGTCCGCAGGTCCAGGCATCTGTGGCGAGTGGCGCTCGTCGTGGCGGTGGTCGTGCAGCTGATCTCGCTGTACTCCCCGGAGATGCCGGGCGGGCCGCAGATCGCCGGGCTGGACAAGGTGGTCCACCTGTCCATCTTCGCCGCGCCGGTCCTGGCCGCGCTGATGGCGGGCATCAGCGCCCCGCTGGCACTCGGCATACTCGCTGTGCATGCACCCCTCAGCGAGCTGATCCAGCACTTTGCGCTGACCCACCGCAGCGGTGATGTGCTCGACATGGTGGCCGACCTTGCGGGTGTCGCGATCGGTTGGCTGGCGTATGTGGTCTGGAGTCATCGCCAGCCCTGATAAAGTTTGCGCATACCCCGATGGCTACTGACGCGTACGTGCGTCACAGACACAGCAGTTGAGAAGCAGTTGAGAATCATCGGGCCCTGCCGGATAACGACCGTTATCGCCGGCCCGCCGGGCGCAGCCAAGACCATCGCGCCTGAGGTTCGTTCTCACTGTTGCCGTTGGACCGGTGACCCGAGGCGTTCCTACCTCGAGCACCGAAGTGGATATTACATTGACCAATCGCATCAGTTCCGGCGCGCCCAAGAAGGCTCGCTGGAGCACCGCCAAGAAGATCGACGCCAAGACAGGCCCCAAGAAGGCACACCGCGGGCAGAGCCAGGCGCCCCACTCATTTGACGACCGCCCGCCTCGCAACCACGGTGGCGACCGTCCGGCGCGTTCCCGCGACAGCCGTGACGACCGCGCTCCCCGTTCATACGGTGGCGACCGTCCGGCCCGTTCCTCCGGCAGCGATCGTCCGGCGCGTTCCAACGACAGCCGTGACGACCGCGCCCCTCGTTCGTACGGCAGCGACCGTCCGGCCCGTAGCTACGGCAATGACCGTCCTGCCCGTTCCAACGACAGCCGTGATGACCGCGCGCCTCGTTCGTACAACAACGACCGTCCTGCTCGTTCCAACGACAGCCGTGACGACCGCGCTCCTCGTTCGTACAACAACGACCGTCCGGCCCGTAGCTACGGCAATGACCGTCCGGCCCGTTCCAACGACAGTCGTGACGACCGCGCACCACGCAGCTACGGCAACGACCGCCCGGCCCGTACGTACGAGAAGCGCGAGCAGGGTGCGCCCCGCTCGGACTTCAAGCGTGACGAGAACTACGGCAAGCGCACGGATCGCCCGGTCCGTACCCATGAGAAGCACGTCCCCGCGCGGGTCATCGACACCACGCCGGTGACCATTGCCGAGGACAACGGTTTTGCGGCCCTCGGCCTGCCGGCCGCCCTCGTCGAGCGCCTGGCGCGCGACGGCATCACGGCCCCCTTCCCGATCCAGGACGCGACCATCCCGGACGCCCTGGCCGGGCGCGACGTTCTTGGCCGCGGACAGACGGGGTCGGGCAAGACGTTCGCCTTCGGACTGCCGACGCTGACCCGGCTCGCCGCCGGTGACCGCGCCCTGGCCCGTCGACCTCGCGCCCTGATCCTGACCCCGACCCGCGAGCTGGCGATGCAGATCAGCGACGCTCTCGAGCCGTTCGTGCACGTCATGGGCCTGCGTCACAAGCTGGTCGCCGGCGGTATGCCGTACCCGCCGCAGCTGATGGCCCTGGACCGTGGGGTCGACCTGCTGATCGCCACTCCGGGCCGGCTCAAGGACCTGATGGAGCGCGGAGCCGTCCAGCTCACCGACATCTCGATCATGATCCTCGACGAGGCCGATCACATGGCCGACATGGGCTTCCTGCCGGAGATCACCTCGATCCTCGACGGTCTCCCGGAGGGCGGTCAGCGACTGCTCTTCTCCGCCACCCTCGACCGCGGCATCGACGGGGTCGTCAAGAAGTACCTCACGGACGCCGTCGTCCACTCCACGGATGACGCGACGGCCAGCGTCACCACGATGGACCACCACATCCTGCTCATCGACCCCCAGCACAAGAAGCTGATCACGGCTGAGGTCGCGAACCGCTCAGGCCGCACCCTCGTCTTCGTGCGGACCAAGCTCGGTGCCGACCGGGTGGCAGAGCAGCTTCGTGAGCAGGGAGTCTTCGCGGCCTCGCTGCACGGTGGCCTGGCTCAGGGCGCCCGCAACCGGGTGCTCAGCGCGTTCAAGGACGGCAGCCTGCCGGTCCTGGTCGCCACCGACGTTGCCGCCCGCGGTATTCACGTGGATGACATCGGCGTCGTCCTGCAGGCCGACCCGCCGGCCGATCACAAGGACTACCTCCACCGCTCGGGCCGTACGGCTCGCGCCGGCGAGAAGGGCTCAGTCATCACGCTGGCTCTTCCGCACCAGCGCAAGGGCATGGAGAGAATGGCACGCGAGGCGGGCGTGGACACGATGGCGGTCCGGGCGGTCCCGGGTGACTCGATGCTGGCCTCGACCGGTGCCTGCTCGCCCAGTGGCGTGCCGATCCCGGCCAGCCAGTCACGTCGTCTGCTCGAGGCTCCGCAGCGTCCCAACCGTCGTCCCTTCGGCGGCGGCGGCAGGGGCGGTCACAGCGCCGGTCCGCGCCGCAGCAACGACGGTGCGCGCGGCTATCGTGGCTCGCGCGACTAGCTGACCCAGCACCACACCGCACCACACAGAAGGCCCGACCGGCAGACGCTGGTCGGGCCTTCTGCCTTGCCGGTGGACTTCTCGACCTCGCCCAGGCTCGTCACTGATGGCGCAGCACCGTGAGCGCTCGATCCATGACGGACCTGCGCCAGGTGGCAGGGCGGATCAGTAGTGGCAGCGGACGTGAGTGAGAATGGTCCGGTGCGCATCGAGAACGCCACGGGAAAGCTGCTGGTCGCGACTCCGCGGACCGGGGGCAAGATCTTCGGGCGCAGTGTGGTCCTCGTGCTTCAGCACGATGAGGAGGGCGCACAGGGCGTCGTGCTCAACCACCCGTTGCCTGCTCCGGTCTCTTCGGTGCTGCCCCCGTGGCAGGAGTTCGTCACGGATCCGCCGAACGTCTTCCAGGGCGGCCCGGTCGCGCTGGACTCGGCGCTGGGCCTGGTGACGGTTCCCGGCGATCGGCAGGAGCCGATGGGCGTGCGACTGCTCTTCGGCGGGCTCGGTCTGGTCGACCTCGACATCCCGCCGGTTGAGGTGATGCCCGGGGTGGCCGGGCTCCGGATCTTTGCGGGGTACGCCGGCTGGTCCGACGGGCAGCTCGAGCAGGAGATCCGCGACGGGGGCTGGTACGTCGTGGAGGCTGAGGCCCGGGACGCGTTCACGCCGGAGCCGCAGACGCTGTGGTCGACCGTGTTGCGACGACAGCGCGGCAATCTCGCGTTTGTCGCGAGCCTGCCGGAAGACCCCACGATGAACTGAGTGACCCGCTCACGGCTTTGGTTAGACTCGGTGGCATGAGCGACTCGCGGATTCCCGTCAAGGGCCCTGACAACAATGGCCTCGACGAGCCCAAAGACCCCCAGGCCCCCCAGAGGGAGCCCGCCGGGCCCTCGACGCACACCACCGTGATCGAGCGCGAGCAGGTCGACGAACAGCTCAGTGAGCCCGGCGACCACGAGCGTTTCGCGCACTACGTCCGCAAGAACAAGATCATGGATAGCGCCATGTCGGGAGATCCGGTGGTGGCGCTCTGTGGCAAGGTCTGGGTGCCGGGACGTGACCCCAAGAAGTTCCCGGTGTGTCCCACCTGCAAGGAGATCTTCGAGGGCCTGCGCGCCCCTCAGGACGGCCAGGAGTAGCGAGCAGGCACCGGCTGCGGCGCGCGGTACCACATCGCAGCGCTGTTGGATGGCTACGACCGCAAAGCAAGGCCCCGGCATGTCGGCGCCCGAATCCCGTTACTATTAGCGGCCTATGAGCACCGCGGCGGCATCCCATCTCTCACCAGCATTCCCGGAGCGAGCGGCGTGGGGGACAGCGGCCAAGCTGCGCGCCTGGCAGGCGGATGCACTGACGCAGTACCTGAGTTCCACCCCCCGCGACTTCCTGGCTGTCGCGACCCCGGGGGCTGGCAAGACCACCTATGCGTTGCGGCTGGCGACCGAGCTCTTCGCCACGGGCCGGATCAGCCGGGTGACCGTGGTCGCCCCCACCGAGCACCTGAAGACCCAGTGGGCTGACGCGGCCTCACGGGTCGGCATCCGGATCGACCCGCACTTCGCCAACTCCGCAGGGCGCCACGGCGCGGAGTTCCACGGGGTGGCGGTGACCTACGCGCAGGTGGCCAGCAAGCCGCTCCTGCACCGCGCGCGGACCAAGGCGGCGCCGACGCTGGTCATCCTCGACGAGATCCACCACGGGGGCGACAACCTGTCGTGGGGCGATGCGATCCGTGAGGCCTTCGAGCCGGCCACCCATCGACTCGGGCTGACCGGCACCCCCTTTCGCTCCGACACCAGCCCCATCCCCTTCGTGCGCTACGAGATGGGCAAGGACTCGATCCGCCGCAGCGAGGCCGACTACACCTACGGGTATGCCGAGGCGTTGCGTGACGGGGTCGTCCGACCTGTGCTGTTCCTCGCCTACGGTGGCGCGATGCGCTGGCGTACGAAGGCCGGCGACGAGGTGTCGGCCCGGCTGGGGGAGCCGATGACCAAGGACGCCACCGCTCAGGCCTGGCGCACGGCGCTGGACGTCAAGGGCGAGTGGATCCCGTCGGTCCTGGCTGCGGCCGACAAACGGCTGACCGAGGTGCGGCGAGGTGTGCCGGATGCCGGTGGCCTGGTGATCGCGTCGAACCAGACCCAGGCCCGGGCCTATGCCAAGATCCTGCACGCCGTGTCCGGTGAGCGGCCCGTCGTCGTGCTCTCGGACTATGCCGGCTCCTCAGGCAAGATCGAGGAGTTCGCGGGGGGCAGCCAGCGCTGGATGGTTGCCGTCCGGATGGTCTCCGAGGGGGTGGACGTCCCGCGGTTGTGTGTCGGGGTCTATGCCACGTCGACGTCGACGCCGCTCTACTTCGCCCAGGCCGTCGGTCGTTTCGTCCGCGCGCGACGTCGTGGTGAGACCGCGTCGATCTTCCTGCCGAGCGTGCCTCTCATCCTCGAGCACGCAGCTCGCCTGGAGGACGAGCGGGACCATGCCCTGGACCGGGTCGTCAAGCCTGGCGACGAGGCCTCGATCTGGTCCGCCGAGGATGACCTCCTCGCGGCGGCCAACCGGACGGAGTCGAGCGCGGACCCGGACCTGCCGGCGTTCGAGGCACTGGAGTCCGAGGCCGAGTTCGACCACGTGCTCTTCGACGCCCAGCAGTTCGGCCTCAACGCCGAGGTGGGAAGCGCTGACGAGCAGGAGTTCCTGGGTCTGCCAGGGCTGCTCGAGCTCGACCAGGTGGCCGTGTTGCTGCGGGCGCGGCAGTCCGCGCAGAAGGGCTCTGGCCGCAAGAGGGCCGACCCCGAGCTGGCCACCCACCGTGCCATGGCGGCCTCTCGCAAGGAGCTCAACTCGCTGGTGTCCGCCTACGCCCGCAAGTCCGGCGCTCCGCATGCGATCGTGCATGCCGACTTGCGCCAGAGCTGCGGCGGACCCACGCTGGACCAGGCGAATGCGGCTCAGGTCGCCCAGCGGATCGAGACCATCCGGCGCTGGTTCGTCGGCCGACGCTGAGTCGCGCGGACCTGGGGACGGGTGGTCGCATTCAATGTGACCTCTGGCCCTAGGCTTCCCCGCTGCACGGTGCGAAAATGCCCCTGACGACTAGGTGCCTGGAGTGTGCAATGTCTGAGAGACGACCCATCGGTCCGGTGGACAACATGTGGCTGAACATGGACCGGCCGAACAACCTGATGATCATCGACGGGGTGATGTGGTTCGACGAGCCGATTGAGTTCGAGCGGCTCGGTCCCGTTCTCCAGCGTCGGCTGATCGACCGCTATCCCGTCTTCTCGCAGCATCCCGTCGCGCCGGCCATCCCGTTCGGGACGGCACACTGGGAGGACGACCCCGACTTCGACCTCAGCCGGCACCTGAGGAGGGTCACCCTGCCGGCACCCGGCAACCAGGATGCCCTTCAGCGTTATGTCGAGAACCGGATGAGCGTGCCGTTCGACCACGCCCACCCCATGTGGGAGATGACCCTGATCGAGGGCTACGGCGGCGGTTGCGCGGTGCTGTCGCGTTTTCACCACTCCCTCGCAGACGGCATGGCCCTTTCACAGGTGATCCTCTCGCTGACCAACGGCTCAGCGACGGCCGACCTCGGGCAGATCGAGGAGCAGGAGTGGTCACAACCTCATGCCGGGGGACTTCTGGCCGCAGCCCGTTCGCTCCTGGACACCGGGGCACAGACAGTCCAGGACGGTCGTCACGCTCTCTCCCTGCTCCCTGCGCTGGCCCGACCATCCCTGGCCAAGGACATGCTGGAGCTCGGCTGGAAGACCGGGAAGGTCGCAGACAAGCTCATCCTGGGTCACAACCCGAAGACCCCGTTCAGGGGTGAGCCGGGTGTTGAGAAGCGGGCCGTCTGGTCGGGGCCGCGAACGATCAAGGACGTCAAGCGGGTGAGCCGGCTCACCGGGTCCACCGTCAACGACGTGCTCGTTGCGGCCGTGTCCGGAGCCATCAACACGTACCTGCGCGACCTCGGGGCCGACCCGGTCGACGTCACCACCATGGTGCCGGTCAATGTGCGTCCCCCCGACGAGCCACTGCCACGCGAGCTCGGCAACAAGTTCGCCCTGGTCTATCTGAAGCTGCCGACCGGGGTGACGCCGCCCCTGCAGCGGGTGGCCGAGAGCAAGCAGCGGATGGACTCCATCAAGGGCTCCCCCGAGGCGTTCCTGACGTTCACCCTGAACAAGGCGATCGGGCTCCTCGAGCCGCACCTGTCGAACTCCATCACCAACTTCTTCTCCGACAAGGCCATCGGGGTGACGACCAACGTCATCGGCCCCCAGACCCAGCGCTACCTCGCAGGGGTGCCCATCGCCGGCGCCGTCAGCTGGGTGCCCGGGTCCGGGCAGCAGACCCTGGGAGTCTGCATCTTCAGCCTCGCCGGGATCGTGCGCATCGGCTTCAAGGTCGACGCCGCCACGCTGCCGAACCCCGAGAAGCTCGTGCACGCTTTCGACCAGGACATGGACGAGCTGTTGCGGATCGCGGCCAAGGCCGGATGACAAGAAGCCCTCAAGGAGGAGATCATGCCCACTGACCATGCCGCTGAGACGGTCCTCATCGCTGCCCCGATGGAGCGGGTCCTGGCCACCATCCGGGACATCGAGAGCCAGCCGAACTGGGTCAAGGAGATCATCGAGGCCGAGGTCCTCGAGAAGTTCGACGACGGGACGCCCGCCCTGGCGCACGTCAGGGCCACCGCGCCGGTCGGGACTGACGAGTACACGCTGAGCTACGAGCACGCGGCCGATGGCATGAGCTGGAGCCTGGTCAAGGGTCGGCTGCAGACCGGTCAGGACGCCACGTACACCCTTCGCAGCCGCGGGAAGGGCAAGACCGAGGTGACGTTCGACCTGACCATCCACCACAACATGCCCCTGCCCGGATTCCTGCGAGGGCGGGTCATCAAGGGTCTGTGTCACAACAACGTCTCCGGGCTCAAGGGGTTTCTCGAAGCCTGACTCCCGGGAAGTCCGGATGACGGCGAAGAGCGGGTGCCAACTCGTGGCAAAGTAGACCCCATGACGCAGCCATCCGGGTGGTATGACGACCCTCAGGACCCCAGCCAGCTTCGCTACTGGGATGGCGTGATCTGGACCAGCCACGTCTCGCCGAGGGTCTCCCCGACCGTGGAGCAGTCCCATATCGGTATGCCGTACGGCGTCATCCCCGCGTCTGCGCGTCCGCAGTCCGCCGGCTCCGGCGGGGCGCAGGGCGCACCCGCTGACCAGGGTGGTTTTGCCTCGCCCCAGCAGGGCCAGGGGAGTGTCCGCGATACCGAGCAGGGCCAGGGGCAACCTGGCGATCAGCGGTCGCCGTACGGGCAGGGTCCCTGGCCGGCCGGTCAGCAGCAGGGCTGGCAGTCGCACCCGGCGGCGACCACCCCGGACGGTGTCGTGCTGTCCGGCTGGTGGAAGCGTGTTCTGGCACGGATCATCGACAACATCATCGTCGGGATCGTGTCCATGCCCCTGGTCTTCGTCCCCCTACGGAAAGCCACCGACGTCTTCCTGACCTACCTGCAGGATGTCATGGCGGCCGCGCAGGCCGGCAGCTCGACCTTGCCGGCCCAGCCCACCATCGACTTCACCGGTCCGATTCTGCTGGCCAGCCTGATCATCCTGGCCGTTCACGTGGTCTACGAGGTCGCATTCCTGACCGCGAAGGGCGCGACGCCCGGCAAGATGGTGGTGGGGATCAGCGTGCGGCTGAGGAACGAGCCCGGTCCGCCGCCGCTGGTTGCGGTCCTGAAGAGGACGGCGGTCCAGGAGGGCGGCAACCTCGCAGGGGTGATACCGGTCATCGGGATCCTGGGCTCGTTGTTCGGCCTGATCGATAGCCTGTGGCCGTTGTGGGACGACAAGAAACAAGCCATCCACGACAAGGCCGCTGCCACCAACGTCGTCGTCGGACGCCAGCCCAGGCGCAACGCCTGACCTCGGGCAGGTTCCCGCTGCCGTCCTCAGCTCAGGCGAGGGAGAGGAAGAGCTTCTCCATCGTCTTGATGTCCAGCGACTCCTGCCCGCCCGACTCCGTCAGGCACTGCTTGAGGCCGGTCGAGATGATGGCGAAGCCTGCCCGGTCCAGGGCCCGGTTGACCGCAGCGAGCTGGGTGACGACATCTTTGCAGTCCCGGCCCTCCTCGATCATCCGCAGGACGCCGCCGATCTGACCTTGGGCACGGCGCAGCCGGTTGAGCACGGCACCCATCTCTTCGGGGTTCAGTTCAACCATGGTGACTCCTTGTTTCGTTGAGTGAGGCTGATGTCTGTGTCGTTGTCTGGTCCTTGGAGCAACGTTCGGCTCAGCTGTCCGCGAGCAGGTGCGTGAGGGTGTCCAGCGCCGCGGTGAGTCGCTTCCCGGCGTCGTCGGCGACGAAGGACAGGCCATCGTTGCCGGTCAGCGTCACCATGACCTTGGGGTCGAGGGCCTCGACGACCGTCGTGTGGTCGTCCAGGTACCGGACGACCACGTTGCACGGCAGCAGCAAACCTACCGAGGGCTCCGCCTGAAGTGCGGCATACGCCAGCGGTGGTCGACAGGCCCCGAGGATGACCTGTGCGGGGATGTTCACGTCCAGCTTCGCCTTCAGCGTGGCCTGCATGTCGATCTCGGTCAGGACGCCGAAGCCCTGGTCGGTCAGCGACACGCGCGTGGCGGCGACGGCCTCGGCGAAGGATCGGTGGACGGTCGCGGTCAGTGCGTAGGACACGGTGGTTCTCGTTTCCGTTGAGAGAGGCGTCAGGACGTTGAGAGAGGCGTCAGGACTCGGTGCCAGCGACAGGTGACTCGCCAGCCGGTGAATCCGCGGTGCGGGAATGCGCAGCCTGGGCCTGTGCGGTC
Organism: Dermatophilaceae bacterium; assembly: GCA_036385355.1. Classification (GTDB taxonomy): domain Bacteria; phylum Actinomycetota; class Actinomycetes; order Actinomycetales; family Dermatophilaceae; genus UBA4719. The sequence continues at coordinate 19,919 of DASVKO010000146.1, forward strand.
TGGGCTCGGAGGTCGTCCATGTCCAGCTCGCGAACTCCTGCGATGACCTGTTCCAGGGACGCGGCAGGCAGCGCTCCGGGCTGGCTGAAGACCAGGACGCCTTCACGGAAGGCCATCAGGGTGGGGATGGAGGTGATGTGGGCCGCGCCGGCCAGGGACTGCTCGGCCTCGGTGTCCACCTTGCCGAAGATGATGTCGGGGTGGGTCGCGCTCGCCTTGTCGAAGATCGGCGCGAACGTGCGGCACGGTCCGCACCAGGCTGCCCAGAAGTCCACGAGCACGATGTCGTTGGTGAGCACAGTCTGCTCGAAGGATTGCGCGGTCAGGGCCTGGGTGGTCACGAGACGTCCTTTCGATGTCCTTGATAATACCTGCTGGGGTATCAACCTGTCAGGGACGACGCACATTCCGGCCAGGTCAGCCGGTATTCAGTGTGAGCGGGGGCCCTGCCCCGGCGAGCTGTGGCTGACCACAGGCAGCCATCTAGATGAAGAGGAGCTGGGCGCCCTCGGTCTTCTCGATGAAGGTGGTGGCGCTGATGATGTCCTCGACCTCGTCGTAGAGGTCTTCCTTGGTGAGCTTGTTCATGTCGGCGGACATGCGGCAGGCCCACAGATGGCCGCCGGAGGCCACGATCTGCTCGAGGAACTCGGGGACCTCGGGCACGTCGAGGTCCGCGAGGGTCTTCTTCATCTTCGAGGTGGCCATGGTTGTCATTCCGGGGATCCCGCCCAGGCCCTGGGGCATGTGGGTTGCGGTGTTGCCGAGCATGGTGAACTTCAGGTCGCCCATGGTCTTCTTGTTGATCATGTCGAAGCCCCAGAAGGTGAAGAACAGGTGGACCTCAACGCCCTCGCCGAGAGCCGCGTTGGCCAGGATCAGCCCCGGGTAGGCCATGTCCAGGCTCCCCTTGGAGCAGATGATCGCCAGCTTGCGGCCGGGGCCGGCCTCGGAGTCGAAACTGGGGACGATCGCCGGGGCGGGGTCTGTAGTGGTCATGTCAGTGTCATCTTCCTTCGGTGGTCGGTGGGCGGTGGGTCAGACGCAGCCGACCGGCTTGGGCAGCCCGGCGACGTAGGCCATCTTCTTGGCAGGCTTCTGCGGGAACAGCACGAACAGCTGCTTGATCGGTATGCTGCCAACGGTGGACACCCTGCGCAGGGTGGGCGTCTCTCCCATCTCCGCGAAGTCCTTGCGCAGGAACCGGATCGCGTTCCAGTGCTCGTCGGTGAGGGTGATGCCGATCTGGGCGCCGAGAGCGGTCCCGAGCGCCTCGTCCCACTCGGAGGGGTCGGTGAGGAAGCCCTCCTCGTTGACGTGGATCTCCTGGCCATTGAGTGTGGTCACGGGCATTGCGCTCTCTCCTTCTACTTAGAGGTCGACGGTGTCGTGATCTTGTTGGTGGTCTTGCCGACCATGGACATATGGGTGGAAATCGGTATCGGCCGGCCGCGCAGGAGGACGTTCCAGTAGATCCAGCGGAACGCGAGCTTGCCGAGGTGGTTGGCCCGGGTCTCCTTGAGCAGGTCCATCGGACCCACCATCGGCAGCGGGAACTTGCCCGTCAGCGGTTCGGTGTCGTAGTTGAAGTCGATCAGCAGGCCCTTGCCGTTGCCCGTCTCGATGAAGCAGTTGGCGTGGCCGTCGAAGGCGCCGGTCATCGCCTTGCCGGCGATGAGGTCCAGGAAGTTCGCTTCGAAGATCTCGACCGAGAAGTGCGCGACAGAACCCGCCTTGGACGTGGGGATGTCCGAGGCGTCGCCGACGGCAAAGATGTTCGGGTAGGCCTTCGACTGCAAGGTCTGCTTGTCGACCGGGACGTAGTTGAGCTCGTCCCCCAGGCCCGAGCGGGCCACGAAGTCTGCACCCATGTTCAGCGGGATGGTGACCAGCAGGTCGAAGGGCACCTCGCGCTCGTCATAGGAGACCAGTGCCTTCTTCTCGACGTCGATCCGCTCGACCAGGAAGTCGGACTCCAATGAGACCAACCGGTCGTCGAGCATGGAACCGAGGGCCGCGGAGGCGATCGGCTTGGTGAACGCACCGGGCAGCGGCGTCACGTAGACGATCTCGACCTGATCGCGCAGACCACGCTTTCGCAGCCAGGCGTCGGCCAGGAAAGTGAACTCCAGCGGTGCGACCGGGCATTTGATCGGCATGTCGGTGATGTGCACGACCAGCCGTCCGTGGTCAAACTTCTCGAGCGCCTTGGTCAGGGCTTTGGCCCCCTCGAAGGTGTAGAACTCGAAGATGCTGCGGTGCCACTCGGACTCAAGCATCCCGGGGGTCTGGTCGGGCCGGGGGGTGGTGCCAGAGGCGATGACCAGGTAGTCGTAGCCCAACGTCCGCCCGTCGGTCAGCGTCACCGCGTTGGTCGCCGCATCCACCCGGTCGACCTCGCCGATCACGAAGTCCACGCCGTCCGGCAGGTAGGAGTGACGGGAGTGGGTGATCTGCCTGTTCGAGAGGATTCCGAACGGAAGGAACAGAAACCCCGGCTGGTAGGGGTGGACATCGTCGTGGTCCACCACCGTGATGTCCCACGCGCCAGCGTCCAGGCGGCGCCTCAGCCTGTTGACGATCATCGTGCCTGCCGTTCCGGCACCCAGCACCAGCAACCTCTTCACGGCCTGCTCCTCAGCTCTGTGGGTGGTTTCTTTCAATCATCCACGCTAGGAAGCAATCCTGCCTCACCACAGGGCCAAAGGTCCTCTACCCCAA
>DASVKO010000147.1:0-7772 GCA_036385355.1 Dermatophilaceae bacterium
CGCCGCCTATCGCCCACCGTGGCGCAGGCATCACAGCGCCCAGATTGACGCAGGCGGCCGTCCCGACGAAAGCTCGCTCATCTATGCCCAGGAGGCGCGCCTCCTGACTGCATCGAGCCTCACGCGTGTGAATAGTCAACCGTTCTTGCGCCATCCAGTGAATCGGTGGATCTCCCCGGTACAACACCAAGCGCACCTACTTCGTAGGCAAGCCCGCGTAGGTCTACCTGCGGGCCGGGCGAGACAAGACCTGGGTCCTCTGTGCCTGTTTCGTAAGGAGTGCGCGAGCGGGAATCTTGACCCCGGGCGAGTCCTACGGGACGCACCTTTGCATGCAGGGTCCGGACCTTTGCCGCTGCAGGATCAGGCTCCGCTTTCGGTGAACGAACATCCTGCGGCTTGGACTATCGCTGATCAACCGTTGCCCGGATTCATCTTCCGGATCTTTTCCGTGCGCTCGGCACGTCAGTGAATGGGCCGAACGCGGACATCGCTCAGCTCGGGAGGATTCCGCTCAGGTGCTCCTGGAGGGCGAGGCCGATGTCCCGGAGGGGTTGAGGGCTCTCCTGGGCTCGGCATAGGAGCAGTGAGCCCTCGACCGAGGCGACGGCCAGGGTCGCGAAACGCTGTGCGTTTTCGGGGGCGAGGCCGGCACGGACCAGGCAGTCGGCGATCGCGGCCCGCCAGCGGTCGAAGATGCGGGCCGCCGTGGTGCGGAGCCGTCCGTCGGGATCGTCGGCTGCGAGGGTGACGGCGGCGACTGGGCAGCCCGGGCGCAGGTCGGGTGCGAACATGATCCGCTCGGCGATGCCGATGAGCCGCCGGACCGCCTCTGGCGGGGGATGGGCTGCGCACTCGGCCTCGACGATCTCGGCGATGCGCCCGCCGGTGAGGTCGGCGACCTCGGTTGCCAGCTGGAGCTTGCCGTGGGGGAAGTGGTGGTAAATGGCTCCCCGGGCGGCCCCCGCCCGGTTGACGATCTCCCGGAAGCCGGTGCCGTCGAAGCCGCGGTCGCGGAACAGCTCCGCGCCCGCGACGAGCATGCGGCTGCGGGTGTCTGTCGACACGACCCCTCCTCAACTTGACTAGGACGATCGTCCTACTCTAGCGTACAAACCGTCGCCCGGACGACCGTCCTGGTCCACGACAGCCAACGCGTGTGGCGTGTTTTCTTGGCCCTTGCCACACTGACCGCAGTGGAGGAACCGTGACAGGAGAAGCGCCCGCCACCCGGCCGGCTGCCACCGTTGAGCGGCGCGACACCGATACCGGGCAGTGGCATACGTCGGCGTGCATCCTGTGCGAGTGCAACTGCGGCATTGAGATCGAGCTGGACGGCCGGTCGTTCCGGGGGATCCGCGGCGACAAGGACCACCCGTCCTCGGCCGGCTACACGTGTGAGAAGGCGCTGCGGCTGGACCACTATCAGAACGGACGGCACCGGCTGACGTCCGCGCTTCGACGCACGCCGGACGGGGAGTACGAGGAGATCGACCTCGACACCGCCATCGCCGAGATCGCCGAAAGGCTGGCCGCGATCCGCGACTCTCACGGCGGGGACAAGATCTTCTTCTACGGCGGCGGCGGGCAGGGCAACCACCTCGGCGGCATCTACAGCCGCGCACTGCAGTCCGCGCTCGGGGTCCAGTACACCTCCAACGCGCTGGCCCAGGAGAAGACCGGCGAGATGTGGGTCGACGGCAAGCTCTACGGCGGGCACACCAAGGGCGACTTCGAGAACTCCGAGGTGGTCGTGTTCGTCGGCAAGAACCCGTGGCAGTCCCACAGCTTCCCCCGAGCCCGGCCGACCCTGCGCGAGATCGCCAGGGACCCTGACCGGGCCATGATCGTCATCGACCCGCGCCGCAGCGAGACGGCCGCCATGGCCGACATCCACCTGCAGGTCCGCCCCGGCACCGACGCCTGGTGCCTGTCCGCACTGCTCGGAGTCCTAGTGCAGGAGGACCTGCTGGACCACGCATTCCTGGACGAGCACGCCACCGGCACCGGCGCGGTGCGACGCGAGCTCGCGGAGGTCCCGGTGTCGGACTACGCCGCCCGGTGCGGGGTCCCCGCGGACCTGTTGCGCACCGCGGCCCGCCGGATAGGCAGCGCGTCGTCGGCCGCGGTGTACGAGGACCTCGGCGTGCAGCAGTCGCCGAACAGCACGCTGGTGTCGTATCTGGACAAGCTGGTGTGGATCCTCACCGGCAACTTCGGCAAGCCCGGCGCGATGTTCCTGCACTCGGCCTTCGCCCCGATCGCCGGTGGCGGCGGACCGGCCAGCGGTGGCGGCGGGAAGGCGCGGCGTACCCCGGTCACCGGGGCGCGGATCATCTCCGGGCTGGTTCCGTGCAACTCGATCGCTGAGGAGATCCTGACCGACCACCCCGACCGGTTCCGTGCCATGTGGCTGGACAGCACCAACCCCGCCCACTCCCTGGCAGACTCCAAGACCTTCCGCCGCGCCCTTGACGCCCTCGACCTCGTGGTCGTGGTCGACGTCGCATTCACCGAGACTGCCCGCCACGCCGACTACGTCATCCCCGCGGCGAGCCAGTTCGAGAAGTGGGAAGCCACCCTGTTCAACGTCGAGTTCCCCCGCAACACCTTCCAGCTGCGGCCCCCGATGCTCGATCCGCTTCCCGGCACGATCACCGAGCCCGAGTTCTACGCCCGGCTCCTTCGGGCACTGAAGGTAGTCGACCCCACCCTGCTGGACACCCTCACCCAGGCCGCGGGCCAGGGCCGGGGCGCTTTCGCGGCAGCGTTCTTCGGCGCGATCGGCGCTGACCCGGGCCTGTTGGGGCTCGCGCCCTACCTGCTGTATGAGTCCCTGGGGGCCACCCTGCCCGACGGGTACGCCAGCACCGCCGCCGTCTGGGGCATGGCCCAGATCTGCGCCACGACCTACCCGGACGCCGTCGCCCGCGCCGGCCACCCCGACGGCAACGCCCTGTTCGACGCGATCCTGGCCACACCCTCAGGAGTCACCTTCACCTCCGACGACTGGGACGACGTCTGGGCCTACGTCCGCCGGCCCGACCGCCGCTTCACCCTCGACATCCCCGAGCTCACCGAAGAGCTGCACGACCTGCGCACCGCACCGTCTACCTGGGTCACCGACGAGTTCCCCCTCGTGCTGTCCGCCGGCGAACGCCGCTCCTTCACCGCCAACACCATCTACCGCGACCCGACCTGGCGACGTCGCGACGTCCAGGGAGCGCTGCGCATCAGCTTGCAGGACGCCGCCGCCCTTGGGCTCACGCAAGGCGACACAGCCCGGGTCACCACCGCCACCGGATCAGCGACAACCCTCGTCGAGGTCACCGACATGATGCAGCCCGGCCACATCTCTCTGCCCAACGGCTACGGTCTCGATCACCCCGACAGCCCCGAGCATGGCCGCATCGGCGTCGCCCCCAACGAGCTCACCTCACTAGGCATGCGCGACTGGTTCGCAGGGACCCCCTGGCACAAGCACGTACCTGCACGCGTCGAGGCCCTGCGCGAGAACCAGGAACGCCACCGCTAAGGCTAAGGCGCTCACGGTCCCGCGGAACGTCAACCCGGGACTGCTGAAGCCCGAGCCCCCATGCCGGTCATGCGGATTCGATCCCCATGGACGAACGACCAGCGGACGCCGCCGGGCCACCGGCTTTCATCTGGACGATCGCCACGTGAGGATCCTCTGCGGACATGGATGCGTGGCCCCGATGCGTCGGGTCATCTTTGGCGAAGTCGACCCGCCGCTCGATCAGCATGTCCCAATTCTTAGCCACGGCCGAGGTCGTCGGTTGGTCATAGGTGACCACGTTGGTCACGACGGCCGCAGGTCCCGTTTCGCGCTCATCGCTCAGAGCGCGGTGCCCGGGAATGCGCCTCATCTAGGCGAAGAAGCGCCAGCAGCCGAGGAGCCGGCAACTGAGGAGCATGCGACAGCGAAGCCAGCAGCTACCGCCCCAGTCACCATGCTGGAGTCCCGCCGCGCACCGCGCCCAGGTCGACGAGTCATGCCGTGGGCGGCGGGAATGGCCGCCGCCGGGCTCGCCATCGGACTGCTGACGGGTCGGGCCCTGTGGAGCGATACCCAGCCCGCGCCGTCCACCATCGCACAGGCACAGCTCGACACACTGGACACCAACCAGCGTCTTGGTCAGGCACGCGTCATACGAGCAGGCGCCAGCGTGGACCTCACGGTCGCCACCACGGCGCCCTTCGATGCCCGCAACGGGTTCATCGAGGTATGGCTGATCAACAAAGACGGCAAACTCATGGTCTCGGTCGGGGTGCTTAACGGCAGCGCGCCGGAGACCTTCCCGATCACCCAGACCCTGCTCGACCAGGGCTACATCATCGTCGACATTTCGCGCGAAGGTTTCGACAACAAGCCCCAGCAGTCAGGTGGCAGCCTGGCCCGGGGCACGCTTCGCACCTAGCCATCACGGGTGGGGAACCCCGAACCGCACTCGGGTTAAAGGACCCACAGCGCCACCGTCAGGATGGCGAAGTGGGGCAGACGGCTCTCCTGGGGTGGACCGGGCCCCGGCGTCCGGACATGCTGAACCGGTGAGACCTGCCCGCGCACGAGACCAAGCGTAAAGCGCTGCCACCTTCCCGGCCGTGGATGGTCGCACCCTTCTGGGGGCCAACGTAGCGCTGCCTGCCGACTTCCCGGCAGATCGGACCCTGGCTGTCGTGGCGTTTCAGCGGGGCCAGCAATCCCGGTAGACCGCTGGATCGAACGCGCGGTCGCGGCCGGGGTGCCGCCGACACCCAGAAGTGCAACGGGATCCGTCCCGGTCGCAGTCGTCAAGGTCCCTGTCCTGTCGACTCAGTGGCGGCCGGTGCGCCGCTTCATCGACGGTGGGATGACGGCAAGCATCGGTGACCCAGACGTGCTGGCACGCACCATCACGGTCTACACCGACGTAGCCGGCTTTCGAAGATTCCTGGCGATCCCGAGCAGTAACGACGTGCAGGCGCTAGTCGTCGACCGCGACGGTGCCATCCTGGCCCGCGGTTGCGGCGACCCCGACGACGAGTCGTGGGCTGCGATCGCGGCTGGCCTCCTTGTGGACTGACTTCACCGACCGCCGAGGTGTTAGGGCACCGCTGAGCCCGAATGGTCTCGTTTCGTTCTCCCCGCGGTCCAGAATCGGAGCGGAGATGCAACCACAGCCGGTTCGAGGGCGAGCACCTGGTGGCCTCAGGGCGCCAAGGACCCGCCGAAGATCTGCCAGGCGAGCAGGGACTTCGCTACCAGGCTGAGCACCAGGTAGGCCTTCTCGCCGTATGCATAGTCGGTCCACTTGCCCATCCCGCGGTACTGGAGCCACTGGTTGAGCCCGAAGCTGAAGAAGAGGATGACCTGGGTGACGACGATTCCGTACACGAAGCCGGGGACGGTCGTGGACCCGAAGATGTTGAACGCGATCGAGACCCACGGGGCCAGGCCGACGATCGTGCCGAACCAGAAGGGAAGCATCGTGGTGGTCGTGCGCCCCGGCGGGTTCATCAGCTCCTGGACCCATCCGAAGAGGATCATCCCAACGTTGGCACCGATGATCGCGATGACGGCGTTGATGCTCGTGATACCTGAGTAGAAGCTGATGAGAATGATCATCAGGGTGGCACTCACCGAGTACTCAACCCACCGGAACCGGTTGATCCCTCGCCTCAGGTCGCGCTCGTAGGTGCTGCGATAAACGGTGGCGGTCAGCAGATGATCGAGGGCTGCCAGCGCGAGGAATACGGCAACGGCCCCTCCGATCGGCACGTCGAAGAGCGCGTCCGGGGCCGGGACGGCGGTCCCCGGCGGTCCCTGCGGGATGGACGAGGTCACGGTGATCGCAAAGCTGCCCGCCAGCACGAGGATCACCACCGCCTGGACGAAGTGCAACGACGTCAGGCCAAGATTCCATGACCGCAGGCTGGCAAGGCGCTGGTCGGTGACGCCGGTGGCCACCGGCAAGGTGTCGATCTCAGTCATGGCTACTCCCTGGTTGGCACGGTTTGACGACAGATGACGCGGACACTCACCGGAGCCAAGCGGCCGGCTGGCCGCGGCCGCCTGACCCGGTTTGAGGGTTGGCACCCCGCTTAGACATCGCGTGCCAGCATGAAGAACTCCTGTCGGGAGGCTGCGTTCTCGCGCAGTACGCCGTGGACTGAAGACGTGATCGTCCGCGATCCCCTGGCCTGGACCCCGCGCAGGGACATGCACAGGTGCTCAGCCTCGATCACGACACCAACTCCCTTGGGGGCGAGGTGCTCCTGCAGCCAGTTCGCCACCTGGACGGTCAACCGCTCCTGGACCTGGAGGTCGCGGGCAAACAGCTCGACAACGCGGGCCAGCTTGGACAGGCCGAGAATCCGTTCCCCCGGCAGGTAGCCGACGTGGGCGAACCCGGTGAACGGCAGCATGTGGTGCTCGCACAGGGACTGCACCGGGATATTCCTGGCCAGGACCAGCTCGTCATAGTCCTCGTCGTTGGGGAAGGTCGTCAGGTCGAACTCACGTGGTGTCAACAGCTCGGTGAACGACTCCGCCACCCGGCGGGGGGTATCGGCCAGGTGCGGCGAGGACGGGTCACGCCCAAGGGACACAAGCAGGTCTCGAACCGCCCGTTCAGCGGCGGGCAGGTTGACTTCCTGGCGGCCATGCACAACGCGCAGACGCCCACTCCCGTCCGATCCGCCGGTCGACGCCGCGACCTGATGCTCAAGCTTGGCAATGCTCATGGCCGTCCCTTCTGAGAAATGTGCGTCTAATGTCTGTCGAGGGTCTGTCCATACCTCAAACACCGTCGAGTGGGAGCAATATTCCCGGCGGTGTCCGATCACGGCCATTGGCGGGCCAGCCCCGGGCGTGTTTGATCGCTTCGACCTCGAGGTGGCCACCACCGCGCCCGGCGATGCCCGCGACGCGTTCCTGCAGGTGTGGTTCAGAACAAGGACGGCAAGCGCCGGTCGGCGAAAACCTGCTACCCGAGGTCGTTCTGGCGTGCAGCGGGTACTCCCTTTGTGACAGCGACATTGGTCCGAAACGCTGCACGACGCTCAAGCCCCTTGGGCGCGGACGCCACCGAGCAGGTCCTCGCTGCGCCGGTCGGGGACCGGTCACCGGTCACCGGTCACCGCTCCCTTTGCGGACACCCGTTGACCGGGCTGGGCCCGATGCGCAATCTGCCCGGCGGCCCGGCAGGCCGTGTCACGCGCGAGACCCTCCACCGAATTCCGGCGTGCATAACCATGCATAGACGCAGCCCGGCCAAACTACCGAATGTCTCCCGCGATCCGCCCGCTCGCGAGGTGATTCTTACCGCCGCAAAGGGGTAGAAGGCGCTGCTTGTGTTGTCCGCTCATGGCTCATAGCCGCGACGTGTGCGATCGTCAGCGTGTTCGGAGTCGCCATCCCGGACGCCGGTCGAGTGCATCGGCGACATCGGCAAGGGCCTGGGCCAGGGCGGGCAGGTCCCGGTCATATACACGCCCGGTATCCAGGGCCGTGGCAAGCTGGGCCAGCGCCGCTGGCCATTCCGCGCCCTTGGGAACTGTGGTGACGGGCACTTCCTGAACGACGGTCACGAACCGGTCGACCTCCACTACCCGGTCGACGACCTGGACGACGGCGCGCCCGGACGCGGCCGCGCGGGTGAGTTCCCAGGCCCGGTGCCGGCATGAGGACGAGCACCACTTCGGGGTCCGACCCCGCGCCGGGAGCTCAATCGGCGACCCGCACCAACCACACGCCAGGGTCTGTCCCGGGC
>DASVKO010000148.1:0-16070 GCA_036385355.1 Dermatophilaceae bacterium
GCAGCCCCGAGGCAGCCTGCACCAGATCGCCTGGCAGTCTGCGAGGCAGGGCGCAATACTTTGGGCCATGGACCTGAAACTGACCACCAAGGCTGAAGAAGCGCTCTCTGCGGCTGTTCGCGATGCCGCGGCCGCGGGCCACCCTCACGTCGAGCCGGCCCACATCCTGCTCGCGCTCACCCGTCAGACCGAGACGACCACGGGCCCCTTGCTCGAGGCCACCGGATCGTCGGCGGCGGCCGCGGCCCAGGCGGCGACCGGCATCCTCGCGCACACGCCCAAGGTCAGTGGCTCGTCGCTCACCGCTCCGGGTCTGTCCCGGGCGAGCCTGGCCGTGCTCGAGCAGGCGCACAAGATCATGGAGTCGATGGGCGACGGGTTCGTGTCGACCGACCACCTGCTGCTCGCGCTGGCTCGCACCGGCGACTTCGGGATCGATGGCGAGGCCATCGCCGGGGAGATCCCCATCCTGCGTGGCGGCGCCAAGGTGACCAGCGCCGACCCCGAGGCCACCTATGACGCGTTGGCGAAGTACAGCACCGACCTGACCGCGGCGGCCCGCGAGGGCAAGCTCGACCCGGTCATCGGCCGCGACCCCGAGATCCGCCGCGTCGTGCAGGTGCTGTCCCGGCGTACCAAGAACAACCCCGTCCTGATCGGTGACCCGGGGGTCGGCAAGACCGCCGTAGTCGAGGGCCTGGCTCAGCGGATCGTCAACGACGACGTCCCGGAGTCCCTGAAGAACAAGCGCCTGGTCAGCCTCGACCTCGCCTCGATGGTGGCCGGCGCGAAGTACCGCGGCGAGTTCGAGGAGCGACTCAAGGCGGTGCTCGAGGAGATTCGCTCGGCTGGCGGCCAGGTCATCACCTTCATCGACGAGCTGCACACCGTGGTCGGCGCAGGGGCCGCGGAAGGCTCGATGGATGCCGCCAACATGCTCAAGCCCCTGCTGGCCCGGGGCGAGCTGCGGATGGTCGGGGCCACGACGCTGGACGAGTACCGCAAGCACATCGAGAAGGATGCCGCGCTCGAGCGCCGGTTCCAGCAGGTGTTCGTCGGGGAGCCCAGTGTCGAGGACACGATCGGCATCCTTCGCGGGCTCAAGGAGCGCTACGAGGCCCACCACAAGGTGACCATCGCCGACAGCGCGCTGGTGGCTGCCGCAACTCTGTCCGACCGCTTCATCAGCGGACGCCAGCTCCCCGACAAGGCGATCGACCTCATCGACGAGGCAGCCTCCCGCCTGCGGATGGAGATCGACTCGTCGCCGGTCGAGATCGACGAGCTCCGGCGCGCCGTCGACCGGCTCAAGATGGAGGAGCTCGCCCTTGAGCACGAGTCGGACGATGCCTCCAGGGACCGGCTCGCGCGGCTGCGGCGTGACCTTGCCGACCGTTCCGAGCAGCTCGCCGCGCTGACCGCGCGCTGGGAGCAGGAGAAGTCCGGGCTCAACCGGGTCGGCGAGTTCAAGGCCCAGATCGACGACCTGCGAGGGCAGGCCGAGCGGATGCAGCGCGACGGCGACCTTGCCGGTGCATCCAGGCTGCTGTACGGCCAGATCCCTTCTCTCGAAAAGGATCTGGCGCAGGCGCAGGCGGCCGAGGCGACGTCCTCGACTGCCGGCGGGGAGGCGTCGATGGTCAAGGAGGAGGTCGGCCCGGACGACATCGCCGACGTCATCAGCGCCTGGACCGGCATCCCGGCCGGCCGGCTGCTGGAGGGTGAGACCGACAAGCTGCTGCGGATGGAGGAGTTCCTCGGGCAGCGGCTGGTCGGTCAGGGCAACGCCGTACGGGCCGTCTCGGATGCCGTCCGGCGCAGCCGTGCCGGGATCGCCGACCCCGACCGGCCCACCGGGTCGTTCCTGTTCCTGGGCCCCACCGGCGTGGGCAAGACCGAGCTGGCTAGGTCGCTGGCCGACTTCCTGTTCGACGACGAGCGTGCGATGGTGCGCATCGACATGAGCGAGTACTCCGAGCGGCACGCGGTCGCGCGCCTGGTCGGTGCGCCCCCCGGGTATGTCGGGTACGAGGAGGGCGGTCAGCTCACCGAGGCGGTTCGCCGGCGCCCGTACTCCGTGGTGCTGCTCGACGAGGTGGAGAAGGCCCACCCGCAGACCTTCGACATCCTGCTCCAGCTGCTGGACGACGGGCGGCTCACCGACGGGCAAGGCCGCACGGTCGACTTCCGCAACGTCATCCTGGTGATGACCTCGAACCTCGGATCGGACTTCCTGATCGACCCGACGATGGCCCCGGAAGCCAAGCATGACGCCGTGATGGCCGCGGTGCACGTGACCTTCAAGCCGGAGTTCCTGAACCGCCTGGACGAGGTCGTCATCTTCGACCCGCTGTCGACCGAGGACCTCGCCCGGATCGTCGAGCTTCAGGTAGCCATCCTCACCAAGCGGCTGGCGGACCGCCGGATCAGCCTCGAGGTGACTTCGGCGGCGCGGGAGTGGCTGGCGATCACCGGCTACGACCCGGCCTACGGCGCACGGCCCCTGCGGCGTCTGGTGCAGCGCGAGATCGGTGACCGGCTGGCGCGTCTGCTGCTGGCCGGCGAGGTTCGCGACGGCGGGTCGGTGGTTGTCGACCGGGACGCCGTGGGTGACACCCTGGTGCTGCGCTGAGCCGGGCATCCCGCGCCCGGTAGCGTTCCTCCCATGCGACCCACCCGACCCGCGCGACTCACGCGACTGCGCCACCCGAGGACGCGAGCCGTTGCCCTTGGAGTGCTGATGGTGCTGGCGCTCGCGGCCTGCAGCGGTTCCGACAAGGCCGCGGTCAAGGCGCCGACCGCGGCCGAGCAGCTGGCCTCGGCCAAGGCCAAGCTCGACGCCGCGACGTCCGTACACCTGACCTTGCGCTCCAGCGGCATCCCGGCCTCGGCCAACGGCGTCCTGGGCGCCGACGGCTCGGGGACGAACGCCCCGGCGTTCAAGGGGACCCTGGATGCGCGGATCGGTGGCTTCGGGGCCAAGGTCGAGGTGGTCGCCGTCGACAAGGTCCTCTACCTGAAACTGCCGTTTACCACCACGTTCGTCCCGGCCGACCCGAAGGAGTACAGCGCTCCCGACCCCGCCCAGCTGTTCGCCAGGGAGGGTGGCATCTCCTCGTTGCTGACGGCGACGGTCAACCCGGTCGAGGGGAAGAAGATCCGGGCGGGCACCGACGTCCTGCAGACCATCACCGGGACGTTGCCCGGCGCGAGCGTGTCGAAGCTGCTCAGCGTCGGCGACGCCACCAAGACCTACAAGGTGACCTACGGCATCACTGACCCGGGTGGCGAGCTGCGCACGGTGACCATGACCGGGCCCTTCTTCAAAGGCGCAACCTCGACCTACACCCTCACGCTGGACAAGTACGGCGCACCCGTTGAGATCAGCAAGCCCTAGGGCGCTGCTCGCGACCGCGTCGGTGGCGGTCGCGCTCGCGTCGGCGGACACCTACGTCGTGGTCCTGGCGCTTCCGGACATGATGGCCGGGGTCGGACTCGGCATCGACGAGCTGCACCAGGCGACCCCGATCATCTCGGGCTTCCTGCTCGGCTACGTCGCGGTCCTGCCGCTGATCGGCCGGATCTCGGATCTCGTGTCGCGCCAGCGGATCCTGCTCTTCTGCCTGTCCCTGTTCGTCGTGGGCTCCGCCATCACGGCGGTCTCGGTCGAGCTGCCGGTGCTGGTGGCCGGCAGGGTCCTGCAGGGTATCGGCGGCGGCGGGCTGGTGCCGGCGACGCTGGCGCTGGTGGCCGACCTGTGGCCGCCCGAGCGACGCGGCACGCCGCTGGGCGTGGTCGGCGCCGTGCAGGAGCTGGGCAGCGTGCTTGGCCCACTGCTCGGCGCGGCGGTGCTCGCGGTGGCCGACTGGCGCGCGATCTTCTGGCTGAACGTCGCCTGCGGCGTCGTGATCGCCGCCGTCCTGGCGCTGACCGGCGGTCGTGACCAGCGCCTTCACCTGCGAGTCCTGCCAACGGTCCTGGGGCTGGCCACGATCGGAGCCGGCCTGCTCACGCTGATCGCCCCGGCATCCCTGGTCAGTGACCTCACCCTCGGGATTCCGTTCGTCCCGTTTGCCGGGATGAGCCGCCTCGCAACGCCCCTGGGGGTGTTCACCCTGGCGCTGTTCGTGGCATTCCTGGCGGTCAACGCCCGGTCGCTCGTTGCCCTGCTGCGACGGGTCGACCTGCTCGGAGCGTTCTGTATCGCCGTCGCCCTGGGTTCGCTGGTTCTCACCTTCGCCTCGGCCAACCCCGAGCGCGAGGTCGTGGGGCCGTGGGGCTGGGCTCTGGTGCCCCTGGGACTGACGGCCGTGGCGGCATACATCTGGCGGCACCGCACCGCGCACGACCCGCTGGTGCCCCGGGGGCTGATGGTCAACCGTGGCGCCGGGCGCCGTCCGGCGCTCATCCCCGCGCTGCTGGTCAGCGTCCTGGTCGGGGTCGCCCTGGTGGCCGTCGTGGTCGACGTCCCGTTCCTGGCCCGCCTCACGATGACTGGTTCGCAGACCACCGCGGCCCTGCTGCTCGTCCGGTTCCTGGTCGCCCTTCCCGTGGGTGCCTTTGCCGGCGGCTGGCTGCTGAACCGCCTCGGTACGGCGACGGTGGCCTCAGCCGGCCTGACAGTCGCCGGGATCGGGCTCGTCCTCATGTCCGGATGGGGACATGGCTCGCTGCAGTCCTGGTCGACGACCCCGGTCCTGGCGCTGGCGGGCCTGGGCCTCGGCCTCGCCCTCACACCGGTCAACGCCGCGGCGCTCGCGCAGGCGCCGGACGACGCGCACGGGGTCGTCAGCTCCTTGGTCGTCCTCGCCCGCATGGTGGGGATGGTGGCCGGTCTCGCCCTGCTGACCGCCATCGGGCTCCGCCGCTACTACGCCACGGTCGCCGCGCTGCCGGACCAGGCCAACACGGCTGCGCTGGCCGCCGCGGGCGTCGTGCAGGTGCAGACGGTGTTCCTCGGGGGCGCCATCGCAGCCTTCGGCGCTGCCGCTGTCGCCCTCGCTCTCGGTGCCCGGACAGGTCAGAAGGAAGAGGTGTCGAGGTGAGGCCCCGCCTCGCCCCTGGTCTCTGGTTCAGGGCTCCGGTTCAGGGCTCCGGCTCAGGGCCCCGCGAGCTCGACGATGACCGGCACGTGATCGCTGGCCAGCTTTCCCTTGCGCTCCTCGCGGTCGAAGGACGCGCCCTCCACCCTGGCACTCAGCGCTGGGGAGCCGAGCACGAAGTCGATCCGCATCCCCTTGCGCTTCGGGAAGCTCAGCTGCTGGTAGTCCCAGTAGGTGTAGACCCCCGGCCCCGGGGTGTGCGGCCGGGCGACGTCGGTGAAGCCGGCCTCGACGAACGCCTGGAACGCCGCGCGCTCCGGCGCCGACACGTGGGTGCTTCCCGCGAAGACCTCCATGTCCCACACGTCCTCGTCCTGGGGTGCGATGTTCCAGTCACCCATCAGGGCGATCTGGGCGTCCGGGTCCTCGGTCAGCCAGCCGCCTGCGGCGAGCCGCAGGCGCTCGAGCCACTCCAGCTTGTAGGTGAGGTGCGGGTCTCCGAGCGCCCGCCCGTTCGGCACGTAGAGCGACCAGATCCGGACGCCCCCGCAGGTGGCGCCCAGGGCCCGGGCCTCGTGGACCGGAGGATCGCCCCATGCGGGCATGTCCGGGAAGCCGACCTCGACGTCGGCCAGACCGACCCGGGACAGGATCGCGACGCCGTTCCACTGGTTCAGCCCGTGGTGGGCCACCTCGTAGCCGAGGGAGGTCAGCCGCTCCATCGGGAACTGCGACTCCTTGGCCTTGGTCTCCTGGATCGCGAGGACATCGCAGTCGCTTCGTTCGAGCCAGGCCTCCAGTCGGTCGATCCTCGAGCGGATAGAGTTCACGTTCCAGGTAGCAATGCGCACGCCCACGATCTTAGGAGAGCGGCATAGAGTGCCGGACATGAGAACCGCACTCGTGACCGGGGCAACCTCCGGAATCGGACACGCCTTCTGCCGCGAGCTGGCCGAGCGGGGCAACGACCTGGTCATCGTGGCACGACATCGGGCCAGGCTGGAGAACGTCTCGGACGAGCTGCGCGCCCGGTACTCGGTCAACGTCGAGATCCTGGCCGCGGACCTGTCCAAGCGGGCTCAGCTGCGACGCGTCGCCGACCGGCTGGCCGATCGCGACCGGCCCGTCAACCTGCTGGTCAACAATGCCGGCTTCGTCGTGAACAAGAGCCTCCTGAAGGGCGACCTCGCCGAAGAGGAGGCCATGCTGGATGTTCTGTGCCGGGCGGTGCTGGTGCTGTCCCACACGGCCGCGCTGTCCATGAAGGAACGCGGGCGCGGCCACATCATCAACGTGTCGTCGGTGGCCGGTTTCGTGCCGACGAGCACCTATGGCGCGGCCAAGGCCTGGGTCACGGCCTTCACCGAGACGCTTGCCCATGATCTGGCCGGGTCCGGGGTCTCGGCGACCGCGCTGTGCCCGGGGTTCACCCACACGGAGTTCCATGAGCGCGCCAGCCTGGACGTGTCCAGGCTGCCCGATGCGCTGTGGCTCGAGGCCGACTGGCTCGTCCGTGAATGCCTTGACGACGTCAGGGCCGGCAAGGTGGTCTCCGTCCCCGGAATGCAGTACAAGGTGATCGCCGGTGTTGCCCAGATCGTGCCGCACAGCCTGGTGCGCGCCCTGTCCGGCGGTGTCAGCTCCCTCCGCCGCCGCCGAAGGTAGCCACCCTCAGGGCACAGGTTGGCCTCTTCGGGCATGGGCCTGCACGGTTAGGCTCAGGCTCGTGACTGACGCCGCTGACCTCACTGACCACACTGACCTCACTCCCGCCACCCTCTCGCCGGACGTGTCGCCACGCGCGCGCCTGCTCGAGCTGATCAGGGCCAGAGCCATCGTGCATGGCAAGGTCACCCTGTCCTCCGGTCGGGAGGCGGACTACTACGTCGACCTGCGACGGATCACCCTCGACGGCGAGGCTGCGCCCCTGGTGGGCCAGGTCATGCGCGAGCTGACCAAGGACCTCGACTTCGAGGCGGTCGGCGGGCTCACCCTCGGAGCGGACCCGGTCGCCACGGCGATGCTGCATGCCGGCGCTGCGGCGGGGCGGCGCCTGGATGCCTTCGTCGTGCGCAAGTCCGGCAAGGCTCACGGCCTCCAGCAGCGCATCGAGGGGCCGTCGATCCGGGGGCGTCGGGTGCTCATCGTCGAGGACACCACGACCACCGGAGCCTCGCCGCTGGATGCCGTGGCCGCGGCCCGCGAGGAGGGCGCGGAGGTGGTGGCAGTGGCGACGATCGCCGACCGCGCGACCGGCGCGAAGGAGAAGCTGGAGGCACAGGGCCTGACGTACGTCTCGGCATACAGCCTGCAGGAGCTCGGCCTGGCCTGACGGCGCTCTGGCTGGGCCCTCAGGGTCCCAAGGCGAGTCCGGCCACCCCGGCGACCGTCACGAAGACCCAGTAGAGCACCACGAGGGCACCGATGACGGCTGGGACGATCCCGCGGCGCAGTCCCTTGCGCCGGGCCCTCAGCCCCAGGACTGCGGCGGCCGCACCGGGGGAGACCCCGATGAGGGTCGCCGGAACTCCGACGAGCGCGGCAACCCACAGGGGGGCGACCCTGTCCCCTCCGGTGGGGTAGCCGACCAGGTTCGTCGCCCACTCCCCGAACAGCATGGCGGACGCGAAGCCGATCGGGACCAGGACGACCCAGATCCAGGCCCGCCGCAGGTCCCGCCTGCCCGGGTTCGGCACTGTTGGGTTCGGCACTGGCGGGCCAGGTTCCTTGTCGGGCATGTCAGAGGCATCCATCGCGGACCATTCTGGCCCAGTCGCACGATCCCTGGGGGCGGTCAGCTCGGACCGAGCGCTCCGGGTGACGGCGGCCCCGCCGCTGAGTCCTTGAGCTCGACGAAGATGGCGTGGGTGGGGGTGTCGCCGATGTTGTGGCCGGCGTGCTGCTGGGCCGGCAGCCAGCTCGCCTTCTCGGCTCTGATGTGGACATCCCGCTCATCCTCCCCCGCGTAGAGCCGTCTGCGGAAGGAGCTCAGGGTGACCATGACGCTGTTCGGGTGCTCGTGGGGAGTCGTTCGGTCCCCGGGACTGTCGAGATACTCCAGGACACGCACGTGGTCGTTCTCGAAGACCACGGAGTAGTGGTCCGGGTTGGTGGCTACGGGGTCGAGTGTCATGTGAGCACTCTCTTACAGGCGCAGGGCCCTGGTCCAGAGGTGCGGGCCGCGGACTCAGCCGGAGGTGACCTTCCGCTGGCTCAGGCGGTGGCGCACGTACTCCACGGCGACCGGGACCAGGGAGAGCACCACGATGAGAATGAGCATGACCTCGATGTGTCCGCGGACAAACGCGACCTGCCCCAGGAAGTAGCCCAGCAGTGTCACGCCGGTTGCCCACAGCAGCGCGCCGATGAAGCTGTAGGTGAAGAAGCGCCGGCGGTCCATCATGCTGACGCCAGCCACGGCGGTGATGAATGTGCGGACCACCGGCACGAAGCGGGCCAGCACGATGGCCTTGCTGCCGTGTTTGTCGAAGAACGCATGCGCCTTGTCGAAGTGCTCCTGCTTCAGCAGCCGTCCACCTCGTGAGTACAGCGGAACACCGACCGCTCGCCCGATCTCGTACCCCACGACGTTGCCCAGAAAGGCAGCGGCGGTCAGCGCGATGCAGGCGACGACGATGTTGACGCGCAGGTCGATCAGCGTGCCGGGGTTCTGGATCGCCAGGCCGATCGTGAACAGCAACGAGTCGCCCGGCAGGAAGAAGGTGAACAGTCCGCACTCGGCGAAGATGACCAGCAGGCTGGCCCAGAAGGCCGACGGTCCCAGTTGCTGGAGCAGGACTTCGGCGTTGAGCCAGTCTGGTCCGAGAGTGTGCATCACAGCATCGAGGGTATGCGCAGCGCGGGTCCATGACCTACTTCGCTCATACTTGTGACAACAGACAAGGAGCGGTGGCGTTGACTGAAGTGGGAGTGGGGCCGTGGGAGGGCCCGTGGCCGGCCGGGCCTGACCTCCGCCTGTATGACGAGTCGTTGCTCACCGATGGCGACCGCCGCAACGTCGTGGACAAGTACCGCTACTGGCGCCACGAGGCCATCGTGCGTGACCTGGACGCCCGGCGGCACGACTTCCATGTGGCGGTCGAGAACTGGGGTCACGACTTCAACATCGGGGCGGTGATCCGCACGGCTAACGCCTTCAACGCCAAGGCTTTTCACATCGTGGGCAAGCGCCGCTGGAACCGCCGGGGGGCCATGGTCACGGACCGCTACCAGCACGAGTACCACCATGCCACCGTCGCGGACCTCATCGACTGGGCGGCGGACGCACCGTCGGGCGAGGGGGCACGCGGCATACCGATCATCGGCATCGACAACCTCCCCGGCTCGCTGCCGATCGAGACCTATGACCTGCCCAGGCACTGCATCCTGCTGTTCGGCCAGGAGGGTCCGGGGCTCTCACCGGAGGCGCGGGACGCGTCGGTGGCGATCCTGGACATCGCCCAGTTCGGCTCGACCAGGTCCATCAACGCGGGCGCTGCCGGAGCGATCGCGATGCACGCGTGGGTGCGCCGGCACGTGTTCGACCAGCCGCCCGGTTCCTGAGTGATCCGGGCCCTGGCTGCCCCTGGTCAGAGGCCCTCCGCCAGGCGGGACCGGGTTCGAGGTCCGCTGGCCGAACGTGGGAGGATAAAACCTGGCAAGCAGCGCCGCTTGACCTGCAATCAGGTCGCGCGTACTTGAAGCGGCTGACCGACGATTTCGAGTTGAGGAGTCACAAATGCCCATCGCAACCCCTGAGGTCTACGCCGACATGCTGGATCGGGCGAAGGCAGGGTCCTTCGCCTACCCGGCGATCAATGTCACGTCCTCGCAAACGCTGACCGCCGCGATCCAAGGGTTCGCCGAGGCCGGCAGTGACGGCATCGTCCAGGTCTCGACCGGTGGGGCCGACTACCTCTCCGGGTCCACGATCAAGAACATGGTGACCGGTTCCATCGCGCTCGCCGCGTACGCGAACGAGGTCGCCAAGAACTACGACGTCAACATCGCCCTGCACACCGACCACTGCCCCAAGGGCAAGCTGGACGACTTCGTCCGCCCGCTGATCGCTGCCTCCACCGAGCGGGTCAAGGCCGGCGGCCAGCCGTGGTTCCAGTCGCACATGTGGGACGGTTCCGTGATTCCGGTGCCCGAGAACCTCACGATCGCCCGCGAGCTGCTCGACCTGTGCCAGGCCGCGCACATCATCCTCGAGATCGAGGTCGGCGCAGTCGGTGGCGAGGAGGACGGCGTCACGGGTGCGATCGATGAGAAGCTCTACTCCACCCCCGAGGACGCGCTGCTGACCGTCGAGGCGCTGGGTCTGGGTGAGTTCGGCCGGTACATGACCGCGCTGACCTTCGGCAACGTGCACGGCGCGTACAAGCCGGGCAACGTCAAGCTTCGCCCCGAGATCCTCAAGAACGCCCAGGATGCCGTCATCGCCTCGAAGGGCCTGGCCGCAGGCGCCAAGCCCTTCGACCTCGTGTTCCACGGGGGCTCGGGCTCGCTTCCCCAGGAGATCTCGGACGCGGTCGACTACGGCGTCGTCAAGATGAACGTCGACACCGACACCCAGTACGCCTTCACCCGCCCGGTCGCCGGCTACATGATGACCAACTACGACGGCGTGCTGAAGATCGACGGCGAGGTCGGCAACAAGAAGAAGTACGACCCGCGCGCCTGGGGCAAGGTGGCCGAGGCAAACATGGCTGCTCGCGTCGTCGAGGCCTGCCAGAACCTGCGCAGCGCCGGAACCCACGTTTGATGACCAACCTCATGGGCATCCCCGAGACCCGGCTGCCGGTCGACCCGGCAGCCGCCTCCCTCGCGGAAGGCAAGGACCCCCGGGCCGTTGCCGCGGCGAACCCTTCGTCACCGCTGGCCTGGGCCACCCTGGCCGAGGACGCGCTCGCGCACGGCCGCACGATCGAGGGCTATGCCTTCGCGCGCACCGGCTACCACCGGTCGCTGGATGCACTGCGCCGCAGCGGCTGGAAGGGCCAGGGGCCGGTTCCCTGGTCGCATGAGCCCAACCAGGGGTTCCTGCGGTCACTGGCCGCCCTGAGCCGTGCCGCGGAGGAGATCGACGAGACCGACGAGCAGCAGCGCTGTGCGCAGTTCCTGCGGGACTCCTCGCCCCAGGCTGCCGATACGCTCGGTCTATAGCGGCGCCCCCCCGGCAGGCGCACGCGCGACTGACAGGGGTATGTCATGAAGGCTCGCACCAGCACCGACGAGCAGGACGCTTTTCGGAGCTCGGTGCGAGCCTTTCTGACGGAACGGGTCGTTCCGCACGTGGCCGAGTGGGAGGCTGCCAAGAGCGTCCCCAAGAGCCTGTATGCCGAGTTCGGCCGCCTTGGTGTCACCGGCATCCGGATCCCGCAGGAGTACGGCGGGGCCGGCGAGACGTCGTTCATCTACGACGTGATTCTCGCAGAGGAGATCGTGCGTACCGGGGCGGTCTCCGGTGCTCTGCAGCTGCATCTCAATGTGGTGCTGCCCTACTTCCTGGCGCTGGCGAATCCGGAGCAGCGGGCGCGGTGGTTCCCCGCCTTCGTCGCCGGCGAGTCGATGACGGCCATTGCGATGACGGAGCCCGGCACCGGCTCGGACCTGGCCGGCATCTCGGCAAGCGCCGTGCTCGACGGCGACTCCTACGTGCTCAATGGTGCCAAGACGTTCATCACCGGTGGCGTGCAGGCCGACCTCGTCATCGTGGTGGCCCGCACCTCACGCTCCGAGGCTGACCGCCGGGCCGGGCTGACCCTGCTGGTCGTCGAGGAGGGGATGGCCGGCTTCAGCCGGGGCCGCAACCTGGACAAGCTGGGCCTGAAGTCGCAGGACACCGGCGAGCTCTTCTTCGACGACGTCCGGGTGCCGGTCGCCAACCGCCTTGGTGACGAGGGCAAGGCCTTCGCCTACCTGACCGCCAACCTCCCGGCGGAGCGGATGTCGATCGCGATCGGGGCCCAGGCCTCCAGCGAGCGGGCGATCGCCCTGACCGTGGACTACACCCGCGAGCGCACAGCTTTCGGCACCCCGATCGCCTCGTTCCAGAACACCAAGTTCGTCCTCGCCGGGCTCTCGGCGAAGGTCGAGGCGGGACGACACCTGGTCGACCGCGCCCTGGAGGAGCTGGACGCGGGCACGCTCACCGTCGCCGACGCCGCCCGGGTCAAGCTGTTCACCACCGAGGTGCAGGCCGAGGTGATGGACTCCTGCCTTCAGCTGCACGGGGGGTACGGCTACATGCTGGAGTACCCGATCGCCCGGATGTATGCCGATGCCCGGGTGTCCCGGATCTACGGCGGGTCCAGCGAGATCATGAAAGTCATCATCGCCAAGGACCTTGGCCTGTAAGGCTATTGGCCTGGCAGGACCGATCAGACCCGGGTCCGGTTGATGACACGGTTCGGTTTCGGAGCCCTTGTGCGGCTAACATTTGGAGGCACGGACCCGGGCGTACGCGCACAGGGTCTGTGTCATTTCCGCGGACAGACAGACTGCGGGTGTGACGGTTGAGCGACAAGACGGTCAACCGACAAGACGGTTAAACGACAAGACGGTTAAACGACAAGACAACGAGGAGGCCGGGATGCCGGCGATCGTGTTGGTCGGTGCCCAGTGGGGCGACGAGGGCAAGGGTAAGGCGACGGACCTGCTGAGCAGCAGGATCGACTATGTCGTGAAGTTCAACGGCGGGAACAACGCCGGTCACACCGTCGTCATCGACGGTGAGAAGTACGCCCTTCACCTGCTGCCCAGTGGCATCCTCACCCCCGGCTGCATCCCCGTCATCGGCAACGGGGTCGTGGTCGACCTCGCTGTGCTGTTCGAGGAGATCGATGCCCTCAACGCCCGGGGCATCGACACCTCCCGGCTGGTCGTCAGCGCCAACGCTCACCTGATCACGCCGTACAACCGCGTGATCGACAGGGTCACCGAGCGGTTCCTGGGGTCTCGCAAGATCGGCACCACGGGTCGTGGCATCGGCCCGACGTACGCGGACAAGATGTCGCGGGTCGGCATCCGGGTGCAGGACGTGTTCGACGAGTCGATCCTGCGCCAGAAGGTGGAGGCCGCTCTGGCGGTCAAGAACCAGGTGCTCGTCAAGATCTACAACCGTCGTACCGTCGAGGTCGACGAGGTGCTCGACGAGTTCAAGAAGTACGCCGACCGGCTGCGGCCGATGGTCGTGGACTCCGGGCTGCTGCTCAACACGGCACTCGACGAGGGCAAGACGGTCCTGTTCGAGGCCGGTCAGGCGACCCTGCTGGACGTCGACCACGGCACCTACCCGTTCGTCACGTCCTCCAGTGCTACCGCGGCCGGCGCCTGCACCGGCTCTGGGGTGCCGCCGACCCGCATCGACCGGGTCATCGCCATCCTCAAGGCCTACACGACGCGGGTCGGCGAGGGCCCCTTCCCGACCGAGCTTCTTGACGACTCCGGCGAGTTCCTGCGGGTGACCGGGGCCGAGTACGGTACCACCACCGGCCGCCCCCGTCGTTGCGGCTGGATGGACACCGTGGTTGGCCGTTACGCCACCCGCGTCAACGGCGTCACCGACTTTCTGGTCACCAAGCTCGACGTCCTGACCGGGCTGGACCAGCTGCCGGTCTGTGTCGCCTATGACGTGGCCGGCGTGCGGCACGATGAGATGCCGATGAGCCAGAGCGACTTCCACCACGCCAAGCCCATCTACGAGTACCTCCCGGGCTGGACCGAGGACATCACCGGGTGCCGCTCGTTCGAGGAGCTTCCGACGAACGCGCGCGCCTACATCCTGCGCGTCGAGGAGCTCATCGGCTCCCGGATCTCGGCGATCGGCGTCGGCCCCGGCCGCGACGAGATCATCGAGCGCCACTCCCTCCTCGGCTAACCCTCCGATTCGCTCACTGCGTCCCGTCAGCGGCCGAACGTGCACATGCCGGCTGGCTGCTTGCCGCCTGTGCTCAGTGATCCTGTTCGACCAGTGGGTTTGCCACGGAGTGCATGTTTGACGGCAGGCCGACCTGGGGTGCCCGTGAGGTGTCCGTCTTGGTGTCTTGGCGGCGTGGTGTCCGGGTGGCGCGGGTCGGGCGGGTGGTCAGGTGGTCGGTTCCAGGACTGTCATCCGGTGCGCGGCGCGGGTCAGGGCGACGTAGAGCACCCGGACGCCGCCGGGGGACTCCGCCGTGATCTCGGCGGGGTCCACGATGACCGTGGCGTCGTACTCCAGGCCCTTGGCCGACATCGGGTCCACGACGTTCACCCGACCCGAGGAGTCGCCGGTCAGCGACCTGAGCGAGTCGAGCCACAGAGCCGGGGCGATGACCGCGATGGACCCCTCGACCTCGTCCAGCAATACTGCGACAGCGCTGGCGGCGGCGGCCGGGATCCTCTCGGCGTCAACCGGGGTGATGACCGGGTCGATGCCGGTCTCGCGCACGGCCACCGGGATGTCCGCGTCGGGCACGTCGGCCCGGATCACGTCGGCGGCATAGGCGAAGATCTCCCGGGCGTTGCGGTAGTTGGTGTCCATGTGGAACAGCGAGCGCACCTTGCTGCCGAACGCCTGCTCGCGGGCTATCCGCGCCTCAGCGGCATCGGGCCAGGAGGCCTGCGCCTCGTCGCCGACCACGGTCCATGAGGACCAGCGGCCGCGACGGCCGAGCATCCGCCACTGCATGGGTGAGATGTCCTGCGCCTCGTCGATCAGCACGTGGGCGTACTCGTCGGGCTCGTCCAGCCGGCCGTGCATCAGCCGTTCCAGCCTGGTGCGCGGGGTGACCTCGTACCCGGTCAGGCTGGTTGCCCAGGGGGAGATACCGCGGGCGGTGACCTCGGGGACGTCAGGCCCGTCGGTGTCGTCGGTGTCGTCGGTGTCGCCTCTGTCGTCGGTGTCCCTGACCTGGTACGAGGCCTGCTCCTCCCGGTCGGGCTCACGCATCAGGCCGAGGATGGAGTTGAGGTCGTCGATCAGCGCGACGTCGGCCACAGACCAGGTCCCGGTGTCGACCGCGACCTGGATGGAGTCACTGAGCACCGTGGCGTCCGCGTCGCTGAGAATCCCCGCTGCGTAGCGCCGGGTCCGTGCCGGGTCCGCCAGCCACAGCAGGACCTCGCGGGCGTCCAGCGGCCGCCACCACTGGCGCACGAACGCCTCGACGTTCAGGTGCTCGAGGAACTTGTCGACGAACACCCAGCGCTCGCCGCTGGGGTCACGGACGTCGCCGGCCCAGGCGGCTTCGGCCAGTGCCTGGGTCGCGGCCCTGCGGGCATGGTTGCGCTGGTGGGACTTCAGCACCTGGAGGCGCACGCGGTCCAGATCGGCCGGGTCGAGCCGGATCGCCCGGCCGTCGACGAAGGCGCGCAGCTGGGTCGGGGCGTCCGGGATGACGTCCCGGGCGGCCCGCGCGAGGACGCGCCGAATCTTCAGCGAACCCTTGATGGCGGCAGCCGCCGGGGTGTCGAGCCGCTCGGTCGTCACCCCGGCGGCGACGTCTCCGAGCGAGCGCAGGGTGACCGTCTCCTCGCCGAGCGAGGGAAGGACCCGCTCGATGTATGCCGTGTAGGCCGCTGAGGGGCCCACCACCAGGATCCCGCCGGCCTCGTAGCGGCGGCGATCGGAGTACAGCAGGTAGGCCGCCCGATGCAGGGCTACGACGGTCTTGCCGGTGCCGGGGCCTCCGGTGATCTCGGTGACGCCCCGG
Organism: Dermatophilaceae bacterium; assembly: GCA_036385355.1. Lineage (GTDB taxonomy): Bacteria > Actinomycetota > Actinomycetes > Actinomycetales > Dermatophilaceae > UBA4719. The sequence goes on from DASVKO010000148.1 coordinate 15,740, forward strand.
GCAGGTGCCCGGATCGCCTCATCCTGATGACGCTGGATGGTGGCGACGATGTCGCGCATCCGGCCGCCGCGCGAGCGGGTCAGGGCTGCCATCAGCGCGCCGTCGCCGACCACCACGAGGTCATCCGGCGCCTCGGGAACCATCAGGTCGTCCTCGATGCCGATCACGTCAGAACCCTTGCAGCGCAGCACTCTCCGTCGGACCACGCCCATCGGCTCGACGGGTGTGGAGCGGTAGAACGGTGCGGCTGCGGGCGCTCGCCAGTCGATCACGAGCGGCTCATACTCATCGTCACGAACACCCAGCCGGCCGACATACCGCGTCTCCCTGG
>DASVKO010000149.1:0-3032 GCA_036385355.1 Dermatophilaceae bacterium
CCGCAGGGGTGGTGCGGGCGCTCGACCACCTGCGCCAGCCCTATCTCGCGGAGGCCACCACCGAACGGGCGGCCGCGGCCTTGATGCCCGACCTGGCGGCGCGGTACCTCGCCGACGTCGCCGACATCTACGGCGTCCACCCGCCGGCGGAGGAGCCGGACGACGCCCGACGCGGCCCGGACACGTCCCAGCCCGACCGGCTGGTGCGCGAGGCGGTGCAGCCACTGCCCGACGGGTCCGGCACCGTGGCGTACGCGCAGCTGCACGCGAACGTGGACGTCTGGGAGGCCGGTGTCGCGATCTCGATGCTGGCGTCGCCCCTGCGCGTGGTCGCGTCGAGGTCCACGTGGCACCACGACATCAAGCTCGTCAACCCGGGGGTGCTGAACAGCGGCGACCCGACGGCCGATATCGGCGAGCTGGCGGCGGCCCTCGGCCTCGACCGTGAGCGCAAGCACCTGAAGCCGACCGGCTTTCGCTGGCGCATCTACCAGTACGACCCGCTTGACCCGAACGCCGTAGGCAAGGAGCAGCCGCCGCCCATCGGGGTGACCGGGCCAGGGCCGGGGCTGCCGGTGCGACCGGTGCCGGAGTCCGTGCGGCCCGGCAACCACTTCGCCGTCGTGGAGGTCCTCTTCGCTGCCGTGCCAACCGCCGGCGCCCCAGCGGCCGAAATTAACTGGCGCGCCTTCTTCGAGCCCGAGACCCGCGCCGTCCTGTACCTGCAGGCCGGGAGCACGGGCTGCACCGGCCAGGTGTACGTGCAGGACCCGCCGACGGCCGGCTCGTCAGCCACACCGTCCTCGCCGGCAGTCACGCTCGACGCGCTGCGCACGACCGTGACTCTCGAGGGCCTAACGGCGTCCGACCCCCAGCAGCTGTCCGGCCAGTTCGTCACGGTGTCGGCGCGCGGCACGACGGCCGCGCCACCCACTCAACCGGCGAGCAGTTGCGACTTCTCCGGTTCGGCGTACTCGGTGTCGTCGACGAACTTCGCGGCGGTGAACTGCTACTACCACCTCGACGAGCTCTATCGCCTCATGACGACCTGGGGCTTCTCGTCGATCACCACGCTGTTCCCGCAGACGACGTTCCCTGTGACCGCCTTCTACTTCGACGAAGGAGCGACGGTCAACGCCCACGCCAACGGCAATAGCGGGTTCACCGCGCTGACCAACTACACCTTCGGCAGCGAGTCGAGCTCGGCGACTGTCGGCATCGCGGTCGACTGGCGCATCGTCATGCATGAGTTCAACCACCACATCCTGTACGACCGCGTGCACTCGCCGAACTACGGCTTTGCGCACAACGGCGGCGACGCCTTCGCAGTGGTGTGGTTCGACCCCGACTCGGCCGCGACCGACCGCGGCCTGACGTTCCCCTGGTGCAGCGCGATCCCGCGCCGGCACGACCGCCCCGTCTCGAGCTGGGCGTGGGGCAGCAGCAACGACGACCGTGGCTACTCCTCCGAGCAGATCCTCTCGACCAGCCTGATGCGCATCTACACCTCCGCGGGAGGGGGTGCGGCGGACGCGAACGCCCGGCGGCTCGCCTCCCGGCACGTCGCGTTCCTCAAGGTGCACGCGGACGCGCGGCTCGGCCCGAGCCCGATTGTCGGGTCGACGGACCCGCGCACCTATGTTACGGCACTGCAGAACGCGGACGTCGCCAACGCCTCGCCCGACGGCATCCCGGGCGGCACGCTTGGCAAAGTCTTCCGCTGGGCATTTGAAAAGCAGGGCCTCTTCCAGCCAGCGGGCGCGCCGACGCCCGTGACGACACCGGGAGCTCCGCCGGCGGTCGACGTCTACATCGACGACGGCCGGGCGGGCGAGTACGGCTACCTCGGAGACTTCTGGGACAACACCGAGGTCTGGAACCGGCTGGCCCCGGACGGCGGCACCTCACATCAGACACCGGTGACGCGGCAGCTCAACTACGCCTACGTACGCATCCGCAACCGGGGGACGTCGACAGCCACCGGGGTCGTGGTCCGGGGCTACCATGCCCGGCCCACGGCCGGGCTCACCTGGCCCGACGACTGGACGCCGATGACGACGTCGCAGCTGAGCGCGGCCGATCTGGCGGCGGGAGGCACGGGGGTCGTCGGGCCGTTCTCCTGGGTGCCTACGGAGGTTGGTCACGAGTGCATGCTGATGGAGGTGTCCTGCCCGGGGGACCGGTCGAACATCGACGTCGGCGGCGGGCTGCCGTGCGCCTTCGGCCCCACTCCGCACTGGCGGCTCATCCCGCTCGACAACAACCTGGCGCAGCGCAACGTCGCTCCAGTTGCCGGCGGCGGAGGAGCCACGGGGCTGCTCTCCTCCTTCCGGGACGCCTACTTCTACGCCAGCAACCCGTTCGACCGTTCTGTCCGCGTGACGCTCGACGCGGAGCTGCCGTCGCTGCTCACCGAGCGGGGCTGGGGCCTGCGCTACACCAGCGGCGCGGCATCGTTCACGCTCGGCCCGAGGGCCGTCCGGAAGGTGCGGTTCGAACTGACCGAAGGTGCCGATTTCACACCCGACGAGGTGCGCAAAGCCGGTGAGGACCTCCGCATCCGCATCCGGATGCGGGTGGACGGCTCCGTCGTGGGCGGCATGAGCTACGCGATCGACCCGCACCTCACCCGACCGCCGCGCACTCGCCCCGGCAAGCAGCGCGGACGGCTCGACGAACTCGCCGAGGAGCTGCTGGAGGGCCTGGACCTGAGGCACCGGGAGGTCCACTCGGTCGACGTCACGCACGTGATCCTGGACGTCGAGCTCGGGGGCCCCGAGCGGCACCACCATCACAAGCACGACAAAGACGACGACGACTGATCTCTGACGGCCGGGTAGTGGTGGGCACAGCCCGCCGAGGTCGAGCATGGCGAGAGCGACGAGGGCCTTGGGTGAGCGGAACCCGAAGGCGATACGGGTCAGGAGCCGCAGTTTCGTATTCACGCTCTCCACCCGGGCATTCGACAGTCCGTGGCTGAGGGCAGCGTCGATGCCGGCGCGGTGGTCACGGATGGAGCGGGCCAGCTGCAC
>DASVKO010000150.1:0-5271 GCA_036385355.1 Dermatophilaceae bacterium
ACCCCGGCGAACACGCTGCCGGCGCCGCTGAGCAGCATCCACACCCCGAGGCCGTACTGGAACCGGTCCTGGAACAGCGCCCCGCCGCCCATGTAGAGCACGCCGACCAGCAGCAGGGAGCTTCCGGACCACAACAGGGTCACCGCATCGTCGGGCAGCCCCAGACGAGCCACCCCGCTGTTGACCAGGCCCAGTGCGCAGAAGCCGAGAGCCCAGCTCCAGCCGTACATGGCCCCCGATGCCTGAGAGGGGCCACGCAGCCCGCGCCCCGCCCGCGCCCCGGTCACCGCCGTGATGACAACGGCCGAGACGAACAACACCGCGGTGATCACCACTGCCACCGCGGTCGGAAGCCGGACGGCAACATCTGTGGGGTAGGTCAGGAAGATCGCGCCGAAGCCGAGCAGGTACGCCGCACCCCAGGGCCCGTAGAACAGGGCCACGTTCGCCCCCAGGCGCCGGTGCACCTCCCGCTGCTGGCGCTCGATCAGCGCCAGCGACTCCTCCGCAGACAGCGGGCGGTCCTCGTCGAGTCTCGCTCCGGTGTCGTCGCCTGACATCTTGGTACCCTCCGTCATCAACGCCTCTGTCAGAAGCACAGATTAGTTTGTATCACAGAGTAGTGTGCCAGGCCAAGGGAAATATCAGTCAGGATCGGCGCCGCCGATGCTGGGCGCTCTGGCGCGCAGTGGCAATGATCTGCTGTAACGCTCGCCGTTGGCCCTCGGTGACCGGTGGTGGTCGCCACGTGTGCTCGGGGGCGCGGACCGCGGCCTCTATCTCGATCCGCATCCGGTCCAGGTCGGTGAGCAGGGCTCCATGCTGTTGCCAGATTGCCCGGTCCGAAGTCGACTCTTCGTGCAGGAGGGCGGCAAGCCGGTCGCGACGACGGTGCAGCTCGGACAGTCGTCGGTCCACCTCTGTCCGGGCGGCGTCCTGGGCTTCGATGCCGGACGTCACGGCGGACACGTGCCCGATGGCATCAGCCGCAGCCTCGAGCACCTGCGCCAGTTCCCCGCGGACCTGCGCGTCGTACACGGTCTCTGCCTGGTCGCTGGGCACGAAGTACGTCCGGTCGAGGAGGGAACGGCAGAGGTTGCGGATCGTGACGTATGCGTGCTCAAGTCCTGTCAGCCCGGTGCGCAGTCGTGGAAGTGCCTCGCGGGCCCGGGCCGCGCGTGGGTTGAACCTGGCGCTGTCCTGGGCGCGACCCAGGGTCCGGTCTGCGTGGTCCACCTCGTCCCCGAGGTGCCGGGCCTCGTTCAGCATCCGGTCGGCTGACTCGCGGGACCATCCTTCGCCCAGCTGGTCAGCGAGCTGTCTGAGGAACGCCGCCATCCGTTCGGCAAGCTCTCCGATAGCGTCACTGGCCGGTTGCACGTACAGCGGAGCTGCGATCACCAGGTTGACGCAGACACCGACGGCGGCCCCGACCAGCGTCTCGTAGACCCGGTCCAGGGCTGCGCCCTCTGCGCCGCCTACTGCCAGCACCAGCATGGCCGAGATCGGGACCTCGAGCAGATGGGGGCCCAGGCGCAGGAGGCGGCCGATGATCAGCGATGCAGCGACGACCATGCCGAGACTCCACCAGGTCAGTCCGACCCAGGTGGCGACACCGACCGCAATCAACACTCCGGTCACCACGCTGGCCACTCTCTGCAAACCGCTGGCCAGCGTCTCGTACATGGTCAGCTGGACGACAAGCAGTGCGGTCAGCGGGGCCAGCACCGGCTGCGGGCTGGTCCCCAGCCGCTGGGCCAGAACGTAGGACAGGACAGCGGCCAGTGTCGTCTTCGCCGTTCGCAGTCCTGGTCTGCGTCCACGTCGCAACAGCGCAGCGCGCATCTGAGCCACACCGTCGGATCCGCGCGAGGACACCCGAGTCCCTCCTCAGTGGTGACTCAGCTCGGGGGGCGGATGATGACCACCGAGCAGTGCGCGTGCCGCACCACCTGTGCGCTCACCGAGCCGAGCAGAAGTGCGGTGAACCCGCCGTGACCGCGGGAGCCGACAACGACGAGGTCGGCCTCGTGAGACAGCTCCCGCAAGACGGCGGCGGGCTGTCCCTCGAGCACCTCGGCATGCACCTCCACCGGAGACGTGTCCCCCACCGCCTCGATGCAGCTCTGAAGACGCAGAGCCGCCTCCTGCTCGATGATGGTGGTGTCGGGGAGCCCGTAGGGCCCTTGAGCCATGCTGGTCGCGAGGCCGCTGTAGGGCAGCTCCCAAACCAGAACGGCGCGCACCACGCCGCCGTGCGCCCGGGCCTCGGTGACCGCCCACTGCAGGGCCTCGATGCTCGCTGCGGATCCATCGACGCCCACGACATACCGACGGGGGAGAACCGCCTCCTGTTGTTCGGACACTGTCGTTCCTTTCGCCCGGGTTTGGGAGTATTTTCAGTTCCTACGGTACTGACCACCAGCGGAGCTGGGCGAGACTTCAGATGGAGGAATCGTGGACGTGCTGGCTGCCGCAGACACTCTGCGTCTTGACCTGAACGCGCTGGACTACGGCATCGTCGCGGTCTACTTCGCGTTGGTGATCACCATCGGCCTCCTGGCCAAGCGGGCGATCGCCACGAGCGAGGACTTCTTCCTCTCGGGCCGCGCCCTGCCCGCCTGGGTCACCGGCCTGGCTTTCATCTCCGCGAACCTGGGCGCGATCGAGATCCTGGGGATGGCGGCGAACGGTGCGCAGTACGGCATGTCGACCGTGCACTTCTACTGGATCGGCGCCGTGCCCGCGATGGTGTTCCTCGGCCTCGTGATGATGCCGTTCTACTACGGTTCAAAGGTCCGAAGCGTTCCCGAGTACCTGCGTCGCCGCTACAACCGGCCCACCCACCTCTACAACGCGCTGACCTTCGCGATCTCCAGCGTGCTGATCGCGGGGGTCAACCTGTACGCGCTCGGTTTCGTGCTCGAGGCCACGCTGGGCTGGCCGCTGTGGGTCGCCGTCGTCGTCTCGGCTTTCTTCGTGCTGGCCTACATCACCCTGGGTGGCCTTTCCGGAGCCATCTACAACGAGGTCCTGCAGTTCTTCATCATCGTGGCCGGGCTTGTCCCCATCGTCATCGTCGGGCTGCACTCCATGGGCGGGTGGAGCGGCCTGCAGGCTGCCGTGGCCAAGACCGACATCGGGGCGAAGTCTTTCCACACGTGGCAGGGGACCGGGATTCCCTGGACCAATGCGCTCGGTGACTGGGTCGGCATCGTGTTCGGTCTCGGCTTCGTCCTGTCGTTCGGCTACTGGACGACCAACTTCGCCGAGGTGCAGCGCGCGCTCTCGGCAAAAGACATGTCTGCGGCCCAGCGAACCCCGCTCATCGGCGCCTACCCGAAGATATTCATTCCGTTCCTGACCATCATCCCGGGGCTCATGGCGCTCGCCGTCGTCCCCAAGCTCGGCAAGACCGACGCTCTCAAGTACGACGCTGCAATCCCGCTCATGATGAACCAGTTCCTGCCCAGCGGGGCTCTCGGGGTGGCGATGGCGGGGCTGCTGGCGGCGTTCATGGCCGGGATGGCCGCCAACGTGTCATCGTTCAACACCGTCTTCACCTACGACATCTGGCAGACGTACGTGCGTCCCGGCCGACCTGACGGGTACTACCTGCGAGTCGGGCGAATCGTAACCGTCCTGGGAGTGCTCGTCGGCATCCTGACGGCGTTCATCGCGGCCGGCTACAACAACATCATGATCTACATCCAGCTGCTGTTCTCCTTCTTCAACGCCCCGCTGTTCGCGACGTTCATCATCGGGATGTTCTGGAAGCGGGTGTCGCCGATGTCCGGCATTGCCGGACTGGCAGCCGGCACCGCCGGCGCGGCCATCATGCACTTCTGGGCATACCACCTGCCGTACTTCTACCCGGGCGGGGTGATCGACCCGACCCACGCGACGATGAACGAGCAGATGGCGAACTTCTACGGCGCCATCCTGGCGTTCCTCCTGGACGCTGTCGTCACGGTGATCGTGACGCTCCTGGGCAAACCCAAGCCGGAGGCCGAGCTCGCGGGGCTGGTCTGGGGGATCCCGGATCCGGATGCGCCTGATAAGTCGAAGCTGCCCAAGCCGCTGTGGTGGCAGTCGCCGAAGGTGCTGGGGTTCGGAGCACTCGGGATCACCGCCGTCCTGTCATTCGTCTTCCTCTGACCTACCTGAGCTGGAGTGATCATGAGCAAGGAACAGTCCGACACACCGGTCTCGGGTGCGAGCAAGCTGTTCGACCTCCGCGCACTCATCGGGGGTCTCTTCACCTTCTACGGCGTCGTCCTGACGGTTGTCGGACTCCTGGCGTCGGAGGCGGCAAAGGCGAAGGCCGCCGGAATCAACATCAACCTGTGGATGGGCCTGGGCATGCTGGCGCTCGGCGTGTTCTTTCTTCTCTGGTGGCGACTTCGTCCCCTTCGCCACGAACCACCACCACCATCAGACTGAACGAGCCCCTGGTCCGCGTTTCCGCAGGCCAGGGGCTCGTTCTCTTTGGGGTGAGTGACGGGACTTGAACCCGCGACATCCGCCACCACAAGGCGGCGCTCTACCAGCTGAGCTACACCCACCACGCCAGACGACCACCATGACGGTGGCCAGCACTCAGCGGCGCTTATGCTACCTGCTCTCGCACTCAGCACGGACCATCGGGGGTGGTATGCCGGGAGCGTGTCGGCGGCCGCAACAGAGCGCAATACGGCGGATCAGGAAGCGGCGGGCCTGACCTTGTGACGGGCGGCGATCTCCTTGGCGGTCGCGGTGTCCGGGCCGGGTGGCGCCACGAAGATAGCCTCCCGGTAGTAGCGAAGCTCGGCGATGCTCTCCCGGATGTCGGCCAGGGCCCGGTGGCCGCCGTCCTTCTGGGGGGATGCGAAATAGGCCCGCGGGAACCACCGCAGGGCCAGCTCCTTGATCGAGGAGACGTCGATGATCCGGTAGTGCAGGTGGGACTCGAGCCCGGGCATGTCGCGTGCCAGGAACCCGCGGTCAGTGCCCACGGTGTTGCCGCCCAGGGGTGCCTTCCGGGCCTCCGGCGCCCATTCGCGGATATAGGCCAGGACCTGCTTCTCGGCGTCCGCCATGGTGATGCCGGCGTCCAGCTCCTCGAGCAGGCCGCTGGCGGTGTGCATGTCGCGCACGAAGTCGTCCATCTGCTCGAGCGCTTCGGCCGGGGGCTTGATGACCAGGTCGATGCCGTCGCCGAGCTGGTTCAGCTCGTAGTCCGTCACCAGTGCTGCCACCTCGATCAGGGCGTCGGTGGTCAGGTTGAGACCG
>DASVKO010000151.1:0-1561 GCA_036385355.1 Dermatophilaceae bacterium
GCGTTCAGGGACGTGCGCGCGGAGCCGCTGATCCTGGTGCTCCCGCCATACCAGCGCCCGCACCTTCGCACGCTGGGGATGTCGGTCCGGATGCGCGTCGGGGCGTTCGTCACCGGCGCCGGGAAGATCATCGTCGGCACCATGCTGGTCGTCTGGGTGCTGATGGCGGTCCCCGTGACCGGTCAGCACGCAGTGGGGGATGTACCGGTGGCGGACAGCCTGTACGGGCGCGCTGCGGCGGGTATCGCTCCCGTGCTCGCGCCGGCCGGCTTCGGCGACGACCACGCGGCCGCAGCCCTCATCACGGGCTTCGTGGCGAAGGAGGTCGTGGTGGGCTCGTTCGCCCAGTCCTACGCGGTCGCCGAGCCGGGCGACCCCGGACGGGCGGGGAGCCTCGGCGAGCGGCTGCGTGCGTCCCTCGACGAGTCCTCCGGCGGGCACGGTGGTGCGGCAGCCCTGGCGTTCATGGTCTTCGTGCTGGCCTACACCCCTTGCGTGGCAACCCTCGCCGAGCAGCGGCGCCTGTTCGGGTGGCGGCCGACGGCGTCTGCCCTGATGGCGCAGCTGGCTGTCGCGTGGGTGCTGGCAGTCTCGGTGTTCCAGGTGGGGTCGCGGCTGTGAGCGCGTGGGCAGCGGTGCTCGACGACGCCGGCGCGAGGGGCGGGACCCCTGTGCAGGTCGCGGAGCGTCTCGGACTACCTTTGTCTCTCGTGCAGGCGGTGCTTGACCACGCGGAGCGTCTGGGCGTCGTCGCAGTGGCCGGCAGGGGGTGCGCGTCGGGGTGCCCGACCGGGCCGCAGATGCGCCCGAACTGTGCAGGCTGTCCTCTTTCCTGACTTAATCTTTGTCTAGGTCCAATAACAGACGTCATAGAGCAGACGCCCGAAGGGAGCGGTCATGAACGTCGAGAGCGTTCTTCTCCAGGTCGACCGTCTCGCGGGCGGTCGCCATGGCGACCACACGATCTCCGAAGAGCTGCGCACTGACCCGAAGACCCGCCGGGCCTTCGTCACGATCACCTGGTTGCTGGCCGCCGGGCTCATGCTCGGGATAGCCGCCGTGGCCGTGGCCGTCGCGCTTCTCCTGCGCGGTGACCACGTTGCCTCCGTGGTGTGGATGCGTCTGGTCGTCGTGCTCGCCATGACCATGACGTTGTTCTATTTTGCGTGGCGTGCCCAGCGTGGCTACTACTGGGCGTACTCCCGGCTCAGGCTGTTCAGCAAGATCTTCCCGGTTGTCGCTCTGGTGACCGCGGCCATTCCGGGGCTCTACCCGCTGTGGATGATCACCGAGCAGATCTGCTTCGCCCTCATCCTGCTCGGCATCGCCGAGTACCTCTCCACGGATCACATGAGAGCGGCCTTCGCCAAGCCGGCCACCGTGCCGAGAGCCGCCAGGCTCGCCAACAGATAGCCACCCGGCGCCTTGGCCGGGTTCGACAAGGACCGTAGCCTCCTGGCCGGTAGCAGCCGGGTGGGATGCTTGGAAGAGACCCGAGGTCACCCTGGGGTCGAAGGAGGAGCAGGATGCACTCTCGGCCACAGGTCGTGATCGTCGGTGG
>DASVKO010000152.1:0-10078 GCA_036385355.1 Dermatophilaceae bacterium
CACGCCGAACTTCTCCTCGGCGTTGACGACGATCGTCATCATCGACAGGGAGTCGATGTCGAGGTCGTCGGTGAAGGACTTGTCGAGCTCGACGGAGGCGGTGTCCAGACCGGTCTCTTCGTTGACGATCTCGGCGAGACCATCCAGGATCTCTTTCTCGCTTTGCGCCATGAGGCTTGCTCCTTGTTGTCGTCGTGCAGGGTGGGAATGCAACTGGTCGAACCGCGATGATCTGCGTTGATGCTTGGTGACCCGAGTTGCCCGTCGGGTCAGCGGGAGATTTCAGGGCAGGACGATGACCTGCGCTGCGTAGACGAGCCCGGCGCCGAACGCGATCTGCAGGGCCAGGCCACCGTGTGGCGCCTCACCCGAGTCGAGCATGCGCTGGGTGGCCAGGGGGACCGAGGCCGCGGAGGTGTTGCCGGTGTCGGCGATGTCGCGGGCGATGGCGATGTGCTCGGGCAGCTTGAGCTGCTTGATCAGGGCGTCGATGATGCGCATGTTGGCCTGGTGGGGGATGAAGGCGTCGAGGTCCTCGGCCTTGATGCCCGCCGCATCGAGGGCGGCCTGGGCTATCGGAGCCATCGAGTAGACCGCCCAGCGGAACACGGACTGGCCTGCCATGGTGATCGCCGGCCAGGCGACGTTGTGGTCACGCACCTCGATCCACGAGTTGCGCTGGGAGATGGTCTCCCACTTGGCCCCGTCGGAACCCCACACGGTGGGGCTGATCCCGGGGAAGTCCGAGGGGCCGACAACCGCGGCGCCGGCGCCGTCGCCGAAGATGAACGCCGAACCGCGGTCGGTCTCGTCGGTGAAGTCGGACAGCTTCTCGACCCCGATGACCAGGACGAACGAGGCGCTGCCACCACGGACCATGTCGTTGGCCAGCGCGATCCCGTGGCAGTAGCCGGCGCAGGCGGCGGAGATGTCAAAGGCCGCGGCGGGAGTCGCGCCGATCCGGTCGGCGACCATGGGTGCGGCGGCCGGCGTCTGGTACGGGTGGGTGACCGTGGCGACGATGATCGCGTCGACCTGCGAAGGGGTGAGCCCGGCCGCGTCGAGGGCCCTGAGGGCTGCGGCGGACGCCATGTCGACCACGGTCTCCTCGAGGGCCGCGAAACGGCGCGTGACGATGCCGCTGCGCTCGCGGATCCACTGGTCGGAGGAGTCGATGTGCTCGCAGATCTCGTCGTTGGTGACCACGCGTTCGGGTCGGTAGCCGCCGACTCCCCAGATCCGGGCGTGAGCCGCTCCGCTCGTGGTGCTCAGAGTCGGGCGTTGTCTCGGAATCGTCGTCATGGTGTGGTCTCCGTGTGGTTCAGGCGTGTGGTTCCGGCGAGTGCTTCCAGGCGTGGGGGCGGCCGTCAGGCTGCCGTGGGGTGCAGTCGCAGCAGCGGCTGACCGGGGGAGACGGGGTCGCCGTCCTCGACGAGCCACTCGATGACCTGGCCTCCGTGTGGTGCGGTCACCTCGAACGTGTCGCGCAGGGTGTTCACCGCGGCGACCACCGATCCCGGTGGAACCAGGCTCCCCGGCTCGGAGTGGGTGAAGCTCACGATTCCCTTCGCCGGTGCGATGATCAGCCGCCAGGTGGGGGTGTCCGCGATCTGGCTGGGCTGGGCGTGCTCACGGATCATCCGGTGGGCTGCAGAGAGCTGGTCGGGAGATTTCAGGGCCAGGACCTCGACCCCCGGAAGACCGCGTTTGGCCAGGTTGGCCAGGGCGCCGGCCGGCGGGATCTCGATCAGCCCGGTGACCCCGAGGTCCTTGAACGTCTCCATGCACAGGTCCCAGCGAACGGGGTTGCTGACCTGGCTGACCATGCGCTCAAGAACCTCCCGGCCACTGTGCACGACCGTCCCGTCCCGGTTCGACACCAGGCGCGAACGGCTGTCGTGGGTGGAGATTGCCCGGGCCATCGCGGCGAGCTCTGTGACGGCGGGAGCCATGTGCTCGGTGTGGAAGGCGCCGGCGACCGACAACGGGATCACCCGCGCTTTGGCGGGCGGGTCCTCCTTGAGTGCTGCGAGCTGCTCCAGGGTGCCTGCCGCTACGATCTGGCCGCCGCCGTTGTTGTTCGCCGCGGTGAGTCCGTGCTTCAGCAGCACCTGAGCCACCTCGTCGGGGTCGCCGCCCAGAATGGCGCTCATACCGGTTGGGGTGATCTTGGCCGCCTCGGCCATCAGCCGTCCGCGCTCACGGACGAAGACCATCGCCTGTTCGGCGGTGATGACACCGGCTGCGGAGGCAGCGGTGATCTCGCCGACCGAGTGGCCGGCGCCGCCGGCGACCAGGCGGAACCCGTCGGCCGGGTGCTCGAACAACGCCAGCAGGGAGATGAGACCCGCGCCGACGATCAGTGGCTGGGCGATCGCGGTGTCCTTGATCGTCTCGGCGTCGGACTCCGTGCCGTGCCTGATCAGGTCGATGCCGGCTACCGTCGACAGCCACAGCATGCGGTCGCGGAAGCCCGGCAGCTCAAGCCAGGGGGCGAGGAAGCCGGGGGTCTGGGAGCCCTGTCCAGGGCAGACGATGACGAGCATGTGGTCCACCCTTCCGCGTGCGATGCGATCGTGCCGTGACCGAACGGCACCAACAATGAGTACCTGATCTAGAGGTTTCCTCCAAATGGTGATCCGCCGATCGTCTCACGAACGACGGAGTCGCTGCCCTGTAACGACCGTCTCCAACCCCGTGAGGAGGACTCGGCGAGGCGTCCCACCGCGAGGGCCACTCGCACGGTATAGGCCTCACGCGGCTGGGACAGGTCATATCCCGTGACCACGGCGATCCGCCCCAGCCGGTAGCGCACCGTGTTGGGATGGATGAACAGGACCCTGGCCGTGGACTCGAGCCCGCCCCCGCCGTCCAGATACGTTGTGGCCGTCTCGAACAGGGCTTTTCCGGCCGTCGACAGAGGATGGTAGATCCGGTCGATGAGGGCCCGGCGCGCCGTGGCGTCACCGGCCAGGACGCGCTCGACCAGCAGCTCGTCGGCGAGGACGGGGCGGGGTGCGTCGGGCCAGGCCCGGGCTGCTGCCAGCCCGGAGATGGCAGCCCGGGCGGAGCGTCCGGCCGCGAAGAGGTGCGGCACGGTGGGGCCGAGGACGATGGGTCCGTCGCCGAAGTGCTGGGCCAGCGCCCGGACCGTGGGGGACGGGTCCTCCAGGTTCCCGAGGATGACGACCAGACGCTGACCCTGGACCGAAGCCAGGGAGTCGACCTTGAGGCGGGAGGCTGCCCGGCGAATGAGATCCACCACCTCGGCGGCGTTGCCCTCAGGGCTCATCCCGGCGACCACGGCCACGTGGCTGACCGATCCCCAGCCCAGCGCCGACGCGCGTGACTGCATCGAGTCGTCGGCCTCACCGCGCAGGACGGCATCGATCACCAGGGACTCCAGCCGGGCGTCCCACGCACCGCGCGCCTCAGCGGCGCCGGCGTACACCTGGGCAGCTGCGAAGGCGACCTCACGGGCGTAGCGCAACGCGGCCTCGCGAAGGTTCTGCTCGTCGCCGGGGGCCGCGAGCCGGGCGACCTCCTCCTCGACGACGTCCACGACCGAGCGGACCAGATCGAGGGTCTGCACCAGGCTGATGGACCGGGTCAGCTCGCGCGGCGCCGTCCCGAACACGTCCACCGAGAGCGCGGGGGTCTCGCCCGGATCGCGGTACCAGGCGATGAAGGCCGCGATACCGGCCTGGGCGACGAGCCCGACCCACGAGCGGTCCTCGGCGGACAGCTCGCGATACCAGTCGTAGTGCGTCTCCATGTGCTTGTTGGCGGCCGTCGAGAGGGCGGCGGAGCTGTGTTCGATGCTCCGCTGGGTGGCCGCGCTGCCGCGCGGGTGGTGGGCCGCCATACGAACACCCTATTTGTATGTCGGTCACAAGACCCGCGCGACTTGTATGTCGGGCACAAGTCCCGCGCGTTCGCCCTGACGTCATCGACGGTCTGCCTTACGGGCACGCGGCGGCCATCTGTGCCCGATGGGATCGAGTCATGAATCGATCTCTCGGAAGGCTCCTCATGGGTACTGCGGCCACCCTTACGATCGCAGCGGTCTATCTCCCGACCGCGAGCCAGATTCCTGCCCGCGGCGCAGACGTTGCGTTGCTGACTCCTGCCCATCGCAACCCTGCCGCCACGGCGCCGCTGATCATCGGCCATCGCGGCGCGTCGGGCTACCGCCCCGAGCACACCCTGGCCTCCTACGAGCTGGCGGCACGGATGGGCGCGGACTTCATCGAGCCCGACCTGGTCTCGACCAAGGACCACGTCCTGGTTGCCCGGCACGAGAACGAGATCAGCGGGACCACGAACGTGGCCGCCCGCCCGGAGTTCGCCGGGCGCAAAGCCACGAAGGTCATCGACGGGAACACCGTCGTCGGCTGGTTCACCGAGGACTTCACCCTCGCCGAGCTGAAGACCCTGCGGGCCAAGGAGAGGCTGCCGGCAGTGCGCCAGGAGAACACCATGTACGACGGGCGGTTCGAGATCCCGACCCTCGCCGAGGTGCTGGCCCTGCGCGAGAGGCTCACCAGGGAGCTGCACCGGGTGATCGGGGTCTACCCGGAGACCAAGCACCCCACCTACTTCCGCTCCATCGGCCTGGATCTGGAGACCCCGCTGGTGAGCCAGATCCGTGGTTCCGGCCTCGACAAGGTGACCGCGCCGATCTTCATCCAGTCGTTCGAGCTGACCAACCTGGTGGACCTGCGCCAGCACTTCGGCGTGAGCGCCCGGCTGATCTTCCTCACGTCGGCCAGTGGCGCGCCCTACGACCTGGCGTCCCGGGGCGACCCCACGACCTACGCCGAGCTCACGACCGCGGCCGGCCTGCGCTCCATGTCAGGCATCGTCAACGGGATCGGCCCCGACAAGAACCAGATCATCCCGCGTCACGCCGACGGCACTCTTGCGGCGCCGACGACGTTGGTGGCTGATGCGCATGCCGCCGGGCTGAAGGTCCACCCGTACACGTTCCGCGCCGAGAACACGTTCCTGCCGCTCGACTACCGCGTCGGGACCGATCCCACGGCGTTCGGCCGGGCCATCGACGAGCAGCTGCGGTTCCTGCGGACCGGGATCGACGGCTTGTTCACCGACCAGTCGGACATCGGCGTGATCGCGAGGGCTGAGTTCCTCTCCGCGAAGGCCGCCGCCTGATCCGAAGACCAGCGAGGGCGGCGGCGAGATCACTCTCGCCGCCGCCCTTTTCATCACGGGCAACCATCGGGGAAGACGGCGCCGTCCCCAGGTTTGCCGGGTTGGTGGCCGCACGGTCCCTACTAGGTTTGCTGGTTCTTGTCAGGACTCTGGCTGGTTCGGGTCAGGACTCGCCGCCGGCGTTTCCTGAGGTCCCGGCGGTGACATCCAGAAGGCGATACTTCTCGGCTGCCTCCCTCGGCACCGACGGATCGATCTCGCCACGCTTGGCCAGCATCTGCAGCGCCCGAACGGCGACCGACGGGCCGTCGATGTGGAAGAAGCGCCGGGCGGCTGCCCGGGTGTCGGAGAAGCCGAAGCCGTCGGCACCCAGGGAGATGAAGTCCTGCGGAACCCAGGGTGCGATCTGGTCCTGGACAGCCCGCATGTAGTCGGAGACGGCGATGACCGGACCCGGCGCGTCCTGGAGCTTCTGGGTCACGAACGGCACCCTCTGCTCCTGCTCGGGGTGCAGGAAGGCGATCTCGTCGCAGGCCATGCCATCGCGGCGCAGCTCACCCCAGGAGGTCACCGACCAGACATCGGCGGCGATGCCCCAGTCGGACCTCAGCAGCTCCTGCGCCTCGAGGACCCACGGCACACCGACCCCTGAGGCCAGCAGCTGGACGCGCTTGGCGTCCTGCGCGAGCCCCTCAGCCGGGGCGGGCGCCAGCAGGTACATCCCCTTCAGGAGACCCTCGATGTCGAGGTTCTCCGGCTCCGGCGGCTGAACGTTCGGCTCGTTGTACAGGGTGATGTAGTAGATGATGTTCTCCGGCTCGTCGCCGTACATCCGGCGCAGCCCGTCCTCCATGATGCGCGCGATCTCGTAGGCGTAGGCCGGGTCGTAGGACACCACGGCGGTGTTCGTCGAGGCGAGAAGCGGGCTGTGACCGTCCGCGTGCTGCAGTCCCTCACCGGTCAGCGTCGTGCGTCCCGCGGTCGCACCCAGCATGAAGCCCCGCGACATCTGGTCGGCGGCCGCCCAGATCGAGTCACCGGAACGCTGGAAGCCGAACATCGAGTAGAAGATGTAGATCGGGACCATCGGCACCCCATGGGTGGCGTAGGACGTTCCGGCTGCCGTGAACGCGGCCACCGACCCGCTCTCGTTGATGCCCATGTGCAGGATCTGCCCCTGCTTGGACTCCTGGTAGGCGAGCATCAGGTCCGCGTCGACCGCCGTGTAGTTCTGCCCGTGGACGTTGTAGATCTTGGCCGTCGGGAAGAAGGAGTCCATCCCGAAGGTGCGCGCCTCGTCCGGGATGATCGGCACCACGTGCGGGCCGAACTCCTTGTCGCGCATGAGATCCCGCAGGATGCGCACGAAGGCCATCGTGGTGGCGATCTCCTGCTTGCCGGAGCCCTTCCGGGTCAGCTCGTAGGCCTTGTGGTCGGGCAGCTTGAGCGGGACAGCCTCGGTACGCCGCCGGGGCAGCGGACCGCCGAGCTTGGCGCGGCGCTCCATCATGTACTGGATCGCCGGGTCGTCCTTGCCGGGGTTGTAGTACGGCGGCAGGTAAGGGTCCTTCTCGAGTTCCTCGTCCGAGATGGGGATGTGCAGCGTGTCCCGGAAGCCCTTGAGGTCCTCCAGGGTCAGCTTCTTCATCTGGTGGGTGGCGTTTCGGCCCGAGAAGCGGTAGCCAAGGCTGTAGCCCTTGATGGTCTTGGCCAGGATCACCGTCGGCTGGCCGTTGTGGTCCATCGCCGCCTTGTAGGCCGCGTAGACCTTGTGGTAGTCGAGGCCCCCTCGCTTGAGCTTCCACCAGATGTCCTCGTCGGACCAGTCAGCCACCATCGCGCGGGTACGCGGGTCGCCGCCGAAGAAGTGCTCCCGGACATAGCCGCCGTCGTTGGCGCGGAAGGTCTGGTAGTCGCCGTCGGGAGTCTTGTTCATCAGGTTCACCAGGGCGCCGTCGCGGTCCATCTCGATCAGCGGGTCCCACCCACGGCCCCAGATGACCTTGATGACGTTCCAGCCGGCGCCGCGGAAGGTCGCCTCGAGCTCCTGGACGATCTTGCCGTTGCCACGGACCGGACCGTCGAGTCGCTGAAGGTTGCAGTTGACCACGAACGTCAGGTTGTCGAGCTCGTCGTTGGCGGCGACCTGCAACAGCCCGCGCGACTCCGGCTCGTCCATCTCTCCGTCGCCCAGGAACGCCCAGACGTGCTGCTTGGAGGTGTCCTTGATCCCGCGGTTGGTCAGGTACTTGTTGAACTGCGCCTGGTAGATCGCGTTCATCGGGCCGAGGCCCATGGAGACGGTGGGGAACTCCCAGAAGTCCGGCATGTTGCGCGGGTGCGGGTAGCTCGGCAGGGCGGACGGCTGGCCGTCGACGACGTGCGAGTGCTCCTGACGGAACCCGTCCATCTGGGCTTCGGTCAGCTTGCCCTCGAGGAAGGCCCGGGCGTAGATGCCGGGGGAGGCGTGCCCCTGGAAGTAGATCTGGTCGCCGCCACCCTCGTGGTCACGTCCGCGGAAGAAGTGGTTGAAGCCGACCTCATACAGCGTGGCAGCCGAGGCGTAGGAGGAGATGTGACCGCCCACCCCGATGCCGGGCCGCTGCGCGCGGTGAACCATGATCGCTGCGTTCCAGCGCAGGTAGGCGCGGTAGCGGCGTTCGACCGCCTCGTCGCCGGGGAACCAGGGCTCGGACTCGGGCGGGATCGTGTTGATGTAGTCCGTGGCGGTCAGTGAGGGAACCCCGACCTGGCGCTCGCGCGCTCGTTCGAGCAGCTTGCGCATGACGTAGCGGGCCCGGCGGCGGCCACCCCCGTCGATGACTCCGTCCAGCGACTCCAGCCATTCCTGGGTCTCCTGGGGGTCGACGTCCGGGATCTGACTGGGGATGCCGTTCAGGATGGGCCCGGCTTCCTCATGTGTTGCCACGTGGTGTCCTTTCGCGACGGATGGTCACCGGCAGCGTCGACGCTGATGGTGTCGACACGCCCGCTCACGGAAAGGTCCATCCTCCACCAGAGCGCGGCGAACGTCATATTCGGGCGGGTCACTGTCCGGTATGTGGCGGCGCCCGGCTGGTTGGGAACGGCGTCGGGCGCGGGGGTCGCGCCCTCCCGGCTCGACCACCAGGGTGCCTGCAATGACGGTGCGGATGAGCATATTCTGCGGCAGGCAGCCGTGGACTTTGCCCCGGCTGCTTGCAAGATTCCCCCAGACCTAGTGGACTACGCAGAAGCAGTATCAATGATCGTCCAATGATCGCGGTGTGAGCCCGGTCCATGTCAGAGAGGAACACCCGTGATTGCGACCGCGCACGACGCGGCAAAGAAGGGTCTGGTGGCGAAGCTGGGCTTTGCTGCCGGGCAGGTGGTGCAGGAGTTTGGATATGACGAGGACGTCGACGACGACTTCCGTCTGGCGATCGAGACGCTGTGCGGCTCCGAGCTCGAGGAAGAGGACTACGGGGACGTCGCAGACGCGGTGGTCCTGTGGTGGCGCGAGGACGACGGCGACCTCATCGACGCTCTTGTGGATGGACTGACCAACCTTGCCGAGGGTGGGTTCATCGTCCTGCTGACGCCCAAGGCCGGCCGGGTGGGACACGTCGATGCCAGCGACATCCAGGAGGCGACCCTGACCGCGGGGCTGCACTCCTCGGGAAGCACCAACGCTGCCAGTGAGTGGAACGACAATCGTCTTGTCGCCCCCAAGACGGACCGCCGCTGACGACTGACAGACTGGACCCATGACGAGCACCAGCAGCACCACAGCCGCGCCCACCGGACCTCTGGTCGGACAGGTCGCCCCCGACTTCACCCTCAGGGACCAGCACGGCAAGAGCGTCTCCCTGTCCGACTACCGGGGCGTCAAGAATGTCGTCCTGGTGTTCTACCCGTTCGCGTTCTCGGGCATCTGCACCGGTGAGCTGTGCGAGATCCGCGACAATCTGGGCGACTTCGAGAGTGACGATGTCCAGGTGCTCGCTGTCTCGTGCGACCACATGTTCACCCAGCGGGCCTGGTCTGACGTTGAGGGCTACTTCTTCCCGATGCTCAGCGACTACTGGCCGCACGGCGCCACCGCGCAGGCCTACGGCGTGTTCCAGCAGTCCGGCGGGTTCTCCATCCGCGGGACGTTCCTGATCGATCGCGACGGGGTCGTGCGCTGGACGCTGGTCAACGGGCCGTCGGAGAAGCGAGACTTCGGTGGCTACCGCGCTGCGCTCAGGGACCTGTCCGGGTCGGTGGCCTGAGCAGGGTGAGGACGCCGGTCGGCTCAGGTCGATCGGTCAGGGGCCTGTAGCTCAGTTGGTAGAGCACCGCGTTTACACCGCGGCTGTCGTCGGTTCGAGCCCGGCCGGGCCCACTGGTATCACCGCAGGTCAGAGGCCTATGAGGACTCCGAAACACTTGGCTTCAGTGGGGTCACAGGGCCATTACTCAACGAAAACTCAACAAGAAGTTGCGCAGCGGCTCGCCCGATGACGTCCAGACGGTCCGCGACGTCGTCCAGCTGGTCTGGGAAAAGGTGCCCGTACAGGTCCAGCGTCATGCTGGCCGTGGTGTGCCCGAGCATCTGTTGAACGACCTTCACGTTGCCCCCTGCCGCGATAGCAAGAGAAGCCGCCGTATGCCGTAGCCCGTGCGGTGTCAGGTCAGGCTCACCTATGGCGATGGACGCGGGGCCGAAGATGCGCCGGTTGAAGTTCCCATTGCGCAGCACGCCGCCGCGGGTGCCCTCGAACACCAAGTCATCGGGGCCCTTCCCGACAAAGGACGCGGTGATCTGCTCGGCCAGGAACCGGGGGAGCGGAACGGTTCGTACCGCACCGGTCTTGGTCGTATCGAAGATCAGCCGGCCGTTGTCCTCGGTCACCGACCGGGCGATGAGCATCCGCCGCCGCAA
>DASVKO010000153.1:0-1603 GCA_036385355.1 Dermatophilaceae bacterium
GTTCCTGCAACGCGCGCTCGGCGGCGTCGAGATTGTTCCCCTACTCGCCGGGGACGTGACAGGCGATGAGGTTGCCGACGTGCTCGACGAGCTGTGGGGGGGGCCGGAAACGCTCGTCGTGATCAGCTCGGACCTGTCGCATTACCTGCCCTACGAGCAGGCGCGGCGCGTCGACGCGGGGACGATCGCGCAGATCAGCGCGCTCGATGGGCCGCTGGACCACACGCAGGCGTGCGGCGCCACTGCGGTCAACGGACTGCTCGTCGCCGCGCGCCGCCGCGGCCTGCGCCCTGTGCTGTTGGGCGCGTGCAGCTCGGGGGACACGGCCGGGGACCGGTCGCGGGTCGTCGGGTACTGCGCCTTCGCGTTCGAGGGGGACGACGATGCATGAGACATGGGTTTCGGAGCACGCCGAGTCTGTGGGCGCCTCGCCGCCCGTCGAGGACCCGACGGTCGCGACAGCGCAAGACCCGACTGCCAGAGTCGTGCCCGATGACGCAGGCGACGTGCTGCTGTCCGCCGCCCGCACGGCCATCGCGCAGACGCTCGGCACAACGACCTCCCACGCCGCGACAGTTCCCCACGCCGGGACAACCCCCGCCTGGGCGTTCAAGCCGGGTGCGAGCTTCGTCACCCTGAAGAAGAACGGCCGGCTCCGCGGCTGCATCGGGTCGTTCGCCGCCCAGCGCCCACTCCTGGAGGACGTGCGGGCCAACGCGGTGGCCGCCGCGATGCGGGACCCGAGGTTCGCACCGATGACGCCGGACGAGCTTCCCGCCGTCGCGATCGAGGTCTCCGTCCTCTCCGCGCCCCAACCGCTGCGTGTGTCCAGTCTGGGCGAGGCGTACGACGCGCTGCGCCCGGGCGTCGACGGTGTGATCGTGGAGACAGGCGCCTACCACCGGGCGACACTGCTGCCCCAGATGTGGCAGGTCCTGCCGGACCCAGAGCAGTTCCTCGGGCACCTGTGGCTCAAGGCGGGCCTCGTGCCCGGAGTCTGGCACGAGGGCACGACGCTGCAGACATACACGGTCCGCGCCTGGCACGAGATACCCGAAACGTCCAGAGGGTGAGAGGCATGCAGGACGACAACCGAGCCGCGTCCCCGGGCAGCGAGGCGACGTCCCCGGACGGGGCGACCTGGCCCGACGCCCCGACCGCCCGGTGGTGGTCCGCGCTGGACGGCGGGCGGCTGCAGTGCGACCTGTGCCCACGACGCTGCCGGCTACACCCGGGACAGCGTGGGTTCTGCTTCGTGCGAGCCCGTGACGGTGACCGGATGGTGCTGACCACGTACGGCCGCAGCTCCGGCTTCGCCATCGACCCAGTGGAGAAGAAGCCCCTCTCGCACTTCCACCCCGGTACCGCCGTGCTGTCGTTCGGCACCGCCGGCTGCAACCTGAACTGCGGGTTCTGCCAGAACTGGGACATCTCCAAGTCCCGCCAGTGGGACCGGCTCGCTGCCGTCGCCACACCCGAGGGCATCGCCCGGGCCGCCGAGTCCGCGGGCTGCGACTCGGTGGCGTTCACCTACAACGACCCCGTGATCTTCGCCGAGTATGCGATCGACACCGCCGTGGCGTGCCACGAACGCGGCCTGCAC
>DASVKO010000154.1:0-20526 GCA_036385355.1 Dermatophilaceae bacterium
CCGTCCACCTCGAGGAAGACCCGGCAAGCCGCCGGTAGCGAGGGCGTGGCGGGCGCGAGCCACACCACGCAGATGCCCGTGTGCCAGCCCTTCTCGGCCAGCTGCACCAGCCGGCTTCGTTCGGCCGGCGCGTCGTTCTCGACCAGGACCAGGACGCACGGGTGGGCGGGACCGGTCTGCCCTTCGGACTGACTCGCTGATGCGATCAGGTCCTCGAGCTGGGACAACAGCGCTGAGCAGGAGGGCGCCGTGCTGGCCAGGTGGCCGGTCGAGATCGGGCTGTGCGCCGATGCGGTGTGTGGCACCCACTTGAGCCAGTCCCAGTCGCCCGCGGTGGCGGTCGAGGCGAACGCGGTCACGATCAGCTCAGCCGGTGAGTGCAGCGACACCGCCTGAAGGATGAGGGATCTGGCCGCCGGAAGCGCGACACCGCGAGCGCCCGACACGCCAATCGAACCTGTCCGCAGCGGGTCGACGACGACCGGGACATCGGGCAGGACAGACAGGCCCTCCACCGAGCGGGCAAGCTCGCTCCACGCCTGCGCCGTTGAGCGGCCGACCGGCGGCATGGTCATCCAGCTACGTGACGGCAGAGTTCCCACCCCCAGCCGGAGCTGCAGAAAGCCCGGGCTGTCACCGCGCCGCGTCCACAGCAGGGGGCTGAGCCGTCGGGCTGTCTGCACGCACTCGGAGCTGGACGGGTTCTCCGCGCGACGCTGGTGGGCCTCGACCTCCAGCGACTCACGGATCTGCGCGGCCACGACCTCGACGTCCTCGCGGAAGTCCCGCATCAGGTTCTCGAAGTCCTTGGTGCCGCCCCGACGCTGCTCGACATGGTTACCGAGCATCATCATCGGCGACATGAGGATGAACATCAGCGAGTAGGCACTCTGGGTCACGGCGAAGAGACCCATCCCCATGAGCGCAGGGAACATCATGGCCAGCCACGGCATCCGGGACGGCTTGGGGCGCTCGGGCAGGTCGGGCAGGTCGAACTGGCGGCCCTCGAAGAGCGGTGCGATGCGCGGCGACCTGGTGAAGGCCACGGACGCCGAGTCGGCCATCAGCGCGCCAGCGGCGTGGGAGGCGGTCCCGGTCAGATGCACCTCGACCTCGGTGTCGCCAAGCCTGACCCGACCACCGGCGGTGAGGACTGCGCGCGGCACCTCGGCCCCGCCGACCCGGATGCCGTTGGCCGACCCGAGGTCCACCACCTCCACCAGCGTGACCGGAGCCGTCCCGGGCACCGCCGTGCCACCGGGGAGGTCGGCGATCACCAGCTTGGCGTGACGGCGCGAGACCGACGAGTCACTGAGCCGGATCTCCGCGCCATGTCCACGACCGAGGTATGCCGTGCCCCGCCACAGAGGGAACTCCTTGCCGGAGTCGGGCCCGGCCACGATGAGCGCCACCGCAACGGGGCGGCCGACGTCAACGACGTGCTCGCTGCACCGGGTGACGGTCACCGTGACCCCCGAGCGCAGACCGCTCTCCGGGATGGTCAGCCGGGGGTCGACGACGCGATAGCCCTGGTCAACCACGGACAGGGTGTGCTCGCCCGCGCCCACGCCCTCACCTTCACCCTCGCCCACGCCCACGCCCGCGCCCACGCCCGCGCCGACGCCCTCACCCTCGCCCGCTTCGCCCACGCCGCCCACTTCGTCCGATTCGTCCGATTCATGCACGCCGCCCACTTCGTCCATGCCGTCCGGACGGGACCGATCGGGGTCGGCGCGGGCGAGATAGCTCGCCAGATCCCCGACAGTCGTGGCCGAGTCGATCGTGGCGAGCAGATCCCGGCGGTCCCGACCGGCGGACTCCAACGCGAACTTCAGCTTCACGGGGTTGACCGGCCATCCAGCAGGCTCAGGTCGTCCGCGGTCACCAGCCGGGTCGACAGCGCGTGCTCCACCAGACGCGACTTGCGGTTGTTCGCCAACCTGCCGATCCCGCCGTGCAGTCCCCTGGTGCCCGCGTCGGCGAGCTTCTGGCAGACGTTGTCCAGCTTCCGGTTGAACCTGGTGACCGTCCAGCCAAGCCGCGCGGCGGCGGCCGCCGAGGACGGGATCTGACTGGTTCCCGGACGGCTGCGGGACAGCGATCCCGCGCACAGGGCAACCATGAGCAGTTTCTGGTCCGGGGTGAACGACACGCGCCCGACAGTCATCTCACCGACGTGGCCCTGTTCGAAGGGGTCCGGGGCAACCGGGACCAGGGCCGGGTCATCCACGATGACCTCGAAGTCGTAGGTGGTCTGTCCCGCCGTGAACCAGACCACCGTCCGGTTCCGCGCCAGCGGGATGCGGGCCCCCGGCGCCAGCCAGGCCTGCAGCAGACCCGTGTCATCGGCGACCGTCGCGGTCAGGGTGGACCCGACGTTGGACAGCCACCACAGCCCGCCCTGTTCGAGGATCACCAGAAAGGTGCGGTGCAGATACGGGTTGTCGTCGATCTCGACGTCCCCGCAACGCCCGATCGTCAGCTGCCGACCCGCCGACACCGGGAACTCTTCACCGCAGAACAGGACTTTCAGCACGGGATCGATCACTCCGGCATGCTCGCACCCATGGCCAGAAGACCCGGTTAGTTATCCACAAGCGGGCAGGTGCGCACCGCGGGTCACCCTCACAGACCTGATGGCCAGGTTCGGCAGGTCCCGAAGGCGGGGACCTGGTCTCAGCGACGCCCCGGCTCGACTGGTTCGCGGCGGGGCGAAACCGGTGGCAGAGGCATGACCTCGGTGTCGGCCCGAGCTGACCACGCGACGGCCATCAGCAGCCCCAGGGACGACAGCACACCGACCGCCAGGACCGAGTAGGCCGAGGCCACCACGGCATTGATCCCCCCGGCGCGAATCACCAGGCCCAGCACCATCTCGGCCGTGAACAGCGTTCCGATGACGATGCCCCAGCTGCGCAGCCGCTCGGTTCGCACGGCCACCACCGCCGTGGTGACCACGAGCGCGGCCGCAAGGCCCGCCAGCCCCAGTCGCGCACCCTGCAACCAGGGGTGAAGGTCGCTGTCGATCAGCTGCCAGATCGGCCAGCCCATGCACCGGGTGTAGGACAACGGACCTGCCACGAAGATGCCGCTCACGTGCATGGCGACCACCGTTATGACGCTCATTGCAGCCAGGCTCGTCACCCCCAGCGGGCGCCACCCCTGTGCAGATCCCGACGTGGAGCGCGATGCGGGGGCACCCAGCACGACCGTGGCCACGCCCATCGTCGTCATAGCCGTCAGTGCGCAGAAGAGGTCGACGCCGCCCAGCCACGTCGGCAGGCTGCTCAACACCACGAGTCTGCCGAAGGCGCCAGACGCCAGTGCGCCCACGAGCGCCACCCATGGCAGGATCGGAACCCACCGGCCTGGCCCCTCCAGGCGTCTGGACATCACCGCGGCGGCCAGCACCAGGGGCCCGGCGGACATGGCAACCACCCGGTGGACGAACTCGATGATCGGGCTTATCTCCCACTGCGGGGTGATCTGGTCCGGACGGCAGCCCGGCCAGGTGGGACAGGAAGCTCCTGACCCGGTGGCGCACACCACCGCCCCCATGGCCACGGCCAGGAAGACCAACAGCGCCGCGAGGCGGAAGACGGTCAGCACAGCGACTGACGGAACAGCTGACTGAGCGGCTGACGGAACTGAGGCTTTCCTGGACATGGAGATGTCTCCTGGCGATCATGACAGCGGGCTGCGGGTGCGCGCTCGACACCATACGCAGCCTGCAGGTCCCTTCCGACATGGCCCTCGGCCGTACTGACCAGGGACGTGCGGCCGGCCGGGATCAGGTGGTGGGGTTCGACTCGGGCTGCTGCGCCCACCAGGCCCGCAGTGCCTCGACGGCGGCCTCACGGCCGATGGGACCCTCGTCCATCCGAACGGCAAGCAGGTGCTTGTAGGCGCGGCCCAGCACCGGGCCAGGAGCGATCCCGAGGATCTGCGCGATCTCGTTGCCGTCCAGCTCGGGACGAACCGCGTCAAGCTGCTCCTGCTCCATCAGCCGGGCGATCCGGACCTCGAGGTCGTCATAGATGCGCGACAGTGCGCGCGCCTTGCGTACGTTGCGCGTCGTGCAGTCCGAACGGGTCAGCCGGTGCAGCCGCGGCAACAGGGGCCCCGCGTCAGTGACGTAGCGGCGCACCGCGGAGTCGGTCCACTCTCCGTCGCCGTAGCCGTGGAATCGCAGGTGCAGCTCGACGAGGCGGGACACAGCCTTGATGGTGTCCTTGTCGAAGCGCATCGCCTTCATCCGGCGAGCGGCCATCTTGGCGCCGACCACCTCGTGATGATGGAAGCTCACGCCGCCACCCTCGTCATCGAAGCGCCGCGTCGCCGGCTTGCCGATGTCGTGCAGCAGAGCGGCCAGACGAAGGATCAGGTCCGGGCCCGGCACGGACGAGGCCGGCCCGTCGGCAGGGCCCTCCATGGCGATGGCCTGCTCGAGCACGATCAGTGAGTGCTCGTAGACGTCCTTGTGCCGGTGGTGCTCGTCGACCTCGAGCTTCAGGGCCGGGAGCTCGGGCAGGACATACCCGGCCAGGCCGGTCTCGACGAAGAGGCGCAGTCCCTGACGCGGGGCGGAGCCCATGATGAGCTTGACGAACTCCTCGCGCACCCGCTCCGCCGACACGATCTCCAGCGAGGACGCCATCTCGGTCATCGCCGCCACGACCCCGGGTGAGGCGGTGAACCCCAGCTGGGACACGAAGCGTGCGGCCCGCATCATCCGCAACGGGTCATCGCCGAAGGACAGCTCGGGCGTGCCGGGCGTGCGCAGGATCCGGCGCTCCAGGTCGGCGAGTCCGTCATGGGGGTCCACGAACTCCAGCGAGGGGAGCCGCATGGCCATCGCGTTGATCGCGAAGTCCCGGCGAACCAGGTCGTCCATCAGGTTGTCACCGAAGGCGACCACGGGCTTGCGGCTGAGGCGGTCGTAGGCATCGGCGCGATAGGTGGTCACCTCGATGACGTGGTCGCCCTTGCGAGCACCGATCGTGCCGAAGGCCCGGCCCACGTCCCAGGTGGTGTCCGCCCAGTCGGCCAGGATCGACTCGCTCTGTTCCGGTCTGGCGGACGTGGTCAGGTCCAGGTCGGGCGACACCCGGCCCAGGAAGGCATCGCGCACCGGGCCTCCCACCAGGGCGAGCTCGTGACCGGCGTCGACGAACCTCGAGCCCAGCTCGGTCAGCAGCGGCAGGACCGGAGCCAACCGACGCACGGCCTCACGAAGCAGGGCATTGGTCGGTTCGGAGGCAGCCACGAGAGCCAAGCGTAGGTGACAGCGACCTATGGATAGGCGTTGCAGTCCCTGCACGCGCTTGGCCGGGGTCACCTCCAGGGCTGGCTACAGTTGAGTAATGACCTCCTGCCCTCCGCGGCCGACCCAGCTGCCACACCGGCTGCCGGAGGTGGAGGAGATCTCGGCGGGTGGGCTCATCGTCGACGTCCACGACGGGGTGGCGCGCGTCGCGGTCATCGCACGTCGCAACCGGGCCGGCCGGGTCGAGTGGTGCCTGCCGAAGGGGCACCTCGAGAGCGACGAGACGCTGGAAGAGGCAGCCGCGCGCGAGGTGGCCGAGGAGACCGGGATCGTCGGTCACGTCCTGGCCCCGCTGGGCACCATCGACTACTGGTTCTCCGCCTCGGGCACACGGGTCCACAAGATCGTCCACCACTACCTGCTCGAAGCCACCGGCGGCGAGCTGAGTATCGAGGGCGATCCGGATGCGGAGGCCATCGACGTGGCGTGGTTCCCGCTCGGCGAGGTCCAGTCACAGCTCACCTTCCCCAATGAGCGGCGGATAGCCCAGATCGCCCGGGATCGACTGGCGGGCGAGACGTGACCGACCGCAAGACCCCCACGCGGGTATGCCGGCGGGTCGCCTCAGCCACTGTGCTGACGACCTCACTGCTGGCGTCCTCCCTGCTCCCGCTTCTCTTCACCTCACCCGCTGCGGCAGCCACTCCGGCCACTCAGGCTGCTGCGGGGACTGCTCTCGCTGCCCGCACCCACTCAGCCGCCACCACCGCGCCTCTGAGCGTCATCTTGACGGCCGTCACGCCGACGGTCGCGACCCCCAGGGCCCCGATCACCATCACCGGGCTGGTCCGCAACACCGGCCGGGTCGCGATCGCCTCACCGGTGGCACAGGCGCTCCTCGGGCAACGCCCCCTGACCACTCGGCCCGCCGTGTCCGACTGGGCGGCCGGCACGGGTCAGCAGCCCCTGACCGAGGTCGCCCGCGCCCCGCTGGGCAAGACCCTGGCGCCCGGCTCCGCCACCACGTTCGTCCTCACCGTCCCGGCGACCGCGATCAGCAGTCGTGACGCCTTCGCCGTCCTGCCACTCCGTGTCGCCGTGGTCGGGAGCACGACCGGCGCGACGATCGCGCTGGGTGGCCTGCGCACGTTCCTTCCCACGCTGTCCTCGATGAAGAGGTACGTACCGCTGGCCGTCGCATGGCTCGTGCCGCTCACGCTGGATCCTGACCCCGCGCTGCACGGCACCGACAGCCCCGCCCGGACCGCCGCCTGGAAGAAGGCGGTCGGGCCCGGCTCACGGCTGGACCGGCTGATCCAGGGCACGGAGGGCGCCAATGTCACCTGGGCGATCGACCCTGCGATTCTGGGGCCGCGGCCGATCCCGGCCGCCGCGGTGTCAGCCACGCCCACCCCGACCTCGAGCCCCTCGACAGGACCCGAGCCGGGAACCTCGTCGGCGCCGGATCCGGTGACCGCGGCGACCACCGCCCTGGCGAATCGACTCAAGGCCGACTCGCCGAGGCACACCCTCTGGTCGCTGCCGTATGCCGACCCGGACCTCTCCGCCCTCATGCGCTTCCCCTCTGCCAGCCGGGCCATGGCCACCCTGGTCAGCCGTCCCTCGACCCTGGACGCCGCGGTCGGCCCGGCGCGCACGGACATCGCGTGGCCGGTCGGGGGGAACCTGACCACCCCCAATGAGGCTCAGCTGCGGCAGGCCTACACCCATCCCGGGCTGGCGGCCGCGGTGACCTCCGCGTCAACCCTGGCGGACCGGAACGGCACCGCCGGCGACGCGAGCCGCAGGTCCAGCACGGGGCTTCCCCTGCTGGCCTATGACGAGGCCCTGAGCAGGACGGTCGCCCAGACCTCCTCTGGGACGACCGGGGCCGTCACCATCCAGCGCTTCCTGGCCGACTCCATGGCCCTGCTCGGTGAGCGCCCGGGCACCCGCAACCGATCGGTGCTGATCGCCGAGCCCAGGACGTTCGCCGGAGACCCCGCCGTACTCAAGTCCCTCTTCGCCGCCGTCGCCCAGGCCAAGTGGCTGACCCCGACGACGACCGGACAGCTGCTCGCCACCAGCGCAAAGGTGGCGCCAGAGACTCCCGGCCCGGTCACGAAGACCACCGGGCCCACCGCCGCGTCAGGACGTGCGAGCCTGACGGCTTCGGATCCGCTGACCCCCAAAGCCTCCCCCCTGACCGCGCATCAGGTCAGCGTCATCCCCGGCAGGGTGACTGCCATCACCGGCAGCGCCAGCATCCTGGAGGACGGCCGGCTCTTCATGTCGCGCTGGAGCGACGCCCAGGTCCAGCAGCTCTCCGCGCGCTGGCGGGGCCACCCCGAAGGCGTCATCGCCATCAACAGCTCCACGACGGCGGCGATCAGCGCGATCAGCCGCAGTGTGAGGGTGGCGCCCAGCTCGGTGAACTTCTTCGCCGACCGAGGCATCATGCAGGTCACCGT
Organism: Dermatophilaceae bacterium; assembly: GCA_036385355.1. Classification (GTDB taxonomy): domain Bacteria; phylum Actinomycetota; class Actinomycetes; order Actinomycetales; family Dermatophilaceae; genus UBA4719. The sequence goes on from DASVKO010000154.1 coordinate 7,738, forward strand.
GGTCAACGACCTCACCGTCCCGATCCACGATGTGCACCTGACCCTGGTCCCGGCCCAGCCGCGGCTGAGGATCGAGCAACAGCCCGGGCCGCTGAAGATCGGCGCGAAGAGCCGCACCAACGTGCAGTTCCCGGTCACCTCCATCGCGGCCGGGCTGGTCCGCATCGACGCAGCACTGAGCACCCGAAACGGCACACCGCTGGGCAAGAACGCCAGCGTCAACGTGCGGGTGCAACCCCCGAGCACCTGGATCTACTGGGTTCTGGGCGGTCTGGCCGGCATGGTCCTCGTGCTCGGCACATATCGATCGCTTCGTCGTGGATCAACCCGCGGCTCTCGACCCGGCGCCCAGGAGCATCCCCTTGATGACAGAGTCCTCCATGACTGAGTCCATCGACGACATCCCCCCCGTTCAGTCCACCCCGCCTGCCCCGCCCACCCCGCCCGATGCGCCCGACTCATCCGAGGCCAGCCTCGCCCGGTCCACCGCCGGTATGGCGGCCGGCACCATCGCCTCACGGATTCTTGGCATGGTCCGGGCCGCCATGCAGCTGGCTGTGGTAGGGACCCTGCTGGCGGGGGATGCCTGGGACGTAGCCAACACCCTGCCCAACATCATCTATCTGCTGCTCGCCGGCGGCGTCATCAACGCAGTCCTGGTCCCGCAGATCACCCGGGCCGCCAGCCATGCTGACGGCGGTCGCGAGTACGTCGACCGCCTGCTCACCATCGCCATCACCGGCATCGCGGTCATCACGGTCGTCTTCACGCTGGCCGCCGGACTACTGGTCCAGCTCTACAGCACGTCGGCGTGGAAACCGGCGACGCTGTCGCTGAGCACGGCGTTCGCGCTGATCTGCATGCCGCAGATCTTCTTCTACGGGCTCTACGTCCTGCTGGGTCAGGTGCTCAACGCCCGCAACCATTTCGCGGCGTACATGTGGGCCCCTGTCGTGGCGAACATCGTGGCGATCGGCGGGCTGGGCTTCTTCCTGCTGGCATACCCGCATCCGGCGGAGGTGTCCGGCTGGACCTCCCCGATGATCTGGGTGCTCGCGGGAAGCGCCACTGCCGGAATCGCGGCCCAGGCCCTGGTGCTCATCGTGCCGCTGCGGCGATCCGGGTTCCGGTACAAGCCACGGTGGGGCGTTCGCGGAGTCGGCCTGCGCACTGCGTCCACGGTGGCGCTGTGGACCTTCGCAGCCCTCGCCGTCTCGACGGCGGGCTTCATCATCACCTCCCAGGTCCTGACCTACGCCGGCCAGGCGGGGCACGCGGCGGGTCTGGTGGTGCCGGGCAAGATCTCGTACAGCAGCGCCTTCCTGATCTTCATGCTCCCGCACTCGCTGGTGACCGTGTCGCTGGTCACCGCCCTGTTCACCCGCATGTCCAGGGCCGCCAGCGCCGGCGACCTCGACGAGGTCCGCGCCGACGTCGACAGAGGAATGCGACTGACTGCCGTGGCCACGGTCCCTGCCACGGTGGGTGCCGTCGTCCTGGGCTTCGCCGGCACGGCCACCCTCTACCTGGGCAGCAGCGCAGCGAGTACTCGCGGCATTGCCACGGTCATGATGGCCATGATGATGGGGCTGGTGCCCTTCGGCGTCTTCTACCTGCTTCAACGGGTGTTCTACGCCTTCGAGGACGCCAGGACGCCCTTCATGATGCAGATCGTGGTCACTGTCGTCGCCACCGTGGCCAACCTGGCGAGCCTGCTGCTGCCGTTGCGCTGGATCGCCGTGGGAGTGGGCGCCGGCCAGGCCCTCAGCAACTTCGCCGGTATGGCGGTCGGGCTGATCCTCGTCCGGCGGCGGCTCAGCGGGCTGCCGCTGGGCGACACGGGCCGGACCTACGTCCGCCTCGGTGTCGCGTCCCTGATCGCCGGCGCCGCCGCCCTGCTCGTGCAGCTGGGGCTGGGCCAGGTTGTCGAGGGGAAGTTGTACAGTCCTGTTGTCCTGGTGGCCGGCGGCCTGGTGTTCGCCGGGGTCTATGTGGTGGTCGCGCGCAGGCTGCGCGTGCGTGAGATCGATGATCTCGTCGGACCCGTTCTGGAACGCGTCCGAAGAGCCCTGCCCAGGCGCTGAGCGCCCCTAGGATGAAGGCTCACGCGATAGCGACGAACCACGACCGTGTCGGACACAGATCGGACACAGATCAGGAGCAGGGGTGCAAGGGGTAGGTCCAGGAACGGTCCTCGGGGGTCGCTATTCGCTGCGCCGCCGCCTGTCGCAGGAGCGTGACCTCGAACGCTGGTCCGGTCACGACGCCACCCTCGAGCGCGAGGTCACGCTGACCATCGTCGGTTCCGAACATCGCAACTGCGCCGGGGTTCTGGACGCTGCCCGGCGAGCGGCCGGGGTTGAGGACACCCGGCTGGTCCGCATCCTCGACGTCGGCGCCCAGAACGACACCTCCTTCATCGTCGAGGAGTCGATGAGCGGGTCCGACTCCCTGGCCACGATCCTGCTTCAGGGACCGTTGCCCGCCGAGGAGGCCCGCCGCGTCGCCGGCGAGACCGCCAAGGCCCTGGAGACCGCCGGCCAGCGCGGCCTTCACCACCTGCGACTCACACCCCACCACGTCCTGATCGCCTCCGACGGCACGATCAGGGTCAGCGGGGTGGCTGTCGCAGCCGCGATTGACGGGCCGGACCAGCAGGAGCCCGACTCGGCCACCGCCCTGCGACGAGACGCCATCTCCCTTGCGGCCATCACCTACACGGCCCTGACCAGTCGATGGCCGCTGGACGAGAAGATCCCCGGCGTGGAGCCCGCGCCGCGGATGATCAACGGAGTTGTCGCACCGGCCGAGATCGCCGCCGGCGTGCCGGGTGATCTCGATGCCCTCTGCCAGCTGATGCTCAACGAGCACGCCGGCCCGCTGACACCCGGGGTCTTCGCCAATCGGATCGCCCCCTGGTCACGTCAGCCGGTTCACCGCGATGAGCACGAGCCCACGGCGGTCCTGCCCCTGCCCGGTTCGGACGTCGGCGGCGATACGCCGACCGGCGATCTGCAGGCCGGCGATGCTTCCGTCAGCACGGTGGGGACGGAACCCACGGTCGTCTTCTCAGCGCACGCCGTTCCGCCTCAGGCCACACCGGGCGGATCGACCGGTCCCGTGCCGCCGTCGGACCAGGCCCCACCGATCGCCACGCCGAACGTCGGGGAGAAGGCGTCCGCGGCAGGTGCGGCCACAACCAAGGCATTCGGAACCGCCTTCTCGAGCGCGGGTGCGGCCGCCGGGGCTGTCGGCAGCAAGCTGGGTTCTTTCGCCAGGGCAGCATCCGAGAGAAAGAGCGCCGGACCCGACAGTGACCAGACCGGCAGTAACCAGACCGGCAGTAACCAGACCGGCAGTGGCCATGAAGCCGACAACGCCAGTGACCAGGGCAACCAGGGCGGGGAGGGGGCCGGCCGCGGCAATGAACAGGTGGGCCTGCCGGACGGGCTGACCGGTCACTTCGACGATGTCGAGGCACCCCTGCCGATGCTCCCCGCCTCGACGGCGCTGCCTCCCAGCCGTGGCCAGTCCAAGACCGTCGTGCTGGTAGTGGCCGTGTTCGTGGGACTGGCACTGTTTGTGGGCTACCGCGGCCTGCTCGGCCCCGTTAGCGACAGCGCCCCGGGCAAACCCACGCCCAGGCGCACAGTGACCGTGAGCGCGCCAGCTGTCACGGTGTCCGCCTCGACGGCGCCGACAGCGGCGCCAACAGCGGCCGGCCCGATCGCGATCCTGTCGGCCACCGGCTTCGACCCCGAAGGCGACAAGATCGAGAGGAACGGCCAGGTCGCACGGGTGTACGACGGCGACCTCACCACCGCATGGACCTCCGAGGGGTACGGCACGGCTGACTTCGGCAACCTCAAGAAGGGTGTGGGGGTGATCCTGGACCTCGGTCAGCCGACGTCCGTCCATCAGGTCACCATCGACCTGGGCAGCGGCCCCGTCGATGTCACGGCCTATGCCGCGACCGAGCCGCGCCTCGAGGGTGCCACCGTGGTCGGCACGGCCACCGATGCGAACGGGCGAGTTCAGCTCAAGGCCACCAAGACCATGCCGAAGGCGCAGTACGTCATCGTCTGGTTCACCAAGATCGCCCCCGACGGCAACCAGTTCCGCGCCTCGATCTCGGAGATCGCACTCAACTGAGTGCGCCTGATGTCGCGCCTGGACGACCTGCGCGAGCTGCCCGACCGCGAGCTGCTCTCGGCACACTGCGCCGGTGACCCGGACGCGTTCGGTGAGCTCTTTCGCCGCCACCGCGACCAGATGTGGGCCCTGGCCCTACGGACCACCCGCGACCCCGAGCTCGCCGCCGACGGCGTGCAGGAAGCGTTCATCGCGGCCTTCCGGGGTGCCGACTCCTTCCGGGGCGAGGCCGCCGTCACGACCTGGCTTCACCGGATCGTGGTCAACTCCTGCCTGGACCGGCTGCGCCGCATCAAGCCCGTCGCTCATCTGCCCGACGCCGATCTGAGCGTCCTGGCCGATCCCCGTGATCACCACCACAGCGTCGACGTCCGGATCGATGTCAGGGCGGCCCTGGATCAGCTGCCGGAGGGTCAGCGGATGGCCCTGGTTCTGGTCGACATGCACGGACTCACCATCGCCGAGGCGGCCAGCGTCCTGGACGTCGCCGAGGGCACCGTCAAGTCCAGATGTGCGCGCGGCAGAGCCGCAATGGTGCCGCTGCTGGGACTCGCGACGCCCTCCGGAAATCGGATCACCCCCCATCCGAAGGAACCAATGGCATCTCCCTGACGTCATACCCACGTCGACGCATTCACGGCTGTGACCTGCCGATGGACAGCACCACCTGCCCATGGACAGCACAGCAGCCCTCTCCACCGACCGTCTCGCAGCCAGCATCGAGGTGAGCACCGTTTACAAGCCGCACGTTCCGATGGGTTCAGAGCCATCCCGCGACGATGACCCCACCGGCGTTCGCGATCTGCTGTCCTCGCTGCCCCACCCCGACCCCATGCCGGAGCATCTGGTCGAGCGGATCAACGCCAGCCTGGCCGCCGAGCAGTCACAGCGTGCCGCCCGGATGTCGAACCCTTCGGTGACCCCGCTGCTGGGCGCCGCACGACACCGTCCCAGAAGACTCGTGTTCGCGATAGCCGCAGCGGCGGCCGTGGCCCTGGTCGCCGCGGTCGGAAGCACCATGATCCTGACGCGTCAGCCCACCACAACCATCAGCGCCGCGCTCACCACCACCTCGAGCAGCCGGGATTCCAGCGGCAAGGCGGCGTCCAGCCCGGAAGCCAACACCGGGCTGTCAGCCACCCAGCGGTCGCTGACCGGAGTGCAGCAGGGCTCCGCCGCGAGCAGCCCGACTACTCGCGCAGCAGGTAAGGCCACCGTCCTGGTCCGCGGTGAATTCAGCGGATCGTCGGTCCAGATCGTTCAGTCCGGGACCCGGTACACCCAGGTGGACTTCGCGTCCCAGGCGCGGACCCTTGGCGATGTCACGCCTCAGGCACCTCAGCTGTATACCGTGTCGGGCGCCGGACCGGCTGCCACCGGGCCGGGGTTGCTGGAGTGCCTGAGAGCGATCGGTGTCGCACAGGCGACACTGGTCCGGGCCGACCTCGCCTCCTACGAGGGACGGGCGGCCGTGATCATCGTGGCCACGACGAAAGGCGTGACCGTGGTCTATGTCGTGGATCCCCAGTGCTCGGCCGCCACGGCAACGGTATTGCGCCCGGCCACCCCGCTACCCTGAGGGCCGCGAAGGGCGCAGGGCTCGTCGCCGCAGCGCGCGGGCCGTGACCGAGGCGGAACAATCCCGCCGTAGGATCGGTTGAGAGCAGAGCACCCAGCGGCGACATACGAGGACTGGTCAAGCGTGAGCTTCGAAGAAATGCAGAGGTGAGCCATGAGCACCGAGGTTCGTGAGGTCATCATCATCGGCTCTGGCCCGGCTGGCTACACCGCCGCGGTCTACGCCGCCCGCGCCAACCTGCGCCCGGTCCTGTTCGAGGGATCGGTCACCGCCGGTGGCGCCCTGATGAACACCACCGAGGTCGAGAACTTCCCCGGCTTCCCCGACGCCATCATGGGCCCGGACCTGATGGACGCCATGCGCGCCCAGGCCGAACGCTTCGGCGCCCAGATGATCCGCGACGACGTCACCGCCGTGTCCCTGGACGGCCCCGTCAAGACCGTCACCGACGGTGAAGGCACCACCTGGTCAGCCCGCACCGTGATCCTGGCCACCGGCTCGGCCTACCGCCAGATGGGACTGCCCGACGAGACCCGCCTCTCGGGCCACGGCGTGTCCTGGTGCGCCACCTGCGACGGGTTCTTCTTCCGCGACCAGGACATCGTGGTCGTCGGCGGCGGCGACTCCGCCGTGGAAGAAGCCACGTTCCTGACCAAGTTCGCCGCCTCCGTCACCATCGTGCACCGCCGCGACGAGCTGCGGGCCTCCAAGATCATGGCCGAGCGAGCGATGAGCAACCCCAAGATCCGGTTCGCCTGGAACTCCGCGGTGGACGCCATCCACGGCCAGGACAAGGTCACCGGCGTCACCCTGCGCGACACCCTGACCGGCACCACCCGCCCCCTGCCGGTCACCGGCGTCTTCGTGGCCATCGGCCACGACCCCCGCAACGAGCTCTTCAAGGACACCATCGACCTGGATGCCGGAGGCTACGTCCGGGTCCAGGGCCGCACCACCTTGACCAACCTCCCGGGCGTCTTTGCCGCCGGCGACCTGGTCGACCACACCTACCGCCAGGCCATCACCGCCGCAGGGTCGGGCTGCGCCGCCGCCCTGGACGCCGAACACCACCTGCGCGACCTCGAACACACCGCCGAACCAGCGGCCGCCGCCCCGGCGACCGAGCACAATGTGGGCGTCGCTCGATAGGTTTCACCTGCAGAACCTCACTTCTTCTCACTACTCAGCATCAAACAGGAAGGACCCCCGCCATGGGAGCTACCAAGGAGACCACCGACTCGACGTTCGACACCGACGTCCTCATGAGTGAGGTGCCCGTCATCGTCGACTTCTGGGCACCCTGGTGCGGGCCCTGCCGCCTGGTTGCCCCCATCCTCGAGGAGCTGGCGACCGAGCACGCCGGCAAGGTGACCGTCGTCAAGCTCAACACCGACGAGAATCCCGAGATCACCGCGCGATACGGCATCACCGGGATCCCGACGATGAACGTCTACGTCAAGGGGCAGGTGGTCAAGACCCTCGTGGGCGCCCTTCCCAAGCCCAAGCTGGTCCGCGAGCTGGCCGACTACCTCAGCTGATCGCGCCGTTGCGCGAGAAGGCGGCGAGTGACCCCGACAGGGTTGCCCGCCGCCTTCCTTTTTGCCGGTAGGCTCCATATCTTGATGTCGTCCGTGACGGCTCCACACCGGAAGGGCAGGTATGTCGGACCAACCATTTGCGCTCTATCGGCTTGGTGACCAGGGAGCCACGGTGCGTTCCATCCGTGCCCTCTTGCTGGCAACTGGCGACCTCGCCCCATCGACCGGCGAGGCCTCCGATATCTATGACCAAGAGGTGGCCCAGGCGGTTCGCGCCTTCCAGCAGCGACGGGGCCTGATCGTCGACGGAGTGCTCGGACCTCACACCCATATCGCGCTGGACGGCGCCCACTGGAAGCTGGGCGACCGGATGCTCTCGCACATCCCCGGCCACATGCTCCAGGGTGATGACGTTGCCGAGCTTCAGGAGCGACTCCTGTCGCTCGGATTCACCCCCGACCGGGTTGACGGTGTGTTCGGGACCAACACCGAGCAGGCGGTTCGACGCTTTCAGGGAGCCGTAGGTCTGGCTGTGGACGGCAGCATCGGTCCCGCGACCCTGCGGGCCTTCGCCGACCTGACCCGATCGGTATCCGGGGGGTCGCCGCACACCCTGCGCGAGGAAGAGCTGGTCCGCCGCTCCGGCCATCGTCTGCTCGGACGGATCGTCGTGCTGGATCCCGGCCACGGCGGCGATGACACCGGGACGGTTGCCCACGGTCTGACCGAGTCCCAGGTGACCCTCGATCTGGCCCGGCGGATCGAAGGCAGGCTCAGCGCCATCGGCGTGACCGTGTTGTTCACCCGCTCGGCCACGACCGGCCCGGAGGACCTCCAGCGGGCCATGATGGCCAACCAGGCGGGCGCGGACATCATGCTGTCGCTGCACTGCGACTCCACCGAGCAGTCCCGGGCAAGCGGGGTTGCCACGTTCTTCTGGGGACTGGAACGGTTCGGATCCTGGTCAGCGGTGGGTGAGCATCTCGCCAACCTGATCCAGCGCGAGATCGTCTCCCGAACCGGCCTGGCCGACTGTCGCACGCACCCTCGCGGGTGGCTGCTCCTGCAACGCACCCAGATGCCCACCGTGCGGATCGAGGCGGGTTACCTCAGCCATCCCGAGGACGCGGCGCGAATGGCCGACCCGGCATTCCTGGACACCCTCGCTGAGGCCATCGTGATCGCGCTCCAACGGATGTACCTCGGAGAGGACGACACGAACGCCACCGGCGTACTGCGCCTGGATGATCTGAGCGCCTACAACGCGAAGCAGCGAACACCCACACAGTGAACTGACAGGCCTGGTGAGCGGCCTGGCCAGGTGAGATACCTGGCCAGGTCGATGTGAGCCGTGAACTGGCTGGCGGGTGGTCATCTGAGCTGTGGGTCGGACACGGCACAGGTCGACCGGGCGAGCGGTCAGGTGGACGACCCTCAAGGCGTTCCTGTCCTCGCATCGGACGCACGGCGGCCCTGGCTCAGGCTTGGCGCCCGCACTGACGCCAGAAGACGCTCCACCGCCGCCTCCATGTCTTCACGCCAGGTCAGGGCCGTGCGGAGGTCCAGCCGCAGACGGGGATAGTTTCGATGCTCCCTCACAGTCTTGAAACCCACGGCGGTGAGGAACCTGGCCGGGATGACGCAGGCCGCCTTCGGCGCATCGAGGTCCCCGAGATACCCGAAGGCCTCGATGGCCCGGACCCCCCGCCGCATCACGTCCTTGGCCGCACCCTGGATGAGCACCCGCCCGAGGCCCTGGCCCGCAAAGTCCGGGATGACCCGGGCAGTCATCAGCATCAGGGCATCGGCCGAGACGGGGGCCGTCGGGAAGGCGGTCGCGCGCGGCACGAGATACGGGGGTGCGTAAGTGATGTAACCCGCAGGAACCGCGTCGACGTACGCGATCTGACCCACACTGCCCCACTCCAGAAGGGCTGAGGACAGCCATGCCTCCTTGTCCAGACCTGGCTTCCCGCCGGCGATCGACCCGGCAGCCAGCGCGGGATCGAGCTCCCAGAAGATGCAGGAGACGCATGGCTCCGGCAGATCCGCAAGCCGGTCGAGGGTGAGCGAGATGACCTCGCGTCCCACCCCCTTCATGACCGGGACCGCCCGGGACGGCCTGACGCTGCCCTGCCACAGCTCATGTGACAGCTCATGTGACACACATCCCGATCATCGGACAGACCGCCAGAGAAGCAGCCTGACATGGGAGACTCTTAGCACGCGTTGCACGGCACGGCATACCCAATCGTTCCACGTATCCCCGCTCACCGGGAGGGAAGGCTGGTCATGACCTCATCAGGGGGCCAGCACGGGTCACGACTCGACCCGTGGATGCAGTCCTATGCCCGACGCACCTCGGGCATGACCGCATCGGAGATCAGGGCGCTGTTCGCGGTCGCCTCCCGGCCCGAGGTCATCTCTCTTGCCGGCGGTATGCCGTGCCTGACAGCGCTGCCGATGGACACCGTGGCCAACACGGTGGCGAACATGCTGTCGACGCAGGGGCTGACCGCACTGCAGTACGGCTCCGGACAGGGCGACCCGACGCTGCGTGAGCAGATCCTCGAGGTGATGGCGCTGGAGGGTATCTCCGCCCATGCCGACGACATCGTCGTGACAACCGGTTCCCAGCAGGCGCTGGACCTGGTCACCCGGATCTTCATCGACCCCGGTGACGTGGTGCTCGCCGAGGCGCCGAGCTATGTCGGCGCCCTGGGGGTGTTCGCCGCGTATCAGGCGCAGGTCGCCCACGTCAGCTCCGACGACGATGGCCTCGTGCCGCAGGCCCTTGAGGAGCGGATCCTCGAGCTGAAGGCTGCCGGCAGTCGAATCAAGTTCCTCTACAGCGTCCCGAACTTCCATAACCCGGCCGGCACCACGTTGTCCCTGGAGCGGCGGCCCCAGATCGTCGAGATCTGTCACCGTCACGGGATCCTGGTGCTCGAGGACAACCCCTACGGCCTGCTCGGGTTCAACGGTGAGCCGTATCCCGCGATGCGCACCCTGTCCGAAGAGGGCGTGGTGTACCTCGGGTCCTTCTCGAAGACCTTCGCGCCGGGGCTTCGGGTCGGCTGGGCGCTGGCACCTCACGCCGTGCGCGAGAAGCTGGTGCTGGCCAGCGAGTCGGCGATCCTCTGCCCGTCGGCGTACTCACAGATGACCGTGTCGACCTATCTGGCGACCTGCGACTGGATGGCCCAGATCAAGGCCTTCCGGGAGCTCTACCGCGAACGTCGCGACGCCATGCTCGAGTCCCTGGACGCTGTGCTCCCCCAGGCGACCTGGACCCATCCCGACGGCGGTTTCTATGTCTGGCTCACCCTCCCGGAGGGAGTGAACGCCAAGGCGATGCTGCCGCGCGCGGTCACCGAACGGGTGGCCTACGTGCCGGGCACGGCCTTCTTCGCCGATGGCACAGGACAGCGCAACGTCAGGCTCTCCTACTGCTTCCCCGAACCGGACCGGATCCGTGAGGGTGTGCGACGGTTCGCAGGGGTCGTGCAGACCGAGCTGGACCTGCTGGAGACCTTCGGGCCCTACGACGCCACCGGGCGTGGCTCAGGCCCCTCCACCGGCGTGCAGTCCCCCTCTCCCGACCTCTCCTGATGCACTGCATGAGATCTTCTGTATCCCCGATGGTCCGCCTGGTCACAGCGTCGGCCGAGGCCTGCGTTCCCTTCGTCGTGAGGACTCTGACATGAGACACATCCTGGTTCTGGCCGGAGGCCTCAGTCACGAACGCGACGTCTCCCTGCGCTCGGGCCGGCGAGTGGCCGATGCACTCAGCCGATCCGGCTCAGAGACGTACGTCCGGGACGTGGACCCTACGCTGCTCGCAGCGATCAGGAACTCACGTCCCGAGGTCATCTGGCCGGTGCTTCACGGAGCCAGCGGTGAGGACGGTGCACTGCAGGATGTGTTGGGAACATTGGACATTCCCTATATCGGCTCGCGCCCGGCCTCGTGCCGACTGACCTGGGACAAGCCGGTCGCCAAGGTACTGGTGGGGGCTGCCGGCATCTCGACCCCGGCCAGCGTCGCGCTCTCACACGCCACCTTCCGTGAGCTGGGGGCGCCGGCCCTGCTGGAGACGGTGATCGACTCGCTCGGCCTGCCGCTGGCGGTGAAGCCGGCACGCGGCGGCTCTTCGCTGGGCCTGACCATCGTCCGGACCGCCGGGGAGCTTCCCTCCGCCATGGTGACTGCCTATGCATATGGTGATATCGCGCTCATCGAGCATTTCGTTGAGGGTGTGGAGGTCGCGCTCTCCATCATCGAGGACGCGAATGGTGAGGTGCAGGCCCTCCCCGCCGTCGAGATCGTGCCGGACGGAGGCGTCTACAACTACGAGGCCCGCTATACCGCCGGGTCGACCGAGTTCTTCACCCCTGCCCGCCTGAGCAGCTCGGTGGCCGCCTCAGTGGCCGCTGTCAGCCTCACGGCCTACCGGACGCTCGGCCACCAACACCTGAGCCGGGTCGATCTGATCATCGACTCGGACGAGCGTCCGTGGTTCCTGGAGGCGAACGTCTCCCCCGGTATGACGGAGACATCCTTGCTCCCGATGGCCGTAGAAGCTGCCGGGATGGATGCCAGCGAGGTCTACGCCGCCATAGTCGAACGCGCACTAACCACCCCAAACCCCTGACAAACCTAGGTACCGTGCACCCCAAGCAGCAACAAACCTAGGTACCGTGCACCCAAACCACCAACAAACCTAGTAGACTGTCGCTTCTAAAGGGCTGGGTATTGGGGCCGGGGTTTGATGCGGGCGTCGCTGGCGGTGAATCTCCAGTCCACTTGACGTTCGTCGGCGTTCGTGGCGCTGGCCCAGGCGGCGAGTTCCTCGTTGAGCACAGCCAGGTCGGCGATGCGACGGCCCAGGCATTGCTTGGTCAGGCAAGACAGTTCGATCTCGGCGATGTTGAGCCAGGATCCGTGCTTGGGGGTGTGGTGGATCTCCAACCTGCTGGCCAGGGCGTAGGCCTTCTCCGCAGGACTCCTGACATAGCGAGTGTTGTGAGGTCGCCCTGATGGCACCTGACCTGGGTATTCGTTGTTGAGCCGGTTTGGTTTGCTGCCCGGTTAGTACTAGAATTAATGCGAGATTGCAACTGAATCGAGGGGGTGGGCATGATGGCTGTGATGACTGCACAGCCGCCCCTTCCTGTGGCCCTGCAGGCCGGTGCTGTGAGCTCGGTGAGGCCGTTGGGCTTGTGGAGGATGCCGACGGTGGCCGGGTGTTCCTGCGCGGCGAGCTGGTGTACGCGTGGTCGGTCGGGGACGTCGCGGTGCGGCGGCTGGCCGCGGTGCAGCTGGTGGCGATCAAAGCCGCCCGGGTCGCAGAGGTGGCTGGCGCGTTCGGGGTTGATACCGGGACGTTGTGGCGTTGGGGTCAGCAGCTGTCCGCTACGGGAGTGAGCGGTTTGGTCCCGGACAAGCGTGGGCCCAAGGGCCCCTCGCGGTTGACCGACGACATGGTCGCCGACATCCGCGGGCGCCGCGCTGGTGGGG
>DASVKO010000155.1:0-6562 GCA_036385355.1 Dermatophilaceae bacterium
TGTGGTCTCGCGCTACGAGGAGGCGCGCGAGGCGTACTCGAGCATCCTGGATGTGGTCGACGGCGTCTATCAAGACGACCTGAAGTTCGGATCGGAGTACTCGGAACACGGGCACTGGGCCATGCGCATCCAGGACATCGACGACGACCTGCGTGCGGTGCGCCTCGAGCGAGACAGGGCCGCCGCGGGCATCCCACAGGAGGCTACGCAGGTCGCGCATCGCGAGTCGCGATTGCCGATACCGAGCGGAGTGCGTCACGAGGTGCCGCCCGCGTACGTGCGCGGCGAGCCCCTCAGGATAGCGCTCGACGTGCCCGACGCATCCGGAATCGAGGGAGTGACGCTTCGTTACCGTCACGTCGACCAGTCCGAGACCTTCCGAGAGGTGCCGATGACGCGGGCCGCTGGGTCCTACGAGGCCACCATCGGCGCCGCGTACTTGAACTCGCCGTACCCGCTGATGTACTTCTTCGAGCTGTCACCACGAGCCGACGCACCTCTTTTTTATCCCGGGTTCGTCGACACGCTGTCGAACCAGCCCTACATCGTCATCAACAGCACGCGCTGGAACGTCACCGAACGTGTGCAGAAGGGCTAGAACAATCGCCATGCTGGCAGCACGATTAACCGTCGATCCCGCGTTCCGTGTACAGGACTCCAGACATAGATGAACGTAGTAGTTGCTTCTTCATCCGGTTGACCTGGTCTTTCACCGTTCAGGGGTCCCTGTTGCCGGCTCTTCAGACTTAACGGGGCAACTCGGGTCGAGGGCGCTGACGTAGGACGCCCGTGACCTCGTGATCTTGGCTGTTGACAAAGACAGTTTCTGATCAAAATGAGGCCACGGGCTTGTTCCACGATTGCATCCCTTGGAGTGGTGTAACTCCAAGGGACGCAATCCTCAACCGTCGCTTCAGCTCCCCACGACCTAGTCACGCCTGGGTCACCGACTTCACATAGTGGCGAACCCCACCAGCCGCTACCGCGATCTTGGTCCCGAGTTCTTCGACAACCGGATCCGGCCCGAAGGCCCCAAGATCAACTACATCTGCCAACTCGAAGCACTCGGCTACACCCTCACCCCAACAGCCTGACTGATATGTAGGTAGGTCTTGTCAAGGGGCACGACGAAGCGGCGCCCGGTTGGCTTCGCGGGCGCCGCTTCTTGTGGCCGGACCAGGGTTGACGAGTCAGCGTGTGTCAATGGCCAAGTAAAAGTCCCTCGCTGGTGGTCAACCAAGAGTCCCTCGCTGGTGGTCAACTAAAAGTCCCCACCCCTTGCGGTTGATCAGGTCTTGTTCTGGTGTCCTCCTTGGGTGGTTCGGGCCTCGCGCATCCGGTAGGACTCACCGCTGGTGACCACGGTGGTGGCGTGGTGCAGGAGCCGGTCCAACAGGCTGACGGCGGTGGTGTGCTCGGGCAGGAATCGGCCCCAGTCTTCGAAGGACCAGTGCGAGGCGATGGCCAGGGACCGGCGTTCGTAGGCAGCTCACAGGAGGCGGAACAGCAGCTGGGTGCCGGTGTCGTCCAGCGGTGCGAAGCCCACTTCGTCGATTATGAGGAGGTCGTTGCGCAGCAGGGTGTCGATGGTCTTGCCGACTGAGTTGTCGGCCCCGGTAGAGGGTTTCGACCAGGTCGGGGGCGGTGCCCGGGGCCGGGCAGCAGATGGGCGGTGCTGGTCAGGCAGTGCTGGTCAGGCAGTGCTGGTCGAGCCGTGCTTGTCGGGCCGTGCTGGTCAAGACGCGCCGACGGGCAGCCACACGCGCATGGCGCCCGGCGTCCGGTTGCCCCAGGCGGCGAAGGGCAGGGCCGCCACGGTGAGGCTGCGGCCGGGCATGCCCGCGCCGGCGCCGACATCGCCGTAGAGCGCGACGGATCCGTCCCGGACGTGCATCGCGATCTCGAGCCGCGGTCCCGCCTCAGGCAGCCGATCGTCGGAAGGGACCTCGCGGGGCGCCACACGGGGATCGAGGGTGAGCTCAGCGACCTCCACATCGGCGGGCAGGTCCGCCTGCTCCACGCAGTACACGACGGGCCCACGCTCCAGCGCCCGGCACCCGCGGACCGCGTCCACCGACCGATGCGCGACGGTCCAGCGCGGGCTCAGGTCAAGCTCGAGCCGCATCGGCTCGCCGAGCGGAACGCGGACGTAGCCGTCGGCCTGGGCGTGGACGAGGCGCTCGTCGTCGCCCTGGTGCAGGACCGTCCGGGCCGACCAGCCCGGGACACGGAGCGCCAGCAGGCTGCCGGGCTCGGCCAGCCCGTCGACGTGCAGCTCCACCCGCCCGGTGGCGGGGTAGTCGGTCCGGACGACGAGCGTGCCGCGGCCCAGGTGCGCCGGCAGGTCAATCTCGGCGTCCGCGTACTGGTGCAGGCGCAGCTCGTCGGGCGTGGACGACGCGACGTACGCGCTCAGCTGGGCGACCGTCCGGGCGATGTTGGGCGGGCAGCACGCGCAGGCGTACCAGGATGTGCGCTCCCGCGGCGCGTTCTCCTCCGAGTAGCGGTCCGGGCGTAGCTGCAACGGGTTCGAGTAGAAGAACCGAGTGCCCGTGGCGTCCACTGAGGCGGCCAGGGCGTTGTGGATCTCACGCTCGATGACGTCCGCGTGACGCCCGTCGCCTCCGGCCAGCTGCATCCGCCAGGTCCAGTGCAGGTCCGCGATGGTCGCGCACGTCTCAGCGTAGGCGCGGTCCGAGGGCAGCTCGTAGTCGTCGCCGAACGCCTCGTCCCGGTGCCGTGACCCGAACGCGCCCGAGAGGTACATCTTGCGCTCGTGGGCGCTGGCCCACTGGGCGTCCATGGCCGCCAACAGCGCCGGCTCCCCCGTCTCCAGGTAGAGGTCGGTGACCCCCGCGTTCAGGTAGAGCTGTCGCACGGCGTGCCCGACGGCCGCTGTGGACTCCCGGACGCTCTGGTGGTCCTGGAAGTAGCGGGCGCCGAGCGCCCCGACCGGGAGCAGGCCGCGGCCCCGACGGTCGAGCAGGACGGCCGCGAGGTCGAGGTGGCGCTGGTCGCCCGTGTGCCGGTACAGCTCAACGAGCGCGGTCTCGATCTCCGGGTGGCCGCAGATGCCCTCCTCGCGGCCGGGGCCGAAGCGCCGGTCCACGAGGTCGACGAAGCGCAGCGCCAGCCGGAGCAGGTCGTCGCGACCGCAGGCCCGGTCCAGCGCAACGGCGGCCTGGACCATGTGGCCGAGCACGTACAGCTCGTGCGTCCACTCCAGCTCGGCAAACCGCTTCTCCGGGTGGACGCCCTGGATCCAGGTCTGCACGTAGCCGCTGGGCTCTTGCACGCGTGCGACCAGCGCGACCACCTGGTCCAGCCAGCCGTCGAAGCCCGACGTCCCGGTGCGGGCGATCTCCCACGCCACGGCCTCGACGACCTTGTACAGGTCTGAGTCAGCGAAGACGAAGCCGCGGTAGGGCGCGCAGGACTCCCCCACGACCCGCCGGAAGTTGTCCAGCACACCCGAGACCTCGAGCTGCTCGATGCAGTGCGGGATAGTGGCCTCGGCATTGAGCCGCTGCCAGGCGCCGAGCGGCCCGCGCTCGGAGAGGCGCACCGCGCGCAGGTCGAGCGGCTGCTGGCAGGCCACCATGGCGCACGGCAGGGCTGGCGCGGCGGTCCGCACGGCCGCAGCGACCGCCGCCGGGGCGGCCAGGTCCACGGCGGACGACGCGTGGTCGCGGGTCATGGGAGCTCCTTCAACGTTAAAGACCGCGATGATGCTGGCAAGATACTTCAGCGTTGTCAAGCACAAGACAGAATTTGGACCTGGCGGCCGTGCGGGCGGTGCTGTCAGGCCGGCAGCGACGATGCGCGCAGCACCAGGTGGGCGTTGGTGCGCACCTCACGAACGGGTCCGGCGTACCCGTCGATCCGTTCCAGGAGCATGCGGACGGCCGCCTCGACCATCACCGGCTGCTCCGGACTCACCGACGACAGGGGCGGGGAGGTGAATTCGCTCTCGTCCGTGTCGTCGAAGCCGGTGACCGCAACGTCGGTCGGGACGCGGCGCCCGAAGCTGGGCAGCGCCCGCAGAGCCCCCACCGCGATCGCGTCGTTGACGCACAGGGCGGCGTCGAACGCGACCTTCTGCCGGAGCAGCCCGACCATGGCCTCGTAGCCCGACGCCCGCCGGTCCCAGTCCGAGCCCGAGACGAACAGGGCATCGTCGCGCGGCACCCCGTAGGCGGCCAGCGCAGCCAGGTAGCCCTCGAAGCGGTCCCCCTGCGGGGCAGTGCCGGGAGCGTTGTTCCACACGAGCGCGATCCGCCGTCGGCCGGACTCCAGCAAGTGCCGCGTCATGGCCTCGCTGCCCGCACGCTCCCCCATGACGACGCAGTCGCGCAGCGGCGTGGGCGCCGAGCCCAGCTGCACCACCGGGCGGGGCGGCGTCCGCTCAGCGAGGGAGTCTCCGCTGAGGAAGTGGGGGCTCACGATGACGCCGTCCACCGTCGCGGTCGTCGGCCCCAGCACCGCGGCCAGCTCGGCCTCGCGATCGTGCGCGACGCGGAGCATGGTGGTGCAGCCCCGCTCCTCCAGCGCGTGGATCAGGCGCTCAGCCAGCTCGGCGAAGTAGGGCTGGTACAGGTTGGGCACGACGACGGCGACGCGACCGGTGCGCCCCGACACGAGGCCCCGTCCAGCCATGTTGACCCGGTAGCCCAGCTGCTCGATGGCAGCCAGCACGGCCGCGCGGGTGGCCTCCGACGCCCCCAAACGGCCGAGCAGCACGTTGGACACCGTCTTGGCGGACACACCGGCGACAGCACCGACGTCGGCCAGCGTCGGCCGCCTCACAGCAGGACCTCGCCGAGCGTCGACTCGCGGCGTACCAGATCCACGGGGGACGTCACCACGCGCGGGTGGGGCGGGGCGGTGCCTGCCAGCCGGTCGGTAAGCAACTCGAGTGCCACCCGAGCGAGCCGCTGCGGTCCTGGGTCCACCGTGGTGAGGGCGGGGGCGGAGAAGCGGCCATCGTCGAGGTTGTCGTAGCCGATGACCGCGACGCGGCCGGGCACGTCCAGGCCGCGGGCCGCCAACACGTGCAGCGCGCCCAGCGCCACCTCGTCGTTCACGCACAGCAGAGCGTCAACGTCGTGCATCGCGTCGAGCACCGCAGCTGCCGCGGCCGCGCCGGCACCGCGGTCCGCAGGGCGCCCCACGGCCACCGCGAGCACCGCGTCGGCGTCGATGCCCGCCGAGGCGAGCGCCCCGCGCATCGCCCTCGACGGCCGGTCTGGGTCGTCGTCCGACCGGCGCGCGCGGTCGGGTCCCAGGAGCACGGGCCGCATGCGACCCATCACGGCCAGGTGCCTGGCTACCAGCACGACCGCCTCCACCACGTCGTCGTCCACGCGGTCCACCCCAGCCAGCTCGGTGCCACCCTGCACAACCACAACGGGCCGGTCCTCGAGCGCGCCGCCGAGATCCACGCCAGGCGGCAGGCCGCCAATGTGCACCACAGCATCGAACACCGGGCCGCAGGAGTCGAAGAGATCCCGAACGCGACGCGCGTCCCCGTGAGTCGGCTCGACCGCGACCTCGATCCGGCGATGGTCAGCCTCCGCCACGATCGCCTCGACGAGCGTGGCCAGGTACGGTCGGCGCAGCTCGGCGACGCCCACGCCGAGGAGCCCGGTCCGGCCGGTCCGCAATGTGCGCGCCGCGGCGTTCGGCACCCACTCGAGCTCCGCGATCGCGGAGCGCACGCGGCGGACAACTTCGGGGCGGGTGTGCGGCTCCATGTTGACCACCCGCGAGACGGTCTTCACCGACACGCCCGCGAGCGCGGCGACGTCGCGCATCGTGGTGGCCACGGCGATAGCGTAGACGGCTGCCTGCCGCTAGTGTGCGCGGTCAGGTCGAGCACCGTCCGGCCGTGCCGAGCAGCGAGACGCGCACAGGGACGAGCGGTGCGAGGAGCAGAGGACGTGAGGATGGTCGACGCCGACCGGGTCCGGGGCACCCCGCCCATGGGCTGGAACAGCTGGGACTGCTACGGCACCACGGTGACCGAGGCGGAGGTGCTCGCCAACGCGCGGGCCATGGCGGAGCACCTGCTTCCCCACGGGTGGGACACCGTGGTGGTGGACATCGCGTGGTCGGACCCGTCGGCCCGCGCGCACGGCTACAACGAGGATGCGCCGCTCGCCGTCGACGCATACGGCCGGCTGCAGCCTGCCGTCAACCGGTTCCCGAGCTCCGCCGACGGGGCGGGCTTCGGGCCGCTCGCCGCGCAGGTGCATGCCCTGGGTCTGCGGTTCGGCGTGCACGTCATGCGCGGGATCCCACGGGTCGCCACCGCGGCGGACCTGCCTGTGCTGGGCACCCGGGTCACGGCGCGGGCGATCGCGGACCCCACATCCGCCGCCCGCTGCTCCTGGAACCCGGACATGGACGGCCTCGATCACACGCACCCTGCGGCCCAGGCCTACTACGACTCGTGCGTGGCACAGCTGGCCTCCTGGGGCGTGGACTTCGTCAAGGCCGACGACATGCTGTGGCCATACCGGACCGCGGACATCGAGGCCTACGCGCGGGCCATCGAGCGCTC
>DASVKO010000156.1:0-13131 GCA_036385355.1 Dermatophilaceae bacterium
ACCGAGGTCATCGTTCCCGCAGCCGCCCTCGTCGTCGCGCTCGCGGCCCTGTGGCCACGGTTCCGGAAGTGGGCCCGTTTCCTTCCGCTCGCCCTGGCCCTGGCCGCGCTCGTCCTCGTGCCGATCACCACCGAGTCAGGCGAGCATCTCGAGAAGCGGGTCTCGGAGTCCTCCCTGATCGAGACCCACTCCCGGCTTGCCGAGGGGGTGCTGCCCTGGGTGGTCGGACTGGTCGCCGTCGCCGCGGTCCTGTTCTGGTGGAACGTCAGGGATCGACACGGCACCAGGCCCGGCGCCCCGAAGTGGGTCGCTCTCGCCCTCGCCGTGACCGCGGTGCTCGCCTCCTCCGGAACCACCGTCCAGGCCATTCGCATCGGTCACAGCGGCGCCACCGCCGCCTGGTCCGAAGACATGAACACACCCGCAGCAGCCAGACCCGCCAACTGACCCGGCAACTGACCCGGCAACTGACCCGGCCTCACCGGGCTGCTGCTGAGTGGTGAGGGGCGGTGCCGTGCCGGCGAACCGGGCTCAGCCGTTCGTCCTCCGTTCACCGGCTGCTCATCCCGGGGCGGTCATGGCGACTGTTGACTCGTCGACAGTCGCCATGACCGACTTTTGGATGATGATGAGGGAGTTCCCGGATGTCAGAACCACGGTTCCAGCCCAGTCGCCGCGTGTTCATGGGCGGCCTCGCTTCGGCCGCGGCCGCCGGGTTGCTCGGTGCTTTGCCTGCGCCCGTGGCGGCGGCCGGCCCGAGACGGCGCAGGGGCAGCCTGGATGACGTCGTGCATGTGGTGATCCTCATGCAGGAGAACCGCTCCCTGGACCATTACTACGGCACGATGCGCGGGGTGCGCGGGTTCGGCGACAAGGCGGCACTCACCCTGGCCAACGGGCGCAGCGTCTTCCACCAGCCAGATCCGTCACGTGCGGACGGTGGATACCTGTTGCCGTTCCACGTCGACACGAGCAAGGTCGACGGGCAGAACCTTCCCGGCAACGACCACAGCTGGGCAGGGGTCCAGCAGCAGTGGGCGGGCGGCAACAACACGGGCTGGATCACTGACACCGGTGAGAAGACGATGGCCTACTTCACCAAGGAAGACCTGCCGTTCAACCGGGAGCTCGCGCAGGCATACACCTTCTGCGACCAGTACTTCTGCTCGATCAAGGGCCCGACCACGCCCAACCGGCTGTTCCACTGGTCCGGCATGATCGATCCGCAGGGCGCCTCCGGCGGCCCGGCGATCTCCAACCCGGCCGACTACGAGCCGGTCTACCACTGGACGACCTACCCGGAGCGACTGCAGCGCGCCGGGGTCTCGTGGCAGGTCTACGCGAACGACGAGGTGGGTGACGGCGGGGGAGCGGACGGCTATCTCGGTGACTACGGCGACAACCCGCTCTGGTTGTTCAAGGCGTACCACGATGCGCTTGCCTCGCCGGACCCGAAGATCCGCCAGCTCGCCGACCGGGCGTCGGTACGGGCGGCATGGAAGCCCAGCTCCGGTCTCGGCCTCAGCATCGACCACGTCCTCCAGAAGTTCATCGGCGACTGCGCCGCAAACACGCTGCCTGCCGTGTCCTGGGTCGTCGCCCCCTACGCGTACTCCGAGCACCCGAGGGCGCGCCCGGTCGATGGCGCTGCCTACACCGAGACGGTGCTGAACGCGATCTGGTCGAACGACCGGTTGCGTGAGACCACGGCGGTGTTCATCAACTACGACGAGCACGACGGGTTCTTCGACCACATCGTCCCGCCGACGGCCCCACCCGGAACGCCCGACGAGTTCGTGATGGGACTGCCGGTCGGGCTCGGCCCGCGCGTGCCGATGACGGTGGTGTCTCCCTGGAGCCGCGCCGGCTGGATCAACTCGGAGGTGTTCGACCACACGTCGGTGCTGAGGTTCCTGGAGCGCTGGACGGGGGTGCCGGAGCCGAACATCTCTGCGTGGCGGCGCGCGATCTGTGGCGATCTGACGAGCTGCTTCGACTTCGCCACGCCAGACACGACGATTGCGTTGCTGCCCGACACGGCCGCGCTGCGCAAGCAGGCCGACGCCGCCGGGACACTGCCCCCGGCCACGCCGCCGGCGCCCGGACAGCAGACTGTCCCGGTGCAGGAGCCCGGCGTCGCACCGGCCCGGGCGCTGCCGTACCAGCCGTGGGCGAACGTCACCGCAGGCGCCACGTCGGTCGCCGTGGCGATGGGCAACGCCGGCAGCGCAGCCTTGCAGATGCAGGTGTACGACCGCCTCGGGATCGCCCTCGTCTCCCAGCGGGTCGACGTGGCGCCCGGCCAGCAGGTGAGTACCTCGGTCGTGGCCGTCGGCACCTACGACGTGGCGGTTCACGGCCCGAACGGCTTCCTGCGCGAGGCGACCGGCGGCGCCGCGACGACCGGTGTCGAGGTTGCCGTCACGATCATCGGATCCGCCAGCCACCCCACGCTGCGGATCACGTTCAGCAACATCACTTCTGGCAAGGTGTCCGTGGAGGCCACCGGGCTGGACGCCAAGACTCGCACCGTGCCTGTCGCCCCTGGTTCCCAGTCGATATCCCTCGACCCGGTGCAGCACACCAGCGGCTGGTATGACGTCACGGTCACCCTGGGTGCCCACCGCGAGTACCGGCGGCGCTTCGCGGGGCACCTCGAGAACGGCAGGCCCAGCATCACCGGCTGAGCGTTCGGGCGCCCTTGGCCCGAACCGTCTCTCTGCGCTCGCCCTCGCGGTGGACGTCCGGGCCTCACGGTGGCCGGGACGGTTGTCGGCATTCGCAGGCTGACGAGGCTGGTTCAGACGGCAGCCGGGGTGGTCCTGGCCAATTCCTTCAGGCCGAGTAAGGGACCAGGTGCAGCCCGTTTCTGCCGGTGTAGTCGTCGAGCCACTTCTGGAAGACGACCGCCGGCAAGGGACGGGAGATGAGGTATCCCTGGCCGACCTGGCATCCCAGAGCGGTGACGGCGTCCATCTGGTCCCTGGTCTCGATGCCTTCGGCGATGATCCGCATATTCAGGTTGGCGCCGAGTGCGGTGATGCTCCGGAACAGCGGAGCCGCGTTCTCGTCAGGCTCGTCCTCGGTCAGCGCCACGACGAAGGACCTGTCGATCTTCAGCTCCTTCACCGGCAGTCGTTGCAGGTAGGACAGGCTTGAGTAGCCGGTGCCGAAGTCGTCCAGTGACAGGCAGACGCCCAGCTTGGCGAACTTGTTGAGAGCGGCCACCGCTTCCTCCGGGTCTTCCATGACGGCGCTCTCGGTGATCTCCAGGATCAGCCATTCCGGCTGGGTTCCGGTTGCCGTGATCGCATGTGCGATGTGCTCGATGACCTTGGGGTTCGACAGGTTCCGGGCGGAGAGGTTCACCGCGACCGTGACCTCGTGACCTCGCCGGCGCCAGGTGGCGCATTCGGTGAGTGCCACGGTGATGAGGTGCATGGTGAGCTGGTCGATCAGGCCGGTGGCTTCCGCGAGAGGGATGAAGTGGTCCGGGGACAGGGTGCCGAGCGTGGGGTGGTGCCACCTGACGAGCGCCTCGGTACTGACCACGGCTCCGGTAGCCAGGTCAATCTTGGGCTGGTAGAACAGCGCGAACTGCTGGGGTGCATGGTCGAGCGCTACCCGGAGGTCGGCCACGAGGGCGAGCCGTTCGGCGCGGCCGCTGTCCATGCTGGGTTCGTAGACTGCCACAGAGTCGCTGCGGGACTTGGCGACGTACATGGCCGTGTCCGCGCAGCGCAGGAGGTTCTCGGAGGCGACGGTCGGCGACGTGGCGATGCCGATGCTGACTTCGGGGGTGAGCAGTGCCTCGTCGAACCAGACCGGCTCCAGGATGCGGTCAACGGCGAGCTGAGCATAGGCGGCGGCATCGGGGATGCCGTCAGCTCCTTCCGGGAGCAGGACGGCGAACTCGTCCCCGCCCAGCCTTGCGACGGTGGAGTTCTCGGGCATGCACCCGCGAAGTCGCTCGGCGATGACGATGAGCAGCTGATCGCCGAGATCGTGGCCGAGAACGTCATTGACCTCTTTGAACTTGTCCAGGTCAAGCAGGAGGACTGCGTTCGATGAGCTGACCTTTGCCGTCTCGCGTATCCGATGGGAGAGGTACGGGCGATTGGCCAGGCCGGTGAGGGCGTCGTGAGTTGCCTCGTAGGACAGCTTCTCCATCAGGCGGGCGCTGCTGACTGCCACGGTGAAATGGCTGGTGAGGGTCTGCAGCATCTTCAGGTCATCGTCGGTGAAGGTCGCGGTGTCGCCCAGCCGGTCGGTCACCGTGATCGTGCCCAGGATGTTGGCGCCGGACTGCATCGGCACCACGATCGCGTCCTTGAGGTTCATCGAGTCGAGCCAGTGGACGACGGCTGTGTCGCGGTCACGGGTGGCCAGCGTCGGCTCGCCGTGATGCAGGGCCTTCGAGTGAACCCAGTCGGTGCACTGCGAGGTGTGGGCCTGGGTGAGCTGGTCGTCCTCTCCGATCCCGAACAGGAGATAGCTCTCCTGGCGGGGCTCCTGGCCGTCCGCCTGGCTGTCCAGCAGCATGAGCTCGACGGTCCCGGCGCGCAGCACGAGTCTCATCCGGGCCAGGCTGCGCCGGGCCAGCTGTTCGACGGTCTCGACGCCGACTCCCTCGGTGACGAAGTCGTGCACCACTTCCAGGGACTGGTGTCGCCGCGAGCTGGCGGCGTACATCCGGTAGATGAACACGGCCACGGTCACGAGCGCCAGGGCAAGCACGACTCCGACGACGCCTTGCCGGATAAGGATGTCCAGCGCTGCGGCAAAGGTGGTCGCGACCATGCTGAGGAGAAGAGAAGGCACGAGTACCTCGGCGACGTCGTGCCGGCCTATCGCGCCACCATGCATGTGGATGACCAGCAGGACCAGGAGGCTCATCAGCTGGTCCACTGCGGCGATGCAGACCAGCAGCACAACGATGGCCCCGACGTTCAGGTCACCGGCCTGAGGCAGCCAGGCGTGCAGGAGGGTGCCGCTGACCGCCACCTCGAAGCAGAAGGCTGATGTGTTGTAGGTGACCTTCTCGGCGGCGACGCGCTGCCACAGCAGCGCGGTGAGGCTGCCGACCAGGCGAGCGAGAACGAGCTCATGGACCGGAAGCAGGAGAATCCCCAGCGCCAGGGGCACTCCGGCAAAGGTCAGCGAGTGCGACTGGCGCCGGAACTCGATGTTGACCAGATAACGTTCGGCCACGAAGAACGTCACCGCGATGGCGACCGCTGTCAGTGGCTGCGAAATGAGCCGGCTAGCGGAGAGGAGCGAATGTACTGCCAGGGCGAACGCGACGATGGCAAGCGCCAAGCTGAGCACCAGGGTACGAGTCCGGGCGCTCAGCGTGGGCAGGGTGACGACCAAGCATCACCACGAATCCGCGGACCAGCGGGCGGAGGACCACCGCGCCGATTCCCATTCCGCGTCACTCCAGCGGGCGGAGGACCAGCGGGCGGAGGACCACCGTGCGGAGGACCAGCGGGCGCTGCTCCACCGGGCGCTGCTCCACCGGGCTGAGGACCAGCGGGCGGAGGCCAGCTCGTTGTCCTGGCTCATCCAGCCATCGCCGGTCCAGGATGTTCCCATCCACTGGCCACCCGTCCAGGCGGTCAGCGACGACGAGGCTGCCCACCATGCCGGCGCGTTCCAGGGGATGCCCTGGATGTCGACCTCACCGGAGATCTCGACGCCGTCGGCGTCCACGGGGACGATCGCACCACGGGCGGCGTCAATGGATCCCTGGCCGGTGGAAGGCTCGAAGGACTGAACCGCCGCAGCCTTGAGCGCGGCACCCTTCGCATTGGTCTTGACCAGGTGGCCGGCGACCTTGAACGCCTCGGGCAGGTCGATCATGCCCGCGCCGACAGCGTTGGCGTCGCCGTCCTTGATCGGGTCGGCAGAGGTTGTCAGGGCGAACTTGACCTGGTCGGGGGTCAGGCCGGGGTAGGCCTGCAGCAGGTCCGCAATGGATCCGGACACCACTGCGGCTGCCATGCTGGTGCCGCTGCCCCGGAACAGCTTTCCGCTGACGTCGTCTGCGACCAGTCCCTGCGGGTTGTTGGTATCCACGTACGAGCCGGGGGCCCTCAGGGAGACCAGGGAGGTGCCAGGGGCGACGAGATCAGCGTGCCTGCCGGTCGCAACGCTGGAGAAGGACGCGGCCGTGGTGCGCTTGGGCGCCCATCCGTTCACCTTGTTGCCACTGTCCGCCGCGCCGACTGCCAGGACGTAGGGGTCGATGGCCGGGTCCGTCACGCGGCCGGTCTCGGTGCCGCCGTTGCCGGCTGAGGTCACCACGACGATGCCGTGCTTCCACGCGTTCTCGGCGGCAGCTGCCAGGGGGTCACTCTGGTAGCCCTGCGCCGAGTCGGTGCCATAGGACAAGTTGATCACGCGCACCCGGGTGCCGTTGGGCAGCACGGGGTGCTGAGCCACCCAGTCGAGGGCCGCGATGACCTGGCTGACGTCCGTGCTGCCGTCTGTCGTGGCCAGCTTGAGCGACAGCAGCTCGGCATCCGGCGCAACGCCCAGCTGAACTGCCGGTTGTGCGGAGGACAGCTTCGAGGACGGCTTCGTGGTCCCTCTTCCGGCGATGATGCCTGCCATGAACGTGCCGTGACCGAACGTGTCCTGATGCACGAGGACGCCGTTGCCCTCGATCGACAGGTCCGGGCCGTACGTTACTTTGCCCACAGCGTTCAAGCCTGCAACCGGGGCCACGCCGGAGTCAAGGAGAGCCACGCCGACACCCTGGCCGGTGACGGCCCGGCCAGCGCTGTCCAGCTCGTTCCAGGTGTCGCGGACCCCGATGGCAGTCTCCACCGTGAACAGTGATCCTGGGTCTTTCCGGGCGTCGTGATTGCCGTACCCGTCCTTGGCCACGGCGTCAGCCGCGGGGCTGCCCCACCGGGAGCCGGCGAACGCGGACGCGGTGGCCGAAGGGGTCTGGATGCCGTGACCCTGGTCGGCAGCTGCGTTGTCGGGCGCGGCTGAGGCAACCGGGCCCACAGCCAGGACAGCCGCACACGTCATGGACGCGGCGAGCCCCCAGCGAGTCGTACGAAGGAAGCTGGATCGAACAGCAGCCATTGGAGTTCTCCGCGTCTCCCCTGAATCGACTGTTTCGTTGTTGAACTCAGCGTAGGAGAGGCCAGGGGGTGGCCACATCGACTGTTCGTGAGGCAATGCCAGGGCTGTTGGTGAGGTGGTGCATCGGCTGTCTGCCGGTTCGTGCATCGGCCGTTCGGCTACTTCGGGCTGAGGACGGACCTGCCGCGGCCTCCGGGCGGAGCCTGGGCCCGTCGGTCCCGGCATATCTGTTCCACGTCATTCACCGGGAAGGTGCGACGGGTGTGTGGCTCGCGAGCCGATCGCTGAGGTGTCAGGCGACGCGGCTGCGGTCGATGACGTCGCGGATCTCGTCGGCTGCATCCGGGTCGGCACGATCGAGTATCGCGTGGAGCTCGCTCTGCTCGGCGGGAGTGCGGTAGCTGGCCAGGGCGCGCTCGAGGTTCTCGCGGGCGGCGCGAGAGGCACGGCGGGCGCGCAGGTCGTCTCGGGCTGCGGCCCAGATGGGGGACAAGGAGATGCGGTGTTCCATTGCGGAGCCTTTCTGGCCGATGAGTTTCATGTCATTCAGTCTCCCCGGTCTCAACCCATGCGTCCAATGACTGGATGACATGCAATGCATGCGCTAGCGTCATGTATGTGGAGACCGATGCCGTTCGCTGGTTCCAGCAGGTCGCCGACGGTATGACGGTGACGGAGGTGAGCGAGCTCGAAAGGGTCACCCAGTCAGGGGTATCGCGCGCCCTGGCCCGTCTGGAGGTCGAGGTCGGCACCCCGCTGCTGCGCCGATCAGGGCGAACGCTGCGGATGACCCACGCGGGCTCGGCGTTCAAGCGCCACGTGGATGCGATGCTGTTCCAGCTCGACGACGGGCTCGCGGCCGTGAACCAGCTCATCGAGCCAGAGACCGGAACGGTGTCGCTGGCTTTCGAGCTCTCGCTGGGCACCTGGCTGGTTCCTGACCTTGTGAGCAGCTTCCGTGCAGACCATCCCCGAGTTCAGTTCCAGCTCAGGGTGGTCCGCGACGAGCTGGTGGCCTCGGTCCTGGGCAGGGGAGAGGTCGACCTCCAGATCTCGACCGTTCGGCCCACGGACCCCGCGGTGCAATGGAGGAAGCTGATGGTCGAGCCGCTGCGGCTGGCACTGCCGAGCGGGCATCCGCTTGCGCGCCGGACGCAGACCCAGCTGGCCGAGGTGTCGTCGGAACCGTTCGTCATGCTGCGTCCGACCTCTTTGCTGCGGCAGCAGTGCGAGGACCTGTGCGAGGACGCCGGGTTCCGGCCAACGCTGGGATTCGAGGGCGACGACCTGCCCACCGTGCGTGGTTTCGTGGCCGCGGGGCTCGGGGTGTCGATCGTCCCGGCTCTGCGCGAGGGATCGCCGGACGCGGTCACCGGGCCACTGCGCTATGTGAAGATCGCCGACCTCCTCGCAGCCCGCGCGATCGGACTGACCTGGTCGACCGAGCATCGGCTGCTACCCGCCGCCGAGCTGTTTCGCCAGCACACCCTCGGCAGGGCGGCCTCCCGGCTGCTCCCGGCCGTCGCGAGGACCGGCTGACCGTTCGGCCCACGAACGCCTCGGCTGAACGAGTGGCCCTTGAGGTCAAAGGGCTTGTGAACCGGCGAATTCCACGGCGAGGGCTCCACCGCTGGACTTACGTTCGTGGGAAGGCGGGGCCATCCGGCCTGCCTCTCTGAGGACAGAGGTTCGGGCATGAGTCTGCTCAGTCGTATTGTCGGGCAGCCCGACAAGGGCGCCGACAGCATGGTCCCGCCCACCTCCGTGCCGGCTTCCGCACCCGCACGCACCTCCGCTACGTCCGTCGGCGCCCCCCGCGTCGAGGCAGTTCCCGTCAGGGACCGGCGCGTCTACGTCTCGGTGGCTGCCAAGTTCGCCCTGGCCATGGCCTTCACCGTCGGATGGGTCGCGCTGTCGGTGTGGATCTCGAGCTCGTGGGTGGACGAGCTCGAACCGGTGACAGGCACAGCCGTGGCCTGGACGGTCGTCATTCTCGTCGCGTATCTGCCGGGAGCCATCGTGGCGTTCCTGGCGGCCTCCCTCGTCCTCGACCGGCAGCCGCTGCTGCACGTGGAGTCTCCGACGACGGCGTTGACCGTCATCATCGCGGCGCGCAACGAGGAACGGGGCATCGGCGAGACCATCGCTGCGATCAGCCGGACGGACTACGCGGGGCCGGTCACGATCATCCTGGCCGACAACGGGTCGAGCGATGGCACCTGCGACGCGGCCCGGCAGACCGCTGCCGAACTCGGCGTCACGCTGCTCATCATCTCCGAGCTCACGCCGGGCAAGTCGAACGCGCTGAACACCGCGCTGGAGTACGTCCGGACCCCTTACGTGGTGACCGTGGACGCGGACACCATCCTTCACCTGGAGTCGCTGCGCCGGCTGGTCTCCCGCCTGGAGTCTGCGCCGTCGGACACCGCGGCGGTCGCGGGATCCGTGCTGGTTCGCAACTCCCGGGTGAACCTGCTCACCCGGATGCAGGAGTGGGACTACTACCTCGGCATCGCCGCGGTGAAGCGGATGCAGGGTCTGTACCAGGCGACCCTGGTCGCCCAGGGTGCCTTCTCGCTCTACCTGACCGCCGAGATACGACGAGTTGGCGGATGGCCGGACGCGATCGGCGAGGACATCGTCGTGACCTGGCGACTGATGGAGGAGGGCGACCGCGTCATCTACGAGCCGACTGCCGTCGCCTTCACAGACGCCCCGGTCAAGCTGCGTCACTTCATGCGGCAACGGGCACGGTGGGCGCGGGGGATGCTGGAGGGCCTCGTCACGGTGCCGCCGTGGCGCCAGACCAGGCGGCTGACCGGGCTGATCGCCGGCCTCGACCTGCTCATCCCGTTCCTTGACGTGGGCTACGCGCTGATCTGGCTTCCCGGAGTCGTCCTGCTCCTGCTCGGGTACCCGCTGATCGTCTCGGTGTGGACGCTGGCCGTCCTGCCGATCACCCTCCTGGTATATGGCGGGCTGCGGACCTACCAGACCAGGCACGTCTTCGGTTCCCTGGACCTGCAGGTGCGCCGTAACCGGCTCGGCTACGTGGCGTTCCTGCTGGGGTACCAGGTGCTGTGCTCGCCGGCGGCCATCGCCGGGTACGTGCAGCACCTCGCCGGGGCGCGCCGCCGCTGGTGCTGACGGTCTCGTCGGCCCGAGCCGCCCGGTTGTTCATGCTCGCCTGCGCCGACATGGTCGACCGCTCCAGAGAGCGGGGCTGGCCACCCGGCTGCACATCCCGCTGAGAAACCCCGGTTCAGGGGCTTCCTGAACCGGGGCTTCTGCGTTCAAACCTGATGGCCTGCCTTCACTCCGGTGGCCTGCGTTGAAGGCGGGGGCCTGCTGGCCAATGTGCTGCCGGTCAGACCCGACCGAACGTGGCGCCGCCGTTGCGTTCGGTGCGGTCGGTGTGGAGCATGACCGGGGTGCCGGTCTGCTCGGAGTCCCACATCTTGCCGTTGCCGGCGTAGATGCCGACATGGTGGGCCGGGGAGCCGAAGAACACGAGGTCGCCCGGTTGCGGGGTGGTCACCGGGGTCGTGGCCTGCCGCTGTTGTTCGGCCGTGCGGGGCAGGCTGATACCCACCTTCCCGAACACGTACTGCGTGTAGCCGGAGCAGTCGAAGCCGGCAGGCGTGGTGCCGCCGTAGACGTAGTAGATGCCGGCCAGGCTGGCGGCGATGCCCAGCAACCCACCCGCGTTGGCGGCGGGCGCAGCGACCGGAGGGCGCGTGGTCGAGCGGCTGACGGGTGCGACCGCGCGCTTGACCACGACAGGCTTGGGCTTGGGTTTGACCACACCGGTGAAGGCGATGTTCCCGAAGGCCCGGGGAACCAGCGGCGCCTGGGCGGCCGACGGGTTCGCGCCGGCGACGGCAACCGGTGCTGTCGCCGCGACGGCGGTAGCCGGCGTGGCTGCAGAGGCCGGGAGCGCCAGGGAGGCCACCATGGCGCCGGAGATGACGATCGCCGCGGAGGCCTTGGTTGCGGGCCTGGCTGAACGCGAGATGGCCGACGAGAAGGATGAGGCGGAGCTCAAGGGGCTTGGTGCGCGATGGCGACCGGAATTGTGGCTCGACACAGTGAAGAAACCTCTCCAGACGCCTACGAGGTCAGCTGTCGGGTTCGGGTGGGAGTTTGCACCCGGCCTTCACGCCGGCGAACGACGTACGTCGTCCACCACCGAGAGGGCTTCACCCCAAGGAGCGTCTCGCGACGCCCCAGATTTGGGTCCCCCGCTCCTGCCAAGCGGATGTTGAGAATTCCCGATGCGGTGACAGGACTAGGCGAACCGCATCAAGTACCCCGCCAAAGATGACGAAGCCCGACCACCGTACACACGCAGGGCTCAGATGTCACATTCCCGTTGCGGGGCAACCAGATAACTCACGAGGTACTGGATGCAGGGTTACCTTGCGACGGTGCAGGGGGGCAACCATTTCCGCAGGGCAGGGGGCCCGAAGGGCATGAAGGACTCGCCACCCGGGGGATTCGCTGACTTTGTCGTCGCGGTGCGATCGGCCCTGCACCGTGACACCGTCCTGCCTCGTCGCCACCACGGACAACCGGCACGATGCCGGCCCCTGAGCCGTCAGTCAGGGGTATCCGCAAACACATGGAGGGCGACGTCCTCCGGCAGCGAGACCTTCATCGAGTCATCCGCGCCATCGCGGACGACAGCGATCCACGCACCCTCCCGGCGAGCATGAACCCGCCGTCCCGGCATCAGGCCGGCCCTGGTCAACAGGTTCAGCGCCTCAGGATCGACCTGGGCGGGCTCGCCGATCCGGCGCACCGTCACGACGGTGGTCCCCTGGTCGACGAGCTCGACGAGGTTGGTCACCCCACGGCGGAAGTCCTCGTTCGGCGGCTCCCCCAGCTCGTCGAGCCCCGGGATGGGGTTGCCATAGGGGCTCTCGAGGTGCTCGCCGATCAGGGTCAGGATCTTGCGCTCGACCCGTTCGCTCATGACATGCTCCCAGCGGCATGCCTCGTCGTGGACGTACTCCCACTCGAGTCCCAGGACATCGACCAGAAGCCGCTCCGCCAGTCGGTGCTTACGCATGACCCGGGTCGCGATCTGGCGGCCCTGGACGGACAGCTCGAGGTGCCGGTCGCCGGCGAGCGCCAGCAGGCCGTCCCGCTCCATCCGTGCCACGGTCTGAGAAACGGTGGGACCGGAGTGGCCCAGACGCTCG
Source organism: Dermatophilaceae bacterium (assembly GCA_036385355.1). Classification (GTDB taxonomy): domain Bacteria; phylum Actinomycetota; class Actinomycetes; order Actinomycetales; family Dermatophilaceae; genus UBA4719. The sequence continues at coordinate 12,303 of DASVKO010000156.1, forward strand.
GCGATGCGGGCCCGGAGAGGAACGATGCCCTCTTCCTCGAGCTCGTAGATCGTCCGGAGGTACATCTCGGTGGTATCAATCAAGTCCGTCACGCACCTAGCCTCTCACCCACGGGTCGGAGAACGCTGATTCAAACCGGTCCGGCTCCCGGGAAATCGGGCCAGAGGTACCGGCACGCCGCCACCTCCCGCCCCCGGAGGACTAGCGTTCAGCGCATGAGCGAGTCCTTTGTCGTTCCCTCCCGCTTCCGCGGTCCGCCGAATTCGGGCAACGGCGGCTGGACGAGCGGCCACCTGGCCCAGCTCGTCGACGGGGCCCTGGACGGCGGAGCGGTCACGGTTCGCCTGCGCACGCCCCCGCCGCTGGACACCCAGATGGAGATCTCCCGCGGCGACGACGGCACCGTAGAGGTCTGGGACGGCGAGACCGTCGTGGCCCAGGGGTTCGCCGCCGAGCCGCTGGATGCCACCGGGGTCCCCACGCCGGTGACCTACCTGCAGGCACAGGCGGCCGGAGCGGCATACGAGGGTCTGCGTTCACATCCCTTTCCCTCCTGCTTCACCTGCGGGACCGAGCGGGACCCTGCCGACGCGCTGTGCCTGCATACCGGCCTGCTCGCCGGCCACAGGACGCTGCGGGCCGCCGCCTGGACGCCGAACGAGTCAACCCCCGAGCTGGTCTGGGCCGCCCTGGACTGCCCCGGTGCCTGGGCCAGCGGCGGCGCGGAGCGCGAGATGGTCCTGGCCGCGATGACTGCCTCGGTCCGCAGGCTGCCGATCGTCGAGGAGCCCCACGTGGTGATGGCGTGGCCGCGCGGGCAGGATGGCCG
>DASVKO010000157.1:0-3059 GCA_036385355.1 Dermatophilaceae bacterium
CAGCGAGCTCAGTTTGGGGATTCGGGAAGACATCCGCTTCTCCGCGATGGGTGTGCGTTCTTGCCCGGCGAGCCATCTACGGGAAGACTCAGACCTCCTCGGGTAGTGATCCGTGAACCGTTGAGATTTATGCCTCGGCGAGCTGGTAGGTCAGTGGCCGGGGGTCGGTGGGCATGGCTGCGGGGGTGGCGTTGAGTTCTTCGGTGAGGAGCTGGAGGGCGCGGGCTACTCGTGGGCTGTCGGGCCGGTCGAGAGTGATGGTGATGGTCTTGGCCGTGTAGTGGACGTGGCCGCCGAGGTGCAGCAGGTTACGCAGGATGGCCCGGTACTCGTCGGGGTCGCCCAGGTAGGCGTTGAAGTGTTCGGCCAGCCATGCTTCGGCGTTGAACGCGAGCAGCCGCAGCACCATTTGCAAACCGCGGCGCCCCAGGTGGGGGCGGGCGAGTTGCGCGTCGGAGTTCAGGTCGGTGGCCTGGACCTTCGCACGGATCGGGCGTAGCGCTGTCTTGGCGTCGTCGGCTGCGGCGATCGCGGCATCGATCCGGGCGTGTGCTCCGGGTAGCGCGGCGTTCTTCTGTTTCGGGGTCCCGGGGCCGTTCAGGAGCTGGGGTAGGGCGCGTTCGGCGGTCACGAGCTCGTCTTGGGCGGCTGTGAGGGTTTTGCGGGCGGCGGTCCGGGCGGGGTTGGTGACGTTGCGGGTGTCGGGGCCGATGTCCATCCCGTAGCCAGCCAACGCGTCGATACCGTTGTGCGCGGCGGCGTATTTGAAGAAGTTCTCGATCCGCCACCGGGCCCGCAACCAGTACAGCAGCCCTACCGGCGTGGTGGTGGTGTCGCTGGTCAACACCTGCAGGACCGGCGCGTCGTGTTCGAACAGGGTGAGCTGGCGGGCCGCGCCGTACCCCTTGATCTGCACCATCTCGTCGGCGAGCATCACCATCACCGGCAAGCCGGACCGGGTGATGGTCGCCTGGGCCGGCGTCACGGTGGTGGCGACCAGCGGGGCCCGCCGATAGCTGACCCAGTCCGCACCCGCGTCCCGGCAGGTCGTGAACGCGGACGGGTAGGCCCCGCCCCGGTCGAAGCCGAGCAGGATCGGGGCATCCGGGCCGAGCACCTGCCGTAGCTGGGCCAGTACCCCGGGCAGGTTGGACGCCAGTCCCGTCGGCTCACCGGAGCCGAAGATCACGGCCCTGCCGCGTGCGTCCACCACCAGGGTGTCGTCCCTGCCGGGCTGGGCGTGGCGGCGTTTGGTGTTCCACCCTTTCGCGACCGGGCGGGCACCGGCGTAGGGGACGAAATGGTCGTCCACGAAGTACACCGCGTCGGCGGCCGGGTCCGCGGCGAGCATCCCCGCGGCGAACGCCCTTTGTAGGGCCAACGGATCGCATGTGTCGGCCAGGGCCGACAACCGCCCCCGTAGCGTGCCCAGCGCCGGGGTAGCCGCCAAACCGACCGCCGCACCCACCTCGGCCCGGGGCAGGTGCTTGGTCCCCTCCACTGTCCCGGCACCCAACGCGAAGCCCAGGGTCGCGGTCGTCAACACGTGTTGGTCGCCGTACCGGCGGGCCGGGCCACCAGTCAACGTTGCGAAGATGGCTTGGGTACCGACCAGGTCCAGGTAAGGGAAAAGCAGCATCGCCCCCGCATACCGGCACCGGTACGAACCAGTCCCGACCCGGGCCGACCCGGCACCCGGAACCACCGGGTCAACCACGGGCTCAACCACTACCGGCTCGGGGTCATCCGCCTCAGTGGAATGCGGCCCGGACTCACTGCCCTCCGCCCCCGGCAGTGCCTCCTGGGCGGGGATCGGGCCCCACCGGGCGAGCAGAACACTGATCACCGCGCGGGTCACGCCGAGGCGCTGCGAGATCGCCTGCTGGGTCCACCCCTGCCCGGCCCACACCCGGGCCCGGGTGACCTGACGGTCGCTGAGCTTGGGCGGTCGGCCGCGGCGGGCCGCCACCAGCGCCGCCGAGCCATGCCGGCGAGCCTTGCCCCGCAGGATCGACACATACGTCGCGGTCAGCCCGAACACCGCCGCGACCTCGTCGACCCGCCGGCCCGCGTCGGTCAACGCCACAATCGCGAGGTTGCGCATTCCCAGGTCTTCGGCCTCGTAGCGGTACACCAGCGTCCGCCCACAGGTCACCAGAACCTGCCCATCACTGGTGTGCAGGCGCAGAACCGCCGGTTCCGGCATGCCTGCCAACTCCCCCTGATCCACAGGAACAGTCTATCACATCTTATAGATTTTCTAACGGTATAGGTCAACGAAAACGCCCTGCTCAGAAGGCATTCCGGTCACTACCCGAGGAGGTCTGAGCCTCGTCCACGCTCCGACACCGAAGGATCAGACGATCAGTCTCCAAAGCTTTCAAAACCGGCCGCGCAGGCATATCGGCATCCTGCCATCTCTAAGGCACGTCTGCCCGATGCGATCCTGTCCTGCGCGTGCGATGGCCCACTTCTACGAGCACCTCTACTGATCTACGACGTCGTCATCCGACGTCCTAAATCAAGTGTTTCGTGGTTGACGTGGCGATCACGCTTCGCTGCACCAGGATGCAGGGCGCGCCGCCGGTGAACAGCGGCGTCCCGGCGCCCAGCACGATGGATGCGAGATGCAGCATCAGCACGTCGACAGCCCCGCGTCCAGGGCCGAGCCGATCGTGGCGCCGCCGCCCATGAGCACCTCGTCCATTAAGGCGCGTAGCCATGGGCCCCCCCAAGCCGTCCCAAGCTAACTGGGTCGCTTCGCGTCCACGCCTCAGCCGACATCGACGGTTGTCCTGCAAGAGGAACGATGACAGGACGCATCGGAGCCCAGTCTCGGTGTCCGTAGGCGGATCGGCCAGCGGGCATCGGAAGCGCCTGACCAGCTCGGTTGAGCGCAGCTTACGATAGGGTTCCAGGATAGTATCGAATTAGATACACACCGAGGAGGAGAGATGGGCACCGCGGAACTGCTTATCCGCGCTCGCCGCGAAGCCCGGCTGTCACAGAGCGATCTCGCCGCCCGTGCACGCACGTCCCGGCCCACGCTGTCGGCATAC
>DASVKO010000158.1:0-46451 GCA_036385355.1 Dermatophilaceae bacterium
GGTGACCCAGGCGCCGACCCGGGTGGCCTTGCGGTACATGGTGGCGTTCTTGCCGACATCCGGTTTGCGCAGGTGCCACAGGCCAACCGCCATGACGAAAGCACCGCCGACCATGTAGGCGCTGGTCATGGTGTGCGGGAACGTCACCAGCTGGACCTTGTTGGTGAGCACGGCGAGGAAGTCGGTCATCTCGGCGCGGCCGGTTGTCGCGGTGTACTTGAAGCCGACCGGGTGCTGCATCCAGGAGTTGGCGGCGAGGATGAAATAGGCCGACAACAGGGTGCCGATCGCCACGAGCCACATGCAGGCTGCGTGCAGCTTGGGCGGGAGCTTGTCCCAACCGAAGATCCACAGGCCGAGGAAGGTGGACTCGAGGAAGAACGCGAGCAGGGCCTCGACGGCCAGGGGTGCGCCGAAGATGTCGCCGACGAAACGTGAGTAGTCACTCCAGTTCATCCCGAACTGGAACTCCTGGACGATTCCGGTGACCAGGCCGAGGGCGAAGTTGATCGTGAAGAGCTTGCCGAAGAACTTGGTGAGCCGCAGCATCTCGGGGTTGCGATGGCGTAGCCAGGCTGTCTCGAACCCGGCGACGATGACCGAGAGGCCGATCGTGATAGGAACGAAGAAGAAGTGATAGACGGTCGTGATGGCAAACTGCCATCTTGCGATGTCCACGGCGGCCATGGGGCTCCCTCGGTCCTCTGATGCACTGTGTGTCGTGGGGAATTCTATGAGTTCCCTACGCGTGAATACCATTGAGGGTAGGCAATCCTAAGATTTCTTTTTCCCCGTGAGTCGGTGTTGATGTGGCGAACCACACATTCCGTGCCTGCTTTTCTTCCTGGGAATCGCGTTCAGGAACGGCGGGTATCATGAACACGGTCCGCCTGCCTGGGTGGGAGTCAGGCGTGACGTGGATGGAGAACCTATGCGGTGGTGCTGGAGAGCACTGAGTGCTGCTTCCGTCGCCACCGTTCTCCTTGTCGCCCTGGCCATGCTGCTGTTCACCCCCGGGGCGGCCATCGCCGGTCAGTCCGAGACGGTCTGGCATCCGCACCCCGGCGACCCCGCCGCGCTGGCCCGCATGTACGACGTCAGCCGCAGCGCCATGCAGGGCGCCGGGGCGCCTTACGCGCAGTGGGCAGGGCAGGGGCGTCAGTTCCTTGCTTTCAGCTCGCGGGGCAACGGAAGGATCGTCGAGGTCTTCGGAGACCTGGCTGCGGCCGACCGGATCGCCGTCCTGGTGCCCGGAGTCTCCACCACAGCCAACAACTTCAGCACCGGCCTGGACGATGTTCGCGACCGGGCCCCGGCCGTGCAGGCCCGGGCCCTGTACGACGCCACTCGAGCGGCGAACCCCGGCCAGCACGTTGCCGTGATCGCCTGGCTCGGGTACGACGCGCCTCAGGGAGTCGGGCGCGCCGCCGCGCGCGAGGAGCTGGCGCGGGCCGGCGCATCCGCCCTGGACGGATTCACCAGAGACCTGGCGATCCTGCGCCCGCGCGCGAGAGTCACCCTGATCGGGCACAGCTACGGCTCTGTGGTCACCGGTCTGGCCGCCGCGAACCTGCCGGCGCAGGTGAAAGACCTCGTCGTGGTGGGCAGCCCCGGTATGGGCGTCTCGCGAGCTGCTGACCTGCACACCTCGGCACGCGTCTGGGCAGGACAGTCAGCCCAGGACTGGATCGACTGGGTGCCGGCATTCAAGGTGTGGGGCGCCGGGCACGGCACCTTGCCCGTCACTGCCGGCTTCGGCGCCAGGGTGTTCGGCACCACCGGGGTCATCGACCATGACCACTACCTGGCGCCGGGCACGCAGTCCCTGGGCAACATCGTCGAGATCGTTCTCGGACGTGACTCCGGGGTCAGCGCTCCCAGCTCACCAGCCCTGCCGGGTCAGGCGTCCGGATAGCCGTCCGGGTTCTGCGACTGCCAGCGCCAGGAGTCGGCGCACATGTCGTCGATCGTGCGGGTGGCGGTCCAGCCGAGCTCGGCATTGGCGCGACCGGGGTCGGCATACGAGGCGGCGATGTCTCCGGCGCGACGCCCGACGACCTCATAGGGCAGCGGCCGGCCGACCGCCCGCTCGAACGCATGCACCACCTCGAGCACGCTCGTGCCCACCCCGGTGCCGAGGTTCCAGGTGCTCACCGGCGCGTCCGTCGTCACCAGCCTGGCCAGTGCGGCGACGTGACCTGCCGCGAGGTCCTCAACGTGGATGTAGTCGCGCAGCGGGGTGCCGTCCGGGGTGTCGTAGTCGTCACCGAAGATCTGCAGCTTTTCCCGGCGGCCCACGGCGACCTGGGAGAGGTAGGGCACCAGGTTGTTCGGGATGTCGGACGGGTCTTCACCGATGGTGCCGGACGGGTGTGCTCCGACGGGGTTGAAGTAGCGCAGAAGGGCGATCCGCCAGTCCGGCCGGGCTACCGCGACGTCGCGCAGGATCTGCTCGATCATCACCTTCGTCCACCCGTAGGGGTTGGTCGCAGAGGTGGGGAGGTCTTCCGTCATCGGCACGGGGGCACTGGCCCCGTACACCGTCGCGGAGGAGGAGAACACGAGACGGGACACGCCGTGCCGAGCCATCGCACCCGCCAGCACGAACGTGGAGCCCAGGTTGTTGTCGTAGTACTCCAGCGGCTTCTCCATGCTCTCGCCCACGGCCTTGTGCCCGGCAAAGTGGATGACCGCGTCTATCGGCTCGTTCGCGAAGAGGTACTCGGTCCGTTCCTCGTCGCGCAGGTCGAACGCGTGAATGGGCAGATGCCTGCCGGTGATCGACTCCAGGCGTGTCATCACCGACCGCTTGGCGTTGGTGAAGTTGTCCACGATCAGGACGTCGTGTCCGGCGGCAACCAGCTGGATAACGGTGTGGGAGCCGATGAAGCCGGCTCCACCGGTAACGAGAACGCGCATGCGCCCACCGTATGCCGCGGCGGGGCGCCTGTTGTCGGCGCCCGGACCACGTGCTCTCATGGAGTGTGAACAAGGTGCAGCCGGCGCTGGCCGCGGTTGAGTGCGTGGTGACTGCTGACGGTGCGCACAACGTCTGGTTCGTCGGTGACGACACCGAGTGTGCGGTGATCGACCCGGCTGGTGCCCTGGGGGACCTCCTTGGCCGCTGTGACGCCCGCCGGCTTCGCGCGATCCTGTGGACCAGCCTCCGTGCCGAGTCCGTGGATACCGCCGTCTCCCTGGCCGACCACACGGGGGCGGTGACGTATCTGCACACTGACGACCTCGTCACCTGGCGGGAGGCTGAGCCCGAGCGGCGACCGCAGAGCTCCGTCCCACGGGGCCTGGTGCTCAACATCGGCGGTGTCAGGCTGGAGTCGATTCACACGCCGGGCATCACGCCCGGCTCTGTGAGCTGGTACGTACCGGCGTTGTCCGCCGTCTTCACCGGCGAGACGCTCGGCGTCCACGGTGCGGGTGGGGCAGGTCTTCCGCTGTCCACCCGCTCGAGGTTGATGGCCTCGATCCGGACGGGGCTGTTCTCGCTGCCGTCGCAGACCGTGGTGCACCCGGGGCGAGGCGTGGACACCCGGATCGGCACCCAGCGGTGGGACCCCAGGTTCTGGAGCTGACCCGCCACACCCGGGTTCGTCGCGGAGCATCAGCCACATGTGTGACAGAAGGAGTGAGAGTGCCTGCATCATTACCGCTCGACGGCGTCCGGGTCGCTGACTTCACGCAGGCTCTGTCGGGTCCCTACTGCACGATGCTGCTCGCCGATCTCGGCGCTGACGTGGTCAAGGTCGAGATGCCCGGCCGTGGCGACGACTCGCGCCACTGGGGGCCGCCGTTCGTCGGTGACACCGCGGCATACTTCCTCGCAGTCAACCGCAACAAGCGAAGCATCGAGCTTGACCTGCGCTCACCGGAGGGCCTGGAGGCCGCAGCGGCGCTGGTGGCCGACAGCGACGTCGTCGTGGAGAACTGGCGGCCCGGGACGGCTGCCCGCCTCGGACTCGACGCGGTGACGTTGACCGGGCGTCATCGCCGGCTGGTGCACTGTGCCATCTCCGGCTTCGGTTCCGACGGCCCCGCTCGCCCTGGCTACGACCAGATCGTGCAGGGCATGTCTGGCTGGATGAGTCTGACCGGCGATGGGCAGGGAGAGCCGTTCAAGGCCGGTGTTCCTGTTGGTGACATCTCGGCGGGGATGTTCGCGGCGCATGCCATCCTGGCCGCGCTCTTCAAGCGGGAGCGCACGGGCGAGGGCGGCGTCGTGGACGTAGCCATGCTCGACTCCCTCGTGGCGATGCTCGCCTACCAGGCCACCCGCTTCTTCGCCACCGGTGTCGTACCCCTTCGCGAAGGCAACCAGCACGCGACGATCGCGCCATACGGCACCTACCGGACAGCGGACGGCAGCCTCAACGTCTGTGTCGGCAACGACCAGCAGTTCCGGCGACTCTGCGTGGCCCTCGGTGTTGAGCACCTGGGTGGCGATCCGGACTACCAGACCAACAGCCTCCGGCTGCAGAATCGGGACAGGCTCAACGATGAGCTGTCCGAGGCCATGGGGAGACTGACCAGCGCGGACGTCCTCGATCGGCTGGGGCTGGCCGGCGTTCCGGCTGGCCCTATCCGCACCCTGGACGAGGTATTCGCGGACGAGGACGTCCAGCGCCGTGGGCTGCAGCTGAGGGTTGACCACGAGCAGCTTGGTCAGGTGAGCGTGCCGGGCGGTCCCTGGCGGATCGATGGCGAGCCCGTCAGCGCGCGGCTGCCCCCACCGGCGCTCGGACAGCACACCGCAGAGATCCTCGAGCGCCTCGGGCTGGGCAGCCGGCCGCCGGGTCCTCCGGACGAAGGCTCAGCACTCCACGGGACCGACCCAGGCGCAGGTTGACCGGGGTTCAGGTCTGGTCCTGTCAGCCTCCGGTCAGGTCCTGTCAGGTCTTGTCCCCCTCCGGTCAGGTCCTGTCAGCTTCCGGAGTCCAGTCCAGCAGTCTGACCTGGCTGGCCCGGTCGACGTGGCCATGCATGGCCACCGCGGCCGCCCTGTCGTCTCCGGCACAGATGGCCGCCGCGATCCGGACATGCTGGGCCAGGGACTCGACCGGCCGGCCGGGCTGTCGAAGTGACTCGTGGCGGCTCTCCGCGATCGGACGGGCGATCTCGGCGTGGAAGTCGGCGAGGAGGGGACTGTGCGCGGCCGCAACGACTGCCTCGTGAAAGCGGCAGTCACCCTCAGCGCCAAGCTCGCCGGCCTCGACCTGTCGTCGCATGCCGGTCAGCGCGTCGGTGATCGCCGTGATGTCGGGCTCGGTACGGCGGATGGCAGCCAGCTGGGCCAGCTTGGTCTCGAGGGCGTCGCGTGCGTCCAGAATGTCGGGAAGACGCTTCTTGCGGGCGACCAGCACCGCGACCGGTTCGGCGTCGAGACTGTCTCGTCGCAGGTAGACCCCGCCACCCTGGCGCACCTCGACCAGCCCCTGCACCTCGAGCACGACTGTTGCCTGCCTGATCGACGCACGGCTCACGCCCAGCCGTTCGGCCAGGTCGCGTTCGGCCGGCAGCCGGTCACCTGCACGCAGCCCGGCGCGGTGTGCGTGCGCTCTCAGTCGCTCAACGACCTGCTCGTACAGCCGCGGCCTGGTCAGTCGCCGCAGCTCCTCACCCCCGCTGCCCCCCTCTGGCACGCCGTCCTCCCCGGTCTCACCATGCTCCGCTGTCACTGGCCACGCTCCTCAGTCACTAGCCGTTCACCGCATTCACGAACCGTTCACCGCGATGACTATGACGTAGATCACCAAACCCCCGTCGAACCTACCAACCTTGCAACCAAATGGCTAAGTGGCCAACTGGCTGAGCCAATTGGAGTAGGTCAAGTGGATACCTCGCAAGTCCAGACTTTCGAACGCAGCCGACGACGTCGTGCCGTTCTGGCGAGCACCGTAGGGACCACGATCGAGTGGTACGACTTTTTCCTGTACGGGACTGCTGCCGCGCTGATCTTTCCCAAGCTCTTCTTCCCCGGCAGCTCCCCGTACGCCGGGGTGCTGGCCTCGTTCGCCACCTTGTTCGTCGGGTTCGCGGCCCGACCGGTGGGCGCCGCCATCTTCGGGCACTACGGGGACAGGGTCGGTCGCAAGGCCACCCTGGTCATCACCCTCGTGATGATGGGTCTGGCCACCTTCCTCATCGGCGTGCTTCCCAGTCATGCAACGATCGGGGTGTTCGCGCCACTCCTGCTGGTTCTCCTGCGCGTCATCCAGGGAATCGGAGTCGGCGGCGAATGGGGCGGCTCGGTACTGATGTCCATGGAGTGGGGCGACAAGCGACGTCGCGGCCTGATGGCCAGCTGGCCTCAGCTCGGCGTACCCATGGGCCTTCTCCTCTCAACGGGGATGGTCAAGTGGATGAGCGCCGTGACCGGCCCCAACTTCGACCGCTGGGGATGGCGGGTGCCCTTCCTGATCAGCATCGTCCTCGTCGGAATCGGGCTGTATGTGCGTCTGCGGGTGATGGAGAGCCCGGAGTTCTCTGAGGTGAAGGCTCAGCGAGCTGTGGTCAGACAGCCCGTTCTGGAGGCCTTCCGGCGTTATCCCCGCGAGATCCTCACCTCGGCCCTGGTCCGGATGTCCGAGCAGGCGCCGTTCTACCTGTTCATCACCTTCGTCCTGACCTACGGGACCAAGGAGCTCGACATGGCCAAGGGTGAGCTGCTCAACTACACCATCATCGCCGCGGCACTCGGGCTGGTCAGCGTCCCCCTGTTCGGCCACCTGTCCGACCGGTTCGGCCGTCGGCTCATCTACGGGGCCGGCATCGTCTGCACCGGGCTGTACGCCTTCCCGTACTTCGGCCTGCTGAACACCCGCAGTTCCGGGCTGGTGCTACTGGCGATCGTCATCTCCCTGGTCGTGCACGACATGCAGTACGGGCCGCAGGCGGCGCTGATCGCCGAGAGCTTCGGTACCAACGTCCGCTACAGCGGAGCCGGCATCGGGTACCAGCTCGCGTGTGTCATCGCTGGTGGACCCGCACCCCTGATCGCGGCATGGATCCTGAAGAACACCGGCTCCAGCACGGGGATCAGCTGGTACATCGTGGGATGCTCCGTGATCTCCATGGGAGCACTGGTTCTGATGCCCCGCCGGGCGTCCGACCCGGTCCCCGCCGAGTCGGCAGCCAGCGCGAGCATCTCCTCCGAGGAGGAGGTGAGAGTGTGACAGTGCCCGATGGGTCATCCGGGGATGATCAGGGACTTCCCGGTGGTGAGGCGGCTCTCGAGGTCTTCATGGGCCTGTCGCGCCTGATCCAGGGAATAGCGGGCACCCACGCGCACCGACACCTCGCCTGAGGCGATCCACCCGAAGAGCTCGCTCGAGCGTTCGAACAGCTCGTCCTTCGTCGCGGCATAGTGCGCAAGCGTTGGCCGGGTGAAGAACAGGGAACCCTTCGTCTGCAGCAGTGAAGGGTCCACCGGCGGAACCTTGCCGCTTGCAGACCCGTACGACACGAGCATGCCGCGTGGGCGCAGGCTGTCGATGCTGCCGTTGAAGGTCGCCGCTCCGACGCCGTCGTACACCACGTCGACTCCTTGGGCGTCGGTCAGCAGCGAGACCTGCGCGGCGACGTCGTCCAGGTCATAGCGGATGACGTCGGATGCGCCGGCCCCGAGGGCAAGAGCGGCCTTGCTCTCGGTGGAGGTGGTGGCGATCACTCGCACGCCCCGGGCGGCCAGCACCTGGGTCAGCAGGAGCCCGACCCCGCCGGCTGCCGCATGCACCAGTGCGGTCTCACCGGACTTGGCGGGGTAGGTCGAGCGGGTCAGGTAGTGCGCAGTCAGCCCCTGGAGGAGAACCGCGCCAGCAGTCTCGTCGTCGATGCCGGCCGGGACCGGGACCGCCCGCGCGGCCGGGACGATGACCTGCTCGGCATACCCGGCGCCGGGGACCATCGCCCAGGCAACGTGGTCACCCTCCTGGTAGCCGGTCACGCCGCTGCCGAGCGCGCTCACGACGCCGGCGCCCTCGGAGCCCACGATGAACGGGGTCGGCAGCGGGTAGGCGCCCGTCCGGAAGTAGACGTCGATGAAGTTGACCCCGGAGGCGGCGACGTCGACGCGCAGCTCACCCGGGCCGGGTTCGGGGGATGAGAGGTCTTCGACTGTCAGTACCTCCGGGCCACCGGTCTCATGGACGAGTACTGCACGCATTCGAGCCTCCTGGTCTGGCAGGGCAGCGGCGGTGCCGCGGGTAGGGCCCTGGTTGCCTGCGCAGCCTATGACCTGCGGCTGAAACGGGTCAGGGGTTGCGTAATACGTTAGTGGTGGCTAACGTATTTTCATGCCGGACATCCTCTCAGTTGCAGCGGAGCCCACAAGGCGCCGGATCCTGCAGCTGCTGGTGTCGGGGCCACTCACGGTCAACGACCTGGCCGCCAACTTCCCGGTGACGCGTTCGGCGATCTCTCAGCATCTCGGTGTGCTTGCCGAGGTGGGACTGGTGGTCAGCCGCAAGGAGGGCAGGCAGCGCATCTACAGCGCGGTGCCTGACGGAATGGCTCGGTTGCGGCGAGAGCTGGACCGGTTCTGGACCGCCGAGCTCGATCTCCTGGTCGCGGATGCGACCGCCCGCAGTCCCGCTCAACGACCTACAGATTCCTAGGAGAACCCAGAATGCTTGCTGAGAAGACCGTCCTTCTGCCGGTGTCGACCGACGAGGCGTTCGCCCTGATCACCGAGCCCGACCGGCTGCGGCGCTGGAAGACGGTGTCGGCCCGCGTCGACCTGCGGGTGGGCGGGGAGTACCGCTACACCGTGATCCCGGGCCATGTTGCCGCCGGCACGTTCAGGGAGGTCGAGCCGGGACGGCGAATCGTCTTCGGGTGGGGCTGGGAGGATGCCTCGGACCTTGGCCCGGACGCCTCAACGGTCACCATCACGCTCGAGCCCGCCGAGGGCGGCACCCTGGTGCGCCTGGTGCATGACGGGTTGACGGACGAGCAGGCCGTCAGTCATCTGGAGGGATGGAACCATTTCCTCGGACGGCTGGAGCTGGCGGCCTCAACCGGTGACGCGGGCCCGGATGAGTGGGCGTCCGCGCCGGCCGACCTCAACCCGCTCACCTCGGCGGACGCCACGCTGGCCGTGTGCCAGACCGTCCTGCGCGGGATCGCGGAGGGCGACGCGGACCGGCCGACCCCCTGCAGCAAGTTCACGATCGGCCAGCTCACCGACCACCTGATCGGCTCGATGGTCGGCCTCGGCAGTATGGCGGGGGCGAACGTCATCCCGGCCGACTCCGGCACGCTGGAGTCGCGGGTGGCGTTCGTGGCCCAGCAGGCCTTGGAGGCCTGGCACAAGCGCGGACTCGAGGGCACCGTGCGGCAGGGCGAGCACGACATGCCGGCGCTCGTCGCGGCGAACATTCTGTCGGTGGAGCTCCTGGTCCATGCCTGGGACCTCGCGGTTGCCAGCGGGCAGCGGGTGAACGTGTCCGACCGGGTCAGCCAATACGTTCTTGACCTGGCCCACCAGATCATCTCCCCGCAGTCCCGTCTGGGTGGCTCCTTCGCCGACGCCATCGACGTCGGACCCGACGCTGACATCCTTGATCGCCTTATTGCCTTCGCAGGTCGATCCGCGGCCTGAGAAGGTCCACCGATCACCACTCCAGATTCCACCATCACAACCCAGATAAGGAGCACAAAATGGCACAGTTCATCCTGTTGTACCGGGGACCCGCAACCCCCATGGAAGAGATCAGCCCTGAACAGGGCGAGCAGATCACGCAGGCTTGGGGTGCCTGGATGGGCAAGGTTGGTGCAGCTCTGCTCGATGGCGGGGCACCTTTCGCCGGTCGCACCGCGCTTGCGGGTGACGGTTCGACGACCAGTGCCAGTGACCTCAACGGCTACAACATCGTGGAAGCCGCTGACATCAACGAGGCCAAGAGCCTCTGCGACGGTCACCCGTTCCTCAGCGACGGCACCGCCAAGTTCGTGGTCGAGATCTACCAGCTCGCCCCCATCGAGATGTGACCTGCCAAACCTAGGGACGGTGTCGAGAGGAACCTGCCAAACCTAGGGACGGTGTCGAGAGGAACCTGCCAAACCTAGGGACGGTGCGTCGGTCACCGATCATCCAGTTCGACTGATGCCCGGTCGCACGGTCCCTAGGTTTGCGGGGATTCTGCTGCACGGTCCCTAGGTTTGTGGTTAGTCGCGGTCGGGGATGACCAGGTTCACGAGCATCGACACGATGGTGATCACGATCGCGCCGAGGACCGCGTCCCAGAAGAACTGGCCGACGTGGAAGTCGAGGCTGAACTGGCCGGCGAACCACGAGGTTAGCTCCAGCATCGCCGCGTTGACGATCAGGGTGAACAGTCCGAGAGTCAGGATGATGGCCGGCAGCGAGAGGATGGTCATCACCGGCTTGATCAGCATGTTGATCAGGCCGAAGATCACGGCCACCCACAGGAGTGTCACGAGCTGGCTGCTCGTTGAGGCAGCGCTGCTCCCGAGCTGGATGCCGCTCACCAGGCGGGCGGCGACCCACAGGGCGATGCCGTTGACCAGGACCTTGATCGCGAATGACTTCATGGACTCATCGTGGCATGCCGGCACCCGGTTCAGTGACCAGGCTGTGTGGCCGGACGGCGGGGCCATACAGTGCTGACATGAGCCGAACCGTCCGTCTCCGCGAAGCGCTGGCTGCCGTCCCCGCCTACAAACCCGGCAAGCCCGCAGTGGCTCGCGAGGGGGTCACGGCATACAAGATCAGCAGCAACGAGAACCCGTACCCGCCGTTGCCCGGCGTGCTGCAGGTCGTGGCCGACGCCGCCGCGGAGATGAACCGCTACCCGGACATGGCCGTCACTGCGCTGACCGAAGCCCTGGCCGCCCGCCTCGGCGTCCCGCCCGGGCACATCGCCACCGGCACCGGGAGCGTGGGCGTCCTCGGCCAGCTCATCGCCGCCACCTGCGACCCGGGCGACGAGGTCCTCTACGCCTGGCGTTCGTTCGAGGCCTACCCGATCGTCGTGGCGATCGCGGGCGCCACCTCGGTTCAGGTCCCGCTCGACGTGCATGCGCGGCACGACCTCGCGGCGATGGCCGCCGCGATCACCGAACGCACCCGGCTGATCCTGATCTGCACGCCCAACAACCCCACCGGACCGGTCGTGCACCAGGACGAGCTCGACGCGTTCCTGGACACGGTCCCCGGCGACGTCCTGGTGGTCATCGACGAGGCCTATGTCGAGTTCGTCACCGACGACCGGGCCCCCGACTCGCTCGCGACGTATGCCGCGCGGCCGAACGTCGCGGTCCTGCGCACCTTCAGCAAGGCCTACGGCCTGGCAGGGCTGCGAGTGGGGTACGCCGTGGCACACGAGCCGGTGGCCCAGGCCCTGCGCAAGACGGCGGTCCCCTTCGGCGTGAGCACCATCGCGCAACGGGCGGCGATCGCCAGCCTGGGGGCGTTCGACGAGCTCAAGGACCGGGTCGACGCCCTTGTCGGCGAGCGTTTGCGGGTGCTGGCCGGGCTGCGAAGCCAGGGATGGCACGTGCCCGACACCCAGGCCAACTTCGTCTGGCTGCCCCTGGGGGCCGACACCCTGACGTTCGCCGCCGCGGCGGACACAGCGGGTCTGGTGGTGAGGGCCTTCGCCGGGGAGGGCGCCCGGTGCACCATCGCCGAGACGGAGGCCAACGACCTGTTGCTCCACGTCGCCCGCGACTTCGTGGTGGCGCGCACGTTCTGAGCCAGACCCAAAGATCCCGGGGCCGGAGCACCCTGCGGCCACCAGTAGCTGACCCCGAATCGTGCTTCACCCAGTTCCTGCGGGTACCGTGTGCTCGCAAGGAATGTGAGCGCCGCCACTCGCGTGCGCGTTAGTCCCTGCCATGGAGCGCAACACCGGCGGAGACCCCGCTGCGCGTGTCCCTGGCCCGAGGCGAACTGGCGGTGATCCCGCTTTCGCGAAGAAGGAGTGCCTGTGAGCGACAACGAAGTCGCGATGCCGACGGAAGCGGCCCATGCCGCTGCCGTCGCAGCGCTGACCGCGCCGGTCCCCGAGATCATCGGCGGGGCGGAGTTCGTCCAGCTGCTCACCCCTGAAGGTGAACGCGTCGAGCATCCCGAGTACTCGCAGTACATCGCTGACCTGACTGACGACGACCTCCGCGGCTTCTACCGCGACCAGGTTCTCGTCCGCCGGTTCGACACCGAGGCCACCGCCCTTCAGCGCCAGGGTGAGCTCGGCCTCTGGGCCAGCCTGCTCGGCCAGGAAGGTGCACAGGTCGGCTCGGCGCGCGCGATGCGTTCGCAGGACTACGCCTTCCCGACGTACCGCGAGCACGGCGTTGCCTGGTGCCGCGGGGTCAACCCGCTCAACCTGCTGGGGATGTTCCGCGGGGTCAACCATGGCGGGTGGGACCCGAACGAGAACAACTTCCACCTCTACACCGTCGTCATCGGCGCACAGACGCTGCACGCGGTGGGCTACGCGATGGGCATCCAGCACGACCACGCCGTGGGCACCGGCGAACCCGACCGGGACGCGGCCGTCATCGCCTACTTCGGTGACGGTGCCAGCGCCCAGGGCGATGTGAACGAGTCCTTCGTCTATGCGGCCTCCACGAACGCACCGGTCGTCTTCTTCTGCCAGAACAACCAGTGGGCCATCTCCCAGCCGGTCGAGAAGCAAAGCCGGATCCCGATCTACCAGCGGGCCCGCGGCTTCGGCTTCCCCGGTGTCCGGGTGGACGGCAACGACGTCCTCGCCGTGTATGCCGTGACCAAGGCCGCGCTGAACGCGGCCCGCAGCGGGCAGGGGCCGATGCTGATCGAGGCGTACACCTACCGGATGGGTGCGCACACGACCTCCGACGACCCGACGAAGTACCGCATCTCCGCCGAGGTCGAGGTCTGGAAGCTGCGCGACCCGATCGCCCGGCTCAGGGCCTATCTGACGTCCAGCCTCAAGGCCGACCCGTCGTTCTTCGACGAGGTTGAGGTTGAGGCCGACGCGCTCGCGGCAAGGGTTCGCGCGGGCTGCCTGGCGATGCCCGACCCGGAGCCGATGTCGATGTTCGACAACATCTATGTCGACGAGCACCCGCTGATCGACGCCGAGCGCGCCGGGTTCGCTGCGTACACCGCGAGCTTCGAGGGAGAGCACTGACATGGCGAAGGTAGCGATCGGCAAGTCCATCAACGCCGGTCTGCGGCGGGCCATGGAGCGCGACCCCAAGGTCGTCATCATGGGTGAGGACATCGGCAAGCTCGGTGGCGTGTTCCGGGTCACCGAGAACCTGCAGAAGGACTTTGGCGAGGACCGGATCATCGACACCCCGCTGGCCGAGTCGGGCATCGTGGGCACGGCGATCGGGATGGCGCTGCGCGGCTACCGGCCCATCGTGGAGATCCAGTTCGACGGGTTCGTCTACCCCGCGTTCAGCCAGATCACCTGCCAGGTCGCCAAGATGCACGCGCGGTCGCTGGGCAAGATCAGGCTCCCCATGGTGATTCGCATCCCCGTCGGTGGCGGCATCGGCGCGGTCGAGCACCACAGCGAGTCCAACGAGGCCTACTTCGCTCACACCGCGGGCCTTCGGGTCGTGGCCTGCTCGAACGCCGAGGATGCCTACTGGATGATTCAGCAGGCCGTCGAGTCCGACGACCCGGTCATCTTCTATGAGCCCAAGCGCCGCTACCACGAGAAGGGCGAGGTGGACCTGACTGCCACCTCGGCGCCCCGACCGCTGTTCGCGGCGAACGTCGCGCGCACCGGCGAGCACGTGACCCTGGCGTCCTACGGCCCGATGGTCAAGGTGTGTCTGGACGCTGCGGCCGCTGCCGCCGAGGAGGGCAAGTCGATCGAGGTCGTCGACCTTCGTTCACTGTCCCCGCTGGACCTCGACACGCTGGCGACCTCGGTGAAGAAGACCGGCCGGCTGGTCGTCGCCCATGAGGCCTCGACGTTCCTGGGCATGGGCTCCGAGATAGCCGCGTCCATCCAGACGAGCTGTTTCTACCACCTGGAGTCTCCGGTGATCCGGGTGGGCGGGTACAACCTGCCCTACCCGCCCAGCAGGCTCGAGGAAGAGTTCCTGCCCGACCTTGATCGCGTCCTCGACAGCGTCGACCGCGCGCTCGCCTACTGATACGGAACGGGACCACACGTCATGGCTGTTAAGCATTTCAACCTCCCGGACCCGGGCGAGGGCCTGGTCGAGGCCGAGATCGTCACCTGGAAGGTCAAGGTCGGGGACGTCGTCAAGATCAACGACGTCTTCGTCGAGATCGAGACGGCGAAGTCCCTGGTCGAGCTTCCCGTGCCGTATGCCGGCACGGTCACCGCGCTGCTCGCCTCCGAGGGCGACACGGTCGAGGTCGGCACCCCGATCATCTCGATCGACGACGGGCTCGGCGGTGACGTCGCCCCGGTGACGGCCCCGCCCACGACGGCGGTTCCCGGCGTCCCGGATGCGGCGTCTTCGACGGCTTCGTCCCCGGACGAGGTCGGGGACGGCACCACTGGTGGCCCTGCCGTCGGGGAGCGGGTGGCGAACCTCGTCGGCTACGGCCCGCGGGTGACCTCGGGCAAGCGTCGTCCTCGCAAGGGTGAGAGCGCCGCGGCGACGACGAGCGCCCAGCTCAACCAGGCGTTCTCGCCCGTCGCGGCCCAGCGCGAGCCCCTGGCGGCACAGCCTGTCGCTGTCGGCCTGCCCTCACCCGGCGGCAAGGCGTTGGCCAAGCCGCCGGTGCGCAAGCTCGCCAAGGACCTGGGTATCGACCTCTCGCAGCTCGCCGGGTCCGGTCAGGGTGGCATCGTCACCCGCGGCGACGTCGAGGCGTACGCGGCGGGTGTCGGCGTGCCGACAGCGGCCAGCGGCCCCGGCTCTGCGGCCGCGTCCTCGGCATACCTGGCACCGGTGTTCTCCTCGACGGGCGAGCGCGAGACGCGCATCCCGGTCAAGGGCGTGCGCAAGGTCACCGCAGCGGCCATGGTCGCCTCCGCGTTCAGCGCGCCGCACGTCACGGAGTTCATCACCGTCGACGTGACCCGCACGATGAAGCTGGTGGACCGGCTCAGAGATGATCGCGAGTTCCGGGACGTGAAGGTCAGCCCGTTGCTGGTCGTGGCCAAGGCGCTGATCATCGCCAGCCGTCGGCACCCCGGGATCAACGCCACCTGGGACGAGGCCGCGCAGGAGATCGTGGTCAAGAACTACGTCAACCTCGGCATCGCCGCGGCGACTCCCCGTGGGCTGATGGTGCCCAACATCAAGGACGCCGACCAGATGTCGCTTCGGCAGCTGGCCGACGCCATGGCCAACCTGATCTCGACGGCCCGGGACGGCAAGACCCAGCCGGCCGACATGTCGGGTGGATCGATCACGATCACCAACGTCGGGGTCTTCGGTGTCGACACCGGCACGCCGATCCTGAACTCCGGTGAGGCCGCGATCCTGGTCTTTGGTGCGATCCGGCAGATGCCGTGGGTGGTCAAGGGCAAGATCAAGCCCCGCTGGGTCACCCAGCTCGGCCTCTCCTTCGACCATCGCCTCGTCAACGGCGACCTAGGCTCACGGTTCCTGGCCGACGTCGCAGCGATCCTGCACGACCCTGGCCAGGCCCTCGTCTGGGGCTGAGCGCTTGTTGCGCCGAAACCACGGTCGGAGGTCTGTTCAGACCCCTCGACGGTGGTTTCGGCGCAGGTAGCCGGGGGTTCCGCGGGGTCAGGTGAGCAGTCCTACGACGCCCTTGACCACGAGGACCGCCGCCACCACGGCGAGGATGACGCCAAGCAGCGCATGCCCGTTCGTCAGGAGCCAGGCTCGCCATCGCCGATGGACGGCTGGGGCATCGTCCCGACGGATCACCATCAGCAGCAGGGGGGCGGCGACCCCGGCCGAGGCGACGACGATGAAGAGGACCATCACCATCGCGGCCCGGCCTTGGGGGAGTCCGGCCTGGATGACGTTGCCGACGGCTGCGACCACGATCGCGTAGTTGGGAAGGAAGGCCCCGAGGACGAAGGCAGGGGCCGGTGACACCGAGTCCAGCCGGCCAGTCCACTTCGGCTGGCCTTGCGACTTCGCCGCGGCCGGGCGCCGAGATCGCACGAGCAGCCAGCCGGCCAGTGCGACGCCGGCCGCGATCTGGACCCAGCTGACCCAGGGCGAGGTTGACGCCACCTTCGGCTTGTTCGGGTAGAGAGCGACCGTGGCGATCGCCACCACCGTGAGGGCCAGTACCCAGCCGGCGACATACGCCATCGCCTTGGCGACGCCGCCCTTGGAGGCGATGAGCAGGACCGAGGCCAGAACTGACCAGGGTTGGACCGCGAGGGCCAGCGCGAGCAGCGACAGCGTCAGCAGCGAAGCAACGTCCACGTGAGCCTCCCCGTCCTGGTGAGCCAACTGACAGTGTGGTCGGCTGGGCGCAGATATGCCATGTCGGCGCCGGCATGCTGTCCGTGCTCGTGTTCCCGAGCAGTGCGCTGGCGATTCACCGGCGGGACCATGGGAAGGACCGGGAGGAGGACTGATGGGCGTGCGGATGGCTGTCGGCCAGCTACCAGATCCCGACTATCTGCCGAAGGTCACGATCGGTGAACGGGTGGCACGCGGAAGCGCGATGCGCCAGGAGTTGCCCCACGAACGGCACGCCAGGTGGGCGCCTCCACCTGACCGCTCGGACACCCTGCCGATCCTTGCGCGTCAGGCCGCTGAGCGGACACCCGAGCTGGTCCCGATCCGATATGGCCGGATGGTCTCCTCGGCGTTCGCCTTCTTCAGGGGCGGCGCCGCTGTCATGGCCGCGGATCTGTGCACGACCCCCACCAGCGGGCTGCGCGCTCAGCTCTGCGGCGACGCCCATCTGCTGAACTTCGGCATGTTCGACACGCCGGAGCGAGCGCTCGTGTTCGGGCTCAACGACTTCGACGAGACCCTGCCCGGTCCCATCGACTGGGACGTCAAGCGACTGGGACGTCAAGCGACTGGCGGCCAGTGTCGAGGTCGCCGGCCGGGATCTGGGGTTCACCCGTCCTGAGTGCGCGGCGGCAGTCCTGGCGACGGTCCGGTCCTACCGCGAGGCGATGCTCGGGTTCGCGCAGATGCGCAACGTCGACCTGTGGACGGTCGGCCTGCCGGCGAGGGACCTGGAACGCCGGATGTCCGAGGTCGCCGGTCACCAGAGCGGCCGGGTGGTCAAGAGAGCGATCCGCAAGGCGCTGAGCCATGACCATGTCACCGCCTTCGACAAGCTCATCGAGCAGACGGACGGTGAGCTTCGGTTCATCAGCGACCCACCGCTGGTGGTGCCCGTCGAAGAGCTGCTCGGAGAGCAGGAGCGGGAGCGGTACGTCGAGGTGGTTGGCTCGTTTCTCGAGCAGTACCGCAACAGCCTCCCGCCGCACCTGCGCGGACTGGTCGAGTCGTACCGCTTCGCCCGGATGGCCCGCAAGGTGGTCGGTGTCTGCAGCGTGGGCACCAGGGCCTGGGTCGTCCTGATGACCGGCCGGGATGCCTTCGACCCGCTCCTGCTTCAGCTGAAAGAAGCCAAGAAGTCGGTGCTCGAGCCGTATGCCGGACGCTCGGTCTACGAGTCCGAGGGCCGTCGGGTGGTCGAGGGACAGCGCTACATGCAGACAGCCAGTGACAGCCTGCTCGGCTGGTACCGCCTCAAGGCCTGGGACGGCCAGATGCGCGACTTCTACGTCCGCCAGCTCTGGGACGGGAAGTCCTCGATCGACGTGGCGCGGCTGACGCCCGGGGGTCTGCTGGCTTATGGCGAAGCCTGCGGCTGGACCCTGTCGCGCGCTCACGCCCGGTCGGGGGACCGGATCGCCATAGCGGCCTACCTTGGTGAGGACGGGGCCTACGAGCTGGCCGTCGCGGAGTTCGCCGGCACCTATGCGGACGTCAACGACAAGGACCGCGCCCTGCTCGCCGAGGCGGTCGAGCAGGGCCGTCTTGCAGTCATCAGTGGCATCTGACCCCGCCGGACCCGCCGGACCCAGCGAGCCCAGCCATAGAGGCTGGGCTCGGCGGGAGAGGCAGGAGTCAGCGGGAGGGGGTCGGTAGCGCGACAGCCCCCTCTGTGGTCACCGCGCCCTCCTGCCCCGCGGTCGCCGCGGCGCCCTCGAGGGCAGGGGTGTCTCCGTCGGTGGTCGCTGCGGCGTCGGCTGCGTCCTGGTGGCCGCGGTGCTCATAGGACGAACCGCTGCGGAGCTCGACGTGCGGCAGGAACCACACGACGATGAACGCGAGGACCATGACAGCGGAGCCGATCAGGAAGACCAGGTCCATCGACTGGGAGAACCCGACCAGGAACGGCTTCGCGAGGCGTGGGTCCAGCTGCTGGATGAACGACGAGTCGCTGAGCGGGTTGACCGCTCCGCCACCGCCTCCGGCCTTGGCCTGTTGCAGACCCTGGATGAAGGCGGTGTTGGCGCTCTGGTCACCTGTCGGGGCCTGGGGGTTCTTGAGGGCAGCCTGAAACTCCGGGGTGGGCGCGATGCTGGCGAAGGCCGTCGCGATGCGGTTCGGCACCGCCGTGAAGAGGATCGACAGGAAGATGGCGGTGCCCAGGGTGCCGCCGATCTGACGGGTGAACGTCGCCGACGAGGTGGCCACGCCGATGTCGCGCGGGGATACGGCGTTCTGCACGGCCAGGGTCAGTGGCTGCATGTTGCCACCGAGGCCGAGTCCGAAGAACAGCATCAGGATCATCGTCTGCCACAACGGGGTGTCGGCTCCGACGTAGTGGA
This sequence comes from Dermatophilaceae bacterium, assembly GCA_036385355.1. Lineage (GTDB taxonomy): Bacteria > Actinomycetota > Actinomycetes > Actinomycetales > Dermatophilaceae > UBA4719. The sequence continues at coordinate 18,750 of DASVKO010000158.1, forward strand.
ACCCGAAGAGCGAGAGGACGAGCAGCCCGCTGCCGATGATCGGGAACTGCCGGTACCGGCCGGTCCTGGAGATGAGCTGACCCGAGATGATCGAGCCGCTCATCATGCCCAGAGTCATCGGCAGGAGCATCAGGCCGGCGCTGGTCGGGGTGGCGCCCTTGACGATCTGCAGGTAGAGCGGCAGGCAGGCCAGCCCTCCGAACATGCCCATGCCCAGGACGACCGAGGCGATGGAGGCGACGCCCACTGTCTTGTTGGTGAACAGGCTCAGCGGCAGCAGAGCCTCGGCGCCCATCGCCCGCTCGATGAGGAAGAAGGCGATGGCGCCGATCAGCCCGATGCCGTAGCAGAGCATGGACGGACCGGAGGTCCAGCCCCACTCCCGGCCCTGTTCGGCCACCAGGAGCAGCGGGACGAGCCCGATGGTCAGCGCGGCGGCGCCACCGAAGTCGATGCGGTGGTCCAGCCGGGTGTGCCGCAGGTGCAGCGTGCGGCTGACCACGAACAGCGCCACGATGCCGATCGGTATGTTGACCAGGAAGACCCAGCGCCAGCCGGTGATGCCCAGGATCGTGGCCTGTCCGGCGAAGAAGCCGCCGACGACCGGACCCAGGACGCTCGAGGTGCCGAAGACCGCGAGGAAGTAGCCCTGGTACTTGGCGCGCTCACGCGGCGGCACGATGTCGCCGATGATGGCCAGAGCCAGCGAGAAGAGGCCACCGGCACCCAGGCCCTGGACGGCGCGGAAGCTTGCCAGCATCGGCATCGAGGTGGCGAAGGTGCACAGGATCGAGCCGAACAGGAAGATGACGATCGCCGCGGTGAAGAAGGGCTTGCGGCCGTAGATGTCCGAGAGCTTGCCGTACAGGGGCGTCACGATCGTCGAGGTGATCAGGTAGGCGGTGATGACCCAGGCCTGACCGGAGAGGTTGTGCAGGTCGTCGGCGATGACGCGCATGGCCGAGGAGACGATGGTCTGGTCGAGCGCGGCCAGGAACATCCCCATCATCAGGCCGGCCATGATGGTCAGGATCTGTCGGTGGCTGAGTCCTGCGCCGGTGGGTGGCGCCGGGGCGGTTGCGGTGGCCATTACGGGGATACCTCCGGGGTGGTGGTCATGGGTGCCTCGAAGGGCGTGGACATGGACGTCTCGACGGACGTGGCGAACCGCTCGAGGTAGTCGCCGAAAGCTGCTGCGTCTGCTGGCTCCCAGTCCTTCATCAGCTGGCGGAACCATTCGCCGCGGCTGGCCTTGAGACGGTCCACGAATGCTGCGCCGTCGGCGCTGAGCGAGACCATGCAGGCCCGGCCGTCGTGCGGGTCGGGCACCTTCTCGAGCAGCCCGTGGGAGACCAGGGTGGTCACCTGGCGGCTCACCGTGGAGACGTCCGAGTAGACGTGCTCGGCCAGCAGGGACACCCGCTGAGGCTCCTTGATGAGGTTGAACAGGATGGGGTAGGACGCAGGCTCAACTCCCGGGTGCACCTTGGGGGCGTGCTGGCGCATGGAGTGGAACATCTTGATGACGCGGACCAGATCCATGTTGAGCCGGGTCGCGGTGTCGAGGCTGATCGCCATCGTGTCTCCAGAGTCGCCGAGAACTTGCTTGCGACATACAACTATCACGAACAAGTTGCATGACGCAAGCAAGTGAGTGGCGACAGGCAGCCGGCCCGCCGGTCAGTGGGTGACGACCAGGGCCTCCAGCACGCGTCGGGCGATCGTCTCGTCGCCGTCCACCTCGTATGCCGTGTCGCTCACCGGCCGCCGGCCGGCGGCCCGCCGGGTGAACGCCTCGGTGGACAGGCTGATCGTGGTCGCCGAACCAGCCGCAGGCTCGCCGGACAAGACATAGCCGCGGGCCCGGCCCTGTTCGTCCGGCTCGACCCGAACGCCCAGCCGGGCCCCCACAGCCGAGTCAGAGCCGGTCACGTCGATGACGACCGGGTGCCCGGGCTCGAGTGCGGCGCCCCGGGCGATCAGCCTGGGCAGCTGCGTCATGACCGTGCTCACGAACACCGACGCGGCCGGGGAGTCCAGATTTCCTGGTCTGCCCAGGGCGCTGCGGATGTCCTGCTCGTGTGCCCAGACGTCGAACGTGCGCAGCATCAGCACGGTCACCGCCTGGTCGGGACCGAACGGTCCGGCGATCATGCCGGTATCCGTCAGCATGGGGTCGCGCAGCGTCGAGAGCCGTTGTGCCAGAACGTCCTCGAGCTCGGCGACGACCTCCGCGCTCGTGCGCCCCCGACGCACCTGAACGGCATACTCCACCTTCTTGCCGAGGTCGTTCCTGATGTGTTCGTACGGTGGCATCTCTACCCGCGGGTCCCGGTGTCCGGCCAGCCAGGCCTCCACGCCGACGACGTGCGAGATCTGGTCGTGCACTGTCCATCCGGGGCACTCGGTGGGTTGGGCGAAGTCGTCATCGCTGCACCCGAGCCCGAGATCGATCACGGCCCGGGTGGTCTGGGCGAAGGCTTCGACGAGGTCGTGCAGCCGCTGAGGTCCTGCCTGATCTGGAGACATGCGGCGAGCCTACTTAGGCTGTGGGCATGACCACGGCACAGGGCGCAGATCGACAGACCGAGAAGCTGCCCCTGATCCTTGCGGCGGTGGCGGTCGTGGCCGTGGTCATCCCGGCGGGTCTGCTCGCAGGTGCGTTCGCCGCGCCGGTCGCCGGACTGCCGGACGTCGGCGTGCTCGTCCGCTGGGGACTGCCGATCCTGCGGGCCATCCACGACCTCGCGGCGGCGAGCACCGTGGGCCTGCTCCTGGTGGCCGGGACGATCATCCCGGAGGGGCGTCATACCTCCCGCAGGATCACCGCCGCACGGTACGCCTGCGCGAGTGGTGTCGTCTGGGTGGTGGCCGGGATGGCCGGACTGGTCCTCTCGTTCGCCAGCATCTCTAACACGCCCCTGAGCGACCCGACCTTCGGCGCCCAGCTCCAGTCGTTCATCTTCCAGATCGAGGTTCTGCGGGTCGCGGCGATCAGCTCCGCGATGGCCCTGGTGGTGACGATCGGCGCTGCGGTGGTCCGGGGTCGCCTGGGCATGGTCGTCCTCGCCGCGCTCAGCATCCTCGCGATACTCCCGCTGGCCCTGGCCGGACACGCCGCTGTCGTCACCGGCCATGAGCTGGCGGTCAACTCCATGGCTCTGCACCTGGTCTCGGTCGTCATCTGGGTTGGCGGACTGCTGGCCCTGGCGATGTTGCGCCCTCTGCTCGGGAAAGGCCTCGCGGTCAGCGTCCGGCGGTACTCAGCCCTGGCCGGGTGGTGCTTCGTCGGCGTGGCTGTCTCCGGGGTGGCCAGCGCCTGGATACGGGTCGGCTCCATCGGCAACCTGGCGTCGGCCTATGGCGTGCTGGTGATCCTCAAGGTCGTCGCGCTGGTCGTGCTGGGGCTTGCCGGCTGGCTGCAGCGCGCGCGGGTGGTGGACCGGATCGCCACGGACCCGCTGGCAGGTCGGCTCTTCGCCCGGCTGGCCCTCGCCGAGATGGTCGTCATGGGCGCCGCCTTCGGTCTCGGGACCGCACTGGCACACAGCGAGCCACCGGCGGCGATGGGCATGTCCCCCGCGATCACGGACCCGGTGACCGCCGTGACCGGCTATCCGGCGCCACCGTTCGCCATGTCCACCAGCGACCTGTTCACCGTGTGGCGTATCGACTGGCTGTGGCTCGGGGTGGCTGTGCTGGCCGTGACCCTGTACCTCTTCGGTGTCCGGACGATGCGCGAGCGCGGCGACTCGTGGCCGGTGCTGCGAACCGTCGGCTGGGTTCTGGGCTGGGCGATCTTCGTGTGGGCCACCAGCGGGGGGCCGGGTGTCTACGGGCGCATCCTCTTCTCGGCGCACATGGTGATGCACATGACGGTCTCCATGGCGGCTCCGATCCTGATGGTGCTCGCGGCCCCGGTGACTCTCGCCCTGCGCACCCTGAAGCCCCGGCCCGACAACACCCTGGGCCCTCGCGAGCTGCTGCTGGCCCTGGTGCACTCCAGGTACTTCGGGATGATCGGCAACCCGATCGTCGCAGCGGTCATCTTCTTCGGCAGCCTGATCGTGTTCTACTACTCGCCGTTGTTCGAGCTCGCCCTCCGGACGCACACCGGGCACGTCCTGATGACCACCCACTTCCTGCTGGCCGGATACCTGTTCGCGTGGGTTCTCGTGGGGATCGACCCGGGGCCCAGACGCTGGTCCCCCCCGCTCCTGCTGGTCATCCTCTTCGGGACGATCTCCTTCCATGCCTTCTTCGGCGTCGCCCTGACGACCGGCACGACGTTGCTGGCACCCACCTTCTTCGAGAGTCTTCACCTGCCGTGGACCGTGGACCTGCTCGCCGACCAGCGCGCCGGCGGGGCTGTCGCCTGGGGGATCGGGGAGCTCCCCACGCTGAGCCTGGCCCTGCTGGTCACCCTGGCCTGGTTGCGATCCGACAGGGCCGAGACCACCCGCCTGGACCGCCAGGCCGATCGCGACGACGACGCCGAGCTGAGGGCCTACAACGCCCACCTGGGCTCGCTGTCGCAGCGACCCGGACCCGGGGCGTCCACCCCATCGCCATCAAAGACACCTGGAGACTGACATGCGCATCGCCGTGATCCAGCTGGGGTATGACGACGCGGAGCCGGTCGCTGACCGGGTCACCCGGGTCGCTGGCCTCGTCCGCGCCCAGGCGGGCCACGACCTCGTCGTCCTGCCGGAGCTGTGGGCACCCGGCGGGTTCTCGTACCAGAAGTGGGACGAGCGAGCGGAGCCCGTTGACGGCCCGGTCGCCGTGGCGATGGCCGCGGCTGCCAGGGACGCCGGGGTCATGCTGCACGCGGGGTCCATCGTCGAGCGTCCCGGCGACGGGGAGCACGGCCCCGAGGGCAGGAATCTGTGGAACACCTCGCTGGTCTTCGCCGCCGACGGGTCCCTGACGGCGACCTACCGCAAGATCCACCGGTTCGGCTTCGGCCAGGGCGAGCCGCTGCTGATGGAGGCCGGGGACAACCTGTCGCTGGTCGACGTGCCCGACTCCTCACGTTCTGCCGGGGTTGCCCGCGCGGCGCTGTCGACGTGCTACGACCTGCGGTTCCCCGAGCTGTACCGGGCCCAGCTCGACGTCGGCGCCACGCTCTTCGTCATACCGGCGGCGTGGCCTGCGGCCCGCGTGCGGCACTGGACATTGCTCGCTCACGCCCGCGCGATCGAAAACCAGTGTGTCGTGGTGGCCTGCAACACGGCGGGCACCCATGCCGGCGTCCAGATGGGCGGGCACAGCCAGGTCGTGCTGCCGACCGGGGACGTGGTGGCCATGGCCGGCAGCGACGAGCAGGTCCTCAGCGTCGAGGTCGACATGAGCACGGTCGCGGACTATCGCGCCAGCTTCCCCGTACTGCGCGACCGCCGGCTTCCGCTCGGACGCGCACATGGCACGGCTCACCACGGGTGACTGCCCACCGCCGGCTCCCGCCCGGACGCTCACCGATCAGGAACCACGACTCACGACTCACGTTGACGTAGCGAAGGTCCGTCACGGATCGGACACCTGCGATCGTGCCCCATCAGTGACGGACCTGCGCTATGTCGAGATACCAGTGTGTCGAGGATGGGCCAGCCTGACTACGGGGTGGTCGGGCTGGCCTATCCTCGACACAGCCCCCTAGAAGGCTTCCTCGGACACGTCCATGAGTGAGTTGTCCGTCGCCTCGGCGATCTGGCGCTCGGAGGCGATCTTGGGCAGGACCGTGCGGGCGAAGAAGGACGCCGCCGCGACCTTGCCCTCGTAGAACTTCTGGTCCTTCGCCGAGGCGGTGCCGGCGTCCAGGGCAGCCTTGGCGACCTCGGCCTGACGCAGCAGCAGCCAGCCCACGACCAGGTCTCCAGCGCAGAGCAGGAGGCGAGAGGTGTTCTGGCCGACCTTGTAGAGGTTGGTCACGCTGCCGTCACCGGCGCGCGGATCGGAGTCCATCAGCTCGCCGACCATGAAGCCGAGGATGCCCTGAAGGTCATCCAGACCCTTGCCGAGGAGCTCGCGCTCCACGACCAGGGACTCGCTGGCCCCGTCTGCACCCTTGACGAACTCCTGTATCTGCGTCGAGATGTGGGTTATCGCCTTGCCCTTGTCGCGAATGATCTTGCGGAAGAAGAAGTCCAGCCCCTGGATGGCGGTGGTGCCCTCGTAGAGCGTGTCGATCTTGGCGTCCCGGACGTACTGCTCGATCGGGTAGTCCTGCAGGAAGCCCGAGCCGCCGAGGGTCTGCAGGGACTCGGTGCCGAGCAGCACCCAGGCACGTTCGGAGCCGACGCCCTTGACGATCGGCAGCAGCAGGTCGTTGACCCGGCTGGCCATCGCGGCGGGAGAGCCCTTCTCGAGCTCGTCCGAACCGCTGGCAAGCTGGGCTTGGTCGATGACATCCTGCTGGCTGGCGGTGTAGATGACCAGGGCCCGCAGGCCCTCGGCATACGCCTTCTGCAGCATCAGGGAACGTCGCACGTCGGGGTGGTGGGTGATGGTCACCCGGGGTGCGAGCTTGTCCGTCATCTGGGTCAGGTCCGCGCCCTGGACGCGCTGCTTGGCGTAGTCCAGTGCGTTGAGGTAGCCGGTCGACAGCGTGGCGATCGCCTTGGTGCCGACCATCATCCGGGCGAACTCGATGATCTTGAACATCTGCGCGATGCCGTCGTGGGTGTCGCCGAGCAGGGTGCCCACGGCGGGCTCCCTGTCGCCGAACGTTATCTCGCAGGTGGTGGAGGCCTTCAGACCCATCTTGTGCTCGACGTTCGTGACGTAGGCGCCGTTGCGCTCGCCCAGCTCGCCGGTCTCGAGGTCGACGTGGAACTTGGGCACGACGAACAGCGACAGGCCCTTGGTGCCGGCGCTGCCACCCTCGGGTCGGGCCAGGACGAAGTGCACGACGTTGTCGAAGAAGTCGGCCTCGGCCGAGGTGATGAAGCGCTTGACGCCGGTGATGTGCCAGGTGCCGTCGGGCTGCTGGACGGCCTTGGTGCGCCCCGCCCCCACGTCGGAGCCCGCGTCGGGCTCGGTGAGCACCATGGTGGCGCCCCACTGGTTGTCGACGATGTGGTGGGCCATCTTCTTCTGGTCGTCGTTGCCCAGGTGGTAGAGGATCTTGGAGAAGCCGAAGCCGGCGGAGTACATGTGCACGGCCGGGTTCGAGCCCAGGATCAGCTCCGCGACGGCCCAGCGCAGCGACGGCGGGATGACCGTGCCGCCGAGCTCGGCGGGGACGTCCAGGCGCCACCATCCGGCGTCGAGGTAGGCCTTGTACGACTTGGTGAAGGCCGCGGGCATGGCGACCGAGTTCGTGGCCGGGTCGAACACCGGCGGGTTGCGGTCGGAGTCGAGCAGGCTCTCGGCCAGCTCGTTCTCGGCCAGGCGACCGACCTCATGCAGGATCTCGCGGGCAGTGTCCTGGTCCACGTCGGAGTAGGGACCGGCGCCCAGGATCTCCTGGCGGTTGAAGACCTCGAACAAGTTGAACTCGAGGTCGCGGACGTTGCTCTTGTAATGGCCCATCTGGGGGGTCCTCCGTGCTCGGGGTTGAGGCCGTGTGGCCGCCATCGCCCGCCATTACTGGCGGGTAACATCCATAATGCTACCGACAGGTAACAAAGCGCAAGCCTCCGATTTGACTAGCCGAACATCTGGGCGTAGCGGTCAGGGTGCCCGGCAGCCTGCTCTAGAAGGCCTCGACCCTGGAGACCAGCCACCGACCGTCGACCTGCGACATGGTGAGCATGACGCGATTCTGGTCGATCTGCGGGCGCTTGAGCTTCGCCGAGGTCGTGCGCTGGTCGACGAACACGAGGATCTTGACGTCGGCCTGATCACGGGGGCTCATCACCGAGACCTTGCTGACCTGGGCGACCACCACGGCCTGGTTCCCGACCGCGAGCGGCTTGACCACCGTGCTCGCCGCCCGGACGAACTCGTTCCGGAAGCTCCCGGTCAGCAGACCGCTGACCTCGGTGGTGTGCTGGTCGAAGGTCTTGTAGTCGTATCCCAGCATCTTCTCGGTGATTGCCTTCCCGGCCGACGCGGCCGCCGCCTGGGCGCTCGCCTGGGTCTGCCGGTCCTCGGCGGCTCGCCAGATGACCAGCGACGTCACCAGGGCCCCTGTGGCCAGCAGCAGTGCCAGGCCGGCGACCATCCAGCCAGGGCCTCGGGCGGATCCCGCGACCCGCTCTCCGGCCGGCGCTGTGGCCGTGTACGTCGTCGGCAGATCCGGCAGTCTCGCGCCCGGCGGGCGGTGGCTGATGGCCAGCCTGGCGTCAAACGGCCTGGCGCTGAGCGGCTTGGTATCAGCTGGCTTGGTATCAGCTGGCTTGGTATCAGCTGGCCTGGTCTCAGCCGGCTTGGTCTCAACCGGCTTGACGCTAGCTGGCTTGATGCTGGCTGGCTTGACGCTGACCGGCTTGGTGTCGACCGTCCTGGTGTCGACCGGCCTGGTGCCAGCCGTCCGTGGCCGCCTGCGCTCCCCGGCCAGGCGAAGGCGTGTTCTGTTGCGGTTAGCCGACGAATTCAAGGCTGATCACCTTCCAGGGTGTGTTGGCATCGGACGTCCGATGCAGGTTCAGGCGAAGCCGGTAGGTCTTGTCGACGGACTTGGGAGTGGCGGTGTTGGACGTGGGTGCCACCAGACCCACGATGACCTCGGCTGAATCCGCATCGGAGGACACCAGACCCGCCTCGACCTGCTTCACCGAGGAGCGTGTCTTGTTCGCGACGACCACCTTCTTCAGGTCGGTCAGCTTGGCCGCGTAGTCGGTGTGGAAGGACCCCGATGCGCCGCTCAGCACCTGAGCGCCGTACGAGTCGAACGTCCGGTAGTCCATGGTCACGAAGTTGACGGCGAGCTGCCTGCCGGCGGCCAGGGCTGCCGCGCCCTGCTCCGCGCGATCCCGGGCCGCGTAGTACGGCCGTGCCTTGGTCACCCCGATCACGCCAGCGGCCAGCAGCAGGACAGCCGCCACGGCAAGGGCCAGAAGCGGTGTCAGCCGCGCCCTCAGCCGGGTCGTCAGCGGAGTTGCCTGCGGAGACGTCTGTGGAGTTGCCTGGGGAGACGTCTGCGGAGCAGGGGGAAGATCGGTCTCCACAGTCGTCCCAGGGTCTTTGCTCGGGTCCTTCATCAGGTCCTTCATCGGGTCTCTCTTCAGGTTTCTCATTGGGTCGCTCCTGTCATGAGCCAGATCCACTGGGCAGTGCCGGTTGCACCCTCGGGCGCGGTCGGCACGGAGATCAGAGGCTGTGAGTCGGGTCCGTCGCTGGTCATGGACCGGTTGCCCAGGGGAACCGGCATCCCGGACATCGCCATCGGGTATGACGAGCCGGCTCCGTGCATGCTCGAGGGGGCGTTCTGCGCTCCCCGGACCGCTGAGGTGGACCCTCGCGAGAGGGTGCAGCGCGCGCCCGAGTTCACCGGCGGAAGCTTCCTGGTCTGGTCGGGACCGATTCGCCGGGTGCCGCCGTAGCCGGCCGTGCAGGCCTTGGGGTTGTCGACGTTGAGCACCAGTCCGAAGTGCGCCGTGCCGTCACCGGGCACCACCGTGTAGCCGCCGGCCACGACATCGGGGTAGGTGACCAGCAGCTGCTCGAGCCCGTCGACGTGCGCGGTGGTGACCCGGCCGATGGTGATGAAGTTCGTCAGCAGCGTGGCCAGCGAGCCCTGGTTGTCCTTGATCAGGCCGTCGAGCTCCCTGGAGGCAACCACCCCGCGGTCAAGGACCAGGCGGAGGTCGGCATCGCTGCCCTTGAGGGTCTCGGAGAGATCGGCGAAGTTCCTGGAGAGGTCCTTGATGTTGCCGGACGTGGCCTTCTGGGTGTCCAGGACGACCTTGCCGTCGTTGATCAGCTTGATCGTCTGCGGCAGTGCTGCGGTGGCGGCCCTGGTGAGGGCGTCGCCGGAGTCCAGCAGCCGTTTCAGGTCCGTGCCTCCGCCGGCGAACGCGGTGCCCAGCTCGTCGACCACCACGCCGAGCTGCCGGCGGTCCACCGAGTTCACGGTCTGGTCCAGGTGCAGCAGCAGGTTGTCGATCCGCACCGGTGAACGGGTGTCGGCGCGCGCCACGACCGAGCCGGCGACCAGCATCGGTCCATGGCTCGTCCTGGGCTGGAAGTCGATGTACTGCTCGCCGACCGCGGAGCGGTTCTCGACCACTGCGATGGTGTCCCTGGGGATCTCGGTCCCGCGGTTGAACCGCACCTTCACCAGGACCCCGCCCTTCTTCAGCTGCAGGGCCTCGACCTTCCCGACGGTGACCCCGCGGTAGGTCGCCTCGGAGCCGGTGAAGATGCCGCCGGAGTCGGCGAAGTCAGCGGAGACCAGATACGTGCCGCCCATGACTCGGTCGGTCAGCCCGACGAAGCGGGCTGACAGCACCGAGACGGCCGACAGCGTGATCAGCGCGAACACCAGGAGCTGGACTCTGGTCGCCCGCCGGATCACGAGGCACCGCCCGTTCGCAGGAGGGACATCCAGGAGCCTGCGGAGTCCGGGGAGTACCCGCCCCCGCCCCCGGTCTGGTCCGTGGAGCCGGACGCCTGCCACGACGGCTGACCACCCATGCCGAGACACAGAAGGCCGGCGCAGGTCGAGGGGGCCGGCTTCGGACCGATCGGCAGGACTGGAGGGACGACCGGTTTCGGCAGCGGCGGCAGCGGCAGGGTCGGCAGCTTCGGCAGGCTGGGCACCCCCGGCAGCGCTGGCTGGCCGAGGTTCGCGGCCACGTGGCGCAGGTCGAGGTCGGCCGTGGCATAGAGGTTCGTGTAGTCGCCCTTCATGGTGTTCATCGCCTCGTCCGGGAACGGGTAGGTGAGCAGCAGCTGGAACGACTTGGGGAGGTTGTCCCCGGCGCTGGCGAGCTTGCCCAGCACCGGAGCCAGGGCCCGGAGGTTGGCCAGGGTGTCCGCCTTGGTTGCCGTGATGACCTTGGTCCCCACCGCACCCAGACGGCTCAGCGCCGTCAGCATCGCGGTCAGCTGCTTTCGCTGGTCGGCCAGCACCTTGAGCCCCTTGGGCAGCGCCTCCAGGGCAGCCGCCAGGTCGTCCTTGCGCGCGGCGATCCTGGCGGACAGCACGGCGATGCCGTCTATCGCCCGGACGATCTCGGCCTTCTGCTTCTCGAGCCCGCCCACGAAGGTGTCGAGCTGGACGATCAGGTCGCGGATCTGGGTCTCGTTGCCCCCCAGTGCGTTGGAGAGCTCGGACTGGATCGTTTTGAGCTGTGCGACGCCGCCGCCGTTGAGCAGCAGGGACAGCGCGCTGAGGACCTCCTCCACCTCGGTGTTACGGCCCGTGCTGGCCAGCGGGATATTGTCGCCGTTGCTGAGCGCACCCGTCGGCGCGACCCGGGTCGGCCGCTCGAGCTGGACGTACTTCTCACCGAGCAGCGAGGTCTGCTTCAGCTCGGCTACGGCGTTGTCGGGCAGCTTGACCGACTTCGGCAGGCGCACCGTGACCCTGGCCGTCCAGCCGTTGAGCTCGATCTTCTCGACGGTGCCCACGGTGACCTGGTCCACCTTGACCGACGACTGTGGCACCAGATCGAGCACGTCGGCGAACTCCGCGGTCACCCGGTAGACGTCACCGCCGGCGGCGGCCCCGCCGGGAAGGGGCAGGTCGTAGACGCCCTGGCAGGCGGTCAATGACATCGTCAGGACGAACGCGGCGGTGACTGACAAGGCTGTCGGGCCGCGACGCGGCATACCTGCTCGGCGGTTCATCGGGGCCCTTTCAACAGCGTCCGGAGGTTCTTGCACAGGTCCGTGTTCCCGGTGTTGGTCGGCCCGTTGATGAGAGCGCACAGCAGCAGGCCCGGGTCGCTGAGCTGAGCGGCGTTGTTGCGGGTGTCCAGCGTTCCGCTGGCCGGGTTGTAGGCGTTCTGGAGGTTGCTGACCGCGACCGGAGCATTCGTCAGGGACTCGGCCAGGGCGTCGCGCTGCGCGGCGATCGTGGTCGTCACGCTGGTGAGCTGGTCGACGTTGGTTCTCAGAACGGCCCTGTTGTCGTGCACGAACGTCGATGTCTCGTCCAGGGCGATCGCCAGGTTCTTCAGCGCGGCCGCCAGATCGCCCCGCTCCCCGGCGAGCTGGTCGGAGACGCTGGCGAGGTCGGCGTTGAGCCTGCGCACCTGGGTGTCGTTCGTGGCCAGGGTGCTGGTGAAGGACTGCAGGTTCTTGACGGTGGAGAACAGGTCGTTCTTGCCTCCGGACAGGGTCTGCAGGGCCAGCGACAGGTCATGGTTGGTGTCGTGGATCGCGCCCCCCTGGCCCTTCAGGTTCCGGGCACCGGTGTCGAGCAGCCGGGACAGCGCGCCCTTCTTGTTCGCGCCCTCGGGACCAAGGGCGACCATCAGGTCGTTCAGGCTCTGGGAGACCCGGTCCAGCTCGACCGGGACCGCGGTGCGGTCCAGGCCAATGGTTGCCCCGGCCTTCATGACGGGCCCCGAGGTGTACGCCGGCAGCAGCTGGACGTAGCGATCGCTGACCAGCGACGGGGCCACGACTGCTGCCTTGGCTGCGGCCGGAACCTTGATCTCGCCGTCGTACTCGAACCCCACCGCCACCCGGTCGCCCTGGGGGGTCACGGACGTGACGGTGCCGATCGGCACGCCGAGGACCCGCACGTCGGAACCGGGGTAGAGGCCGACCGCACGGGCGAAGATCCCCGTGGCGTGCATCTTCTCCGTGCGCGGCCAGACCACGAAGGCCGCGGCGATCACGGCCACCACGACCGCCGCCGCCAGCACCCTGCCGAGGACCGTGATGGTCCGGGGTCCGGCCCGGCGGGCCTGCGCACCGACGATCCTGACAGCCAGCCGGTTGATCGACTTCATCGGGTTGGGAGTCTTCATGGCTTGAGCACCCCCACCGGGACCGTGAGGTTGGAGACGTAGGTGTCGAACCAGCGTCCGTTGCTGAGCGTGTTGGCGTACACCCGGGTGAACGGCGCCAGTCGTGCGATCGTCTTGTCGAGGTCCTTCTCGTGCTTGGTCAGCACGGCCAAAACCGTCGTCAGCTGATCCAGCGCCGGCTTCAGCGCCGCGCGGTTGTCCCGGACCAGGCCGGTGAGCTGAACGGCCAGAGCCGAGGTGTTGGTGAACAGGGTGTGGATCGCAGCGCGCCGGGCCTCCAGCTCGACGAGCAGCAGGTCTGCGTCCTTGATGAGCTTGGCCGTCGTGTCGTTTCGGGAGGCCACCGTCCCGCTGACGCTGTTGGCCCGGGCCAGCAGGGCGCGCAGCTCGACATCGCGGGAGGCGATGGTCTTCGAGAGGCGGGAGAGCCCGCTGAGCGCCGACTTCACGTGGGCGGGGCTGTCCCGGAACTCGGTGGCCATCACATCCAGCGACCCCGCCAGCTGGCCGGTGTCGATCCGCTCGGTCGTGGTCGTCAGGTCGGCGAACGCGTTGACGATGTCGTACGACGAGACGGTGCGCGCCAGCGGGATCTCGGAGTCCGTCGGCAGCTGCCCGGCACCCTTGGGCTCGAGCGCCACATACTTCTGCCCGAGCAGGGTCTTCATCCGGATCGAGGCTCCGGTCTGTGGTCCGAACGCGGCATCGGCGCTGATCTTGAAGTCGACTCGCACGTGCGAGCCGTCGAGCTCGATCCCGGTCACCTTGCCAACCCGGACACCCGCGATCCGGACGTCGTCGTCCTTGCGGATGCCGCCGGCCTCGGTGAAGGCCGCGTGGTAGGAGTCCCCGCTGCCGATCAACGGCAGATTCTGGGCGTTGAAGGCACCGAACAGCAGCAGGCCGATCAGGCCCAGGCCGATAGCACCGATCGGGAGGGGGTTTCTTTCACGGAAGGGGATCATTTGCACCTCGCGGACGTCACGGCATACGACGGTGAGGTGGTCGCGCCGGTGGGCAGGACCACCTGGCCGTCCATGCGGCACAGGTAGAAGTTGAACCAGGAGCCGTAGGTCGCCGTGCGGGTGAGCGTCTCGAGCTTGCCCGGACTCGTCGAGAGGAACTTCTCGAAGGCTGCGGTGTTTGCCGGCTTGTTCAGCAGGGCGGTCAGGGTCCCGAGCCTGGCCACGTCCGCCTTGATCGGCGGGCGCCCCTTGGTGAGCAGGTCCGCGGTCTCCCCGGCAACGTTGTTGATGTTGGTCAGCGACGAGCCGATGGCGGCCCGGTCACCGGCCAGGCCCGAGACGAAGCGCTGGAGCTGGTCCAGCAGGTCCCCCAGAGCCTTGTCGTGCGCGTCGACCGTCCCGAGCACGGTGTTGAGGTTCGTGATGGTGCGACCGATGACCTGGTCGCGATCGGCAAGGGTCGACGTCAGGGACGCGGTCCGGGACAGCAGCGAGTTGACGTTGCCGCCCTCGCCCTGCAGGACGGAGATGATCTCGCCGGAGAGCTCGTTGACGTCCTTGGGTGAGAGCGCCGCGAAGAGGGGCTTGAAACCGTTGAACAACACGGTCAGGTCCAGCGCGGACTGGGTGTGGTCCCGGGCGAGAATGTCACCGTCGCGCAGGGCGGTGGCCGGCCCGGGTCCCTGGCTCAGGGCCAGGTAGCGCTCGCCGACCAGGTTGCGGTACTTGATGGTGGCGAGGGTGCCCCGGGTCAGCACGCTGGTTCTGGCCACCCGGAACTCCACGACGGCGCTGGTGCGGTCCTTGTAGACGTCGATGGCGGAGACCTCTCCCACGCGGACGCCGGCGATGCGCACATCCTGTCCCTTGGCCAGACCGGTGACGTCGCTGAAGACCGCTTTGTAGGTGGAGCGGTCACCGAAGGAGATGTTGGCGATGGTGGCCGCCAGCGTCCCGAACGTCACGAGGGTGACGAACGCGAAGATGACCAGCTTGATCAGGCTCGAGGTGGTTTTCACGACTGGTTCACCGTCATCCCGCGAAGGACCGGACCGGCCAGCAGGGTGGTGATCGCGGACGGGTGGGCGTCCGCGTCGTTCTGGGCGAACAGGGCGGCGATCACCCGTTGTTCGTCTGCGGTTCCGGCCAGGCCCGAGTCGGCGCCCGGAATTCCGGAGGCGCCTGCCGAGGAGAAGGAGGACGGCAGCGCTGAGGCCCCGCCGGGAAAGGCTCCGGGCGACTGGTTGCCGGAGCCGCCTGTGCCGTCGGCGAAGGGCACCCCGGGCTTGGGGTGCGCCTGGGTGTAGCCCGGACTGGGCAGACCCATGCACCCCGGGCCGCGCTGCTCACCCCAGGCCGGCTCCTCCCCGGGACGGTAGGGCGCCCGGGGTTTGACCACCTCGAGGGTGATGTGGAACGTGTGGTTGCTGAACATCTGGGTGGCACGGGGGATCCAGTTCGCCAGGCCTGCGGCGAAGCAGGGGTACTCCGGGGCGTAGCGGGCCGCGAGGGCAAGGGTGGGGCGCTGCACCTGACCGACCTCGATGATGCGGTCGCCGTTGGTGTTCAGGAACCCTGTCGCGGTGTTCGCGAACCCCGCGGTACCGGCGAGGAACCCGGCCAGGGCGTTCTGCTTCGCCACGATGGTCGCGTTGGTGGTGGTCAGCGCCTTCAGCATCCGCAGGAGGTCAGGGGTGGCGGCGGCGTAGGTCGAGGCCACGTCGGCCAGCTTGCTGATGTCTGCCTGGATGGTCGGCATCGTGGGGTTGATGGCCGCGAAGTACTTGTCTGCCCGAACGAGGTTGTTGCCGAGCTGGGTGCCACGGCCCTCGAGCGCGGTGGCCAGCGCGTTGAGGGTGGCCGAGAGCTTCTCGGGTTTGACCGTGCGCAGGAGCGGGAGCAGGTTGTCGAAGACCTGCTCGAGCTCGATGGCGACGGTGGTGCGGTCCTGGCTGATGGTGTCACCCGCGGTGAGTGCTGTGGCGGAGGGGGCTGTCGGGATGACCAGGTCGACGTAGCGCTCGCCGAACAGGGTCTTGGGCAGGATCCGGGCCGACACGTTGACCGGGATGCCGGCCACCTGGTCGGGCTGCAGTGCCATCTCGATGCTGGCCCCGCTTCCCGTGCTCGTGATGGACCGGACCTCACCGACGATGAGTCCACGGATCTTGACGTCGGAGGCTTTCTGGAGCTGGTTGCCGATTCGTTCGGCCTTGAGCGTGACCATCACGACCGGGGTGAACTTCTTCTGGAAGGACGCGATGGCGAACCCGACCAGGAGCACAACCGCCAGGAGGAAGGTCACGCCATAGGTGTAGTTGCTGACCCGGGAGATGGCACCGCGGCTGGGACCGATCATGACCTAGCCCGCAATCCGGACCGTGGTGGTGGCGCCCCAGACCGCCAGGCTGAAGAAGAAGTCGACGATGTTGATGGCCACGATCGAGGTACGGATCGCCTTGCCGACGGCCTCGCCCACCCCCGCCGGACCACCGGAGGCCGTGTAGCCGTAGTAGCAGTGGATCAGGATGATCACGACTGCGAAGACCATCACCTTCACGAAGGACCAGAAGATGTCGATCGGCGGCAGGAACAGGTGGAAGTAGTGGTCGTACGTCCCCTCGGACTGCCCGAAGTAGCTCGTGCTGATGAACCTGGTCGCCGCGTAGGAGGACAGCAGGCCCAGGACGTAGAGCGGCATGGCCGCGACGAACCCGGCGATCATCCGGGTGGTGACCAGGAACGGGAGGCTCGGGATACCCATGACCTCGAGGGCGTCGACCTCCTCGCTGATCCGCATCGCACCCAGCTGTGCGGTGAACCCGCAGCCAACCGTGGCAGCGAGCGCGAGGCCGGCGACCAGTGGCGCGATCTCACGGGTGTTGAGATAGGCGGAGATGAAGCCGGTGAAGGCGCCAGTGCCCAGCTGGTTGAGGGAGGAGTAGCCCTGCAGGCCGACCTCGGTGCCGGTGAAGAACGCCAGGAACGTGATCACGCCGACGGTGCCGCCGATCACGGAGAGGGCGCCGGTGCCCAGGCTCACCTCGGCCAGCAGCCGGATGATCTCCTTCTTGTATCGGCGCAGCGTCCGCCCGCTCCAGGCAAGCGAGCGCACGTAGAAGCGCAGCTGGCCGCCGAGCTCGTCGAGGGCAGTGACCGGCCGGCCGGCCGCTGTCTTGAGGTGGGTCCTTAGCGTGGTCATATCTTCCCCGGAACGACTTGGAAGTACACGGCGGTGGCTACGAAGTTGACGACGAACAGCAACATGAAGGTGAAGACCACGCTCTGGTTGACCGCGTCCCCGACACCCTTCGGACCGCCGCCGGCGTTGAGGCCCTTGTACGCGGCCACCACCGCCGCGATGACCCCGAAGATGAGGGCCTTGATCTCGCCGGCCCACAGGTCGGGAATCTGGGCCAGCGCGGTGAACGAGGCGATGTAGGCCCCCGGCGTGCCGCCCTGGATGATCACGTTGAAGAAGTAGCCGCCGCACACGCCGACCACCGAGACCAGGCCGTTGAGCAGGACGGCGACCAGCATCATGGCGAGCACCCGGGGGACGACCAGGCGCTGGATCGGGCTGATCCCGAGGACCTCCATCGCGTCGATCTCCTCGCGGATCTTGCGCGAGCCGAGGTCTGCGCAGATCGCCGAGCCGCCGGCGCCGGCGATGAGCAGCGCGGTCACGATGGGAGACGCCTCGCGGATCACCGCCAGGACGCTCGCGGCGCCGGTGTAGGACTGGGCGCCGAGCTGGCGGGTGAGGGTGCCGAGCTGGAGGGCGATGACGGCCCCGAACGGGATCGATACCAGCGTGGTCGGCAGGATCGTGACGCTGGCGACGAACCAGGACTGCTGGATGAACTCCTTGCCCTGGAACGGTCGCCGCGGCAGCGCCCGCAGAACGTCGAGGGCGAACGCGAACAGCGAACCCGCCTGTCTGAGGGTCCCGGTGGCACCTCCGAGCAGGCTCACGGGTGCGCCCCTGAGCCTGCGAGGTTGGCGGACTGGAAGGACCCCGGAGGCGGGGTCACGCCGTTCGCGCGACCCCAGTCGCCTGCCGGACGGGCCGACGGCCGGACGAGTCCGGTGCTCGTCTCCAGCTGGAGCGGGATGGGTGGCAGGGGTGGCAGCTCCTGCCCCGACTCAGCGGCGAGCTCGTCGGCGTCCTTCTCCTCCGACATGCCGATCGGGCCGATCCGCTGGGCATTGAGGAACTGGCGGACCACGGGCTCCTCGCTGGAGAGCAGCATCTCGCGCGGCCCGAACATGGCCAGGTGCTTGTGGTAGAGCAGCCCGATGTTGTCGGGCACCGTGCGCGCCGTGTTGATGTCGTGGGTGACGATCAGGAACGTCGCCTGAATCTGGGCGTTGAGATCGACGATCAGCTGGTTGAGGTAGCTGGTCCGAACCGGGTCGAGGCCCGAGTCCGGCTCGTCGAAGAGGATGATCTCGGGGTCGAGCACCAGGGCGCGGGCCAGGCCGGCGCGCTTGCGCATCCCGCCGGAGATCTCGCCCGGGAGCTTGGCCTCGGAGCCCTGCAGCCCTACCAGCTCGATCTTCTCGCCGACGATCGTCCTGATCGCGGCCTCGGTCTTCTTCGTGTGCTCACGCAGGGGGAAGGCGATGTTGTCGTAGAGGTTCATCGACCCGAACAGCGCGCCGTCCTGAAAGAGCACGCCGAAGAGCTTGCGCACCTCGTAGAGGTCGTGTTCGCGCAACCTGGTGAGGTCCCGGTCATTGATCCAGATGGAGCCCTGCTCGGGCTTGAGCAGGCCGACCAGGGTCTTGAGGAAGACGGACTTGCCGGTCCCGGACGGGCCGAGCATGACCGAGATCTCGCCGGCCGGCAGGGTCAGGGTCACGTCCTTCCAGATCACCTGCGACCCGAACGACTTGGTCAGGCCCTCGACCCTGATCTCGACACCCATTGCTCCACCTCACGTCCTGGTCGGTTCCGCATTTCATAGAGAACGAGCGAAGGACCGGCAGGTTACGTATCTGAGACGATCTGGTCGCCTTCGGGGGAAGATCCCGCATACTCAAGGAGACTTGTCCGCACCCGGAGGGTCCGTTTACACAGGGAGGTCAGTATCGGGTGGCGTGAACGCATCGGTGGCGCTACTTCGGCGACGCCGTTTCGTCATGCGGCTGGACTGACTGCCGGCGGGGTGCGTGTCCCTGCCGTCTCCGGCCACCCCGGGGCCGATCATCCGTGGGCCGGTCACGGTCTCGGGCAGGCCACCCGGGTGTTCCTGGACACCCTCGCTGAGGCAATCGAGGTGGCGCTGTCGGTCGCCGATGGCACCGCCACGCGGAACGCCGCACCCGGGGGCCCGGGCTCCCCGGATCAGCCTGCAGCCGGCCCGCCGGCCGACCTGGAACGCGTCGTCGCCCTCGTCGAGCTCGCCCAGGGCGGGGACGCCGAGGCCTTCGGGCTGCTCTACGAACGCTATGTCGACCTTGTCTACCGGTACATCTACGTGCGGGTCGGCTCGTCCCAGGTGGCTGAGGACCTCACCTCCGAGACCTTCATCCGGGCCCTGCGCCGGATCGACTCCTTCACCTGGCAGGGCAAGGACATCGCGGCCTGGTTCGTCACCATCGCCCGCAACCTGATCACCGACAACGCCAAGTCGGCGCGCTTCCGGCTGGAGGTCACCACTGCCGACATGATCGACGCCGACCGGCGGGTTGACGGCCCCGAGAGCGAGGTGCTCAGCCATCTGCGGGACACCCGCCTGTTCGAGGCGATCAAGACGCTCAAACCCGAACAGGCCGAGTGTGTGGTCCTGCGGTTCCTCCAGGGCATGTCGCTTGCCGAGACCGCTCTGGTGATCGGCAAGTCGGAGGGCGCGGTCAAGCAGCTCCAGCTACGCGCGGTGCGTTCGCTGCACCGCGAGCTCAAGGGCGAGATGCCATGAGATTCGACACGCTTTCCGTTACGTAACTTCGACAGCACGTGCTCGTTCTCAGAGCAGGTACGTCAGCAGGTCACCAGATCCAACCGCCCCGGACGCCAGAACCGCCGGGAAGAAGACGAAAGGAGGGCCCGTCGTATGCCGTTCGGCAACAGGCGCGCAGACCTCCTCGAGCGTGCCCTTCAGGGCCACCAGAGCACCGACCCGGAGGGCCGCGACCTCGTGGCGACCGCGCGCCGGATCTCCGCCCTGGCCTCCCCCGCCCTCGCTCCTCGCGCCGACTTCGTCAGCGCGCTCGGGCTCCGGCTACGGGCTGAGGCACTGACCCTGCCCGCCCGCGATACCCCTCCCGCCCCGGCCGGGTCACCAGGTCGGGCGGAGCGCGACGGACAGGCCACCCGGGCACGCCGATCCGGTGCCCGGCCCAGGGTCCTGGTGATCGGCAGGGGGCTGCCCCGGGTGCTCGCCGGGGCCACTGCCTCGCTCCTGCTGGTTGGCGCGGTCCTGGGCGGCAGCTCACGATCGGCCCTGCCCGGCGGCCTGCTCTATCCGGTGAAACAGGTGCTCGACTCCGCGGCGGTTCAGCTGGCCGGCTCAGAGTTCGACCGCGGAGTGACTCTGCTGTCCCAGGCCCAGGAACACATCAGTGATGCCGGGGCACTGGTCAAACGTGACGGGGCACAGGCCGATCCGGGGTCGGTGGACCAGGCGATGCTCAGCGCGTACGACGCGGTCGGCGCGGGTCAGCAGGCGTTGCTGGGTGAGTTCGACCGCACGGGCAACCCCCAGGCACTGATCGCCGTCCAGGACTTCACGGTCCGCGCGCTTCCTCAGCTGAACGCGCTCCGGCCGCTGGTCCCGGCAGCGTCCAGGCCCGGTGTCGACAACCTCATGGCGCTGCTCCAGCAGACCCGGACCACGCTGGTCGGCAAGATCGCGATCTGCGGCCAGCCGTGTGCCTCTCTCGGCGGTGCCGGGCCAGGGGGCTCGCCACCGTCGGCGCCTGTCACCGGCCTGCCCACGGCGCTGACGCCCGGAAGCCTTCCCGCGCCGGCCCTGCCGACCCGTGGCGGGCTGGCGGGCAGGCCGACGGGAGCCATCACCGGGGGTGCAGTGGTCGTGGCTCCCGGCGGGTCAGTGGGGGGAAACGTCAGAGGTACCCTGCGTGCGGTCCTGCCCCCGGTGACGGTGGGGTCGCTCACCGTCAGCGTGGCTCCGATCGTGATCCCGCCCCTGCTGCCGAGGCTCCCCGTCCCCCCGACGACACTGCCGGCCCCTCTGCCCGGGCTGCCGGGCCTGCCCTGAGCTGACGGCGGACGGGCGGACGGGCGGCCTAACCATCGGCTCCGTCCCTGGTCGGGCAGGCGACCGCCTTGACTAGGACGGACCGGCCAGGGTGCCGCGCGCGAACACGTCCTAACCAGCCTGGGTGCCGGAGCTCTACACCGGGCCGACGTCCCGGTGACGATCAAGGCCGTCGACGCCGGCTGATCACCGCGCTCCCGTCTGCATACCCCTCATCTGTCAGGACCCGGCGACAAACGGCGTGAACTGGTGCGGGTGCGCAGGAGCGTGGCGACGAACCCGCGCAACACTTCTGGCGCTGGCTGCGGGCTTCGGCAGGCTCAGGGGCTGGACTCGCGGATGAGGCCTCAGCCTCCCATTCTGGTAAGGTAAGCCTTACCTTACTTATCACCACAGAATGCAGGGGGATGGAATGCGGTTTCGGTTCACTGGGCGTGCGATCTCTGAAGTCGGGCTGGCTGCCGGGCTGGTTGCGGTGCTGTTCGGCGTCACGGCCTGCGGCGGTTCGAGCAGCTCGGCCGATGAGGGCAAGGGATCCGGCGACTCGTCAGGGCGGGCCACGCTGACGCTGTACAACGCCCAGCACGAGGACCTCATGAAGCTCATGGTCGCCGACTTCACCAAGGCGACCGGCATCAAGGTCAACATGCGCAACGGTGAGGACTTCGAGTTCGGCAACCAGCTCGTCCAGGAGGGCGAGGCCTCACCGGCGGACGTCTTCGTGACCGAGAACTCCCCGGCGATGACCCTGGTCGACAGCAAGGGCCTGTTCGCCAAGGTCGACAAGGCCACGCTGGCCCAGGTCCCGGCCCAGTTCGCGCCCGCCGACAAGGACTGGGTGGGCTTCGCGGCTCGCTCGACCGTGTTCGCCTACAACCAAACGCAGCTCAAGGCGGCCGACCTTCCGGCCTCGATCATGGATCTGGCCAAGCCGGCGTGGAAGGGCAAGGTGGGGATCTCCCCGGCCGGAGCGGACTTCCAGGCCATCGTCAGCGCGGTGCTCGCGCTCAAGGGCGAGCCGGCCACGGTCGCCTGGCTGAAGGGCCTCAAGACGAACGCCAAGGTCTACTCGGGCAACGGCGCCGTCCTGAAGGCCGTCAACGCCGGCGAGGTCAGCAGCGGAGTGATCTACCACTACTACTGGTTCAAGGACCAGGCCGAGTCCGGGGCGAACTCCAGGAACGTGAAGCAGATGTACTTCGGCAACCAGGATCCCGGCGCCTTTCTCAGCACCTCCGGCGCCGGCGTGCTCAAGTCCGGCAAGCACCAGTCCGAGGCCCAGCAGCTGGTCAGGTACCTCAACGGTGCCGCCGGCCAGAAGGTCCTGGCAGACAGCAAGGCGCTGGAGTACCCGATCGGCAACGGGGCCAAGGCCAACAAGGTGCTCAAGCCCCTGAATGAGCTCAACCCGCCGACCGTCAACGTGGCCACGCTCAACGGCCCCAAGGTCGTCGACCTGATGCAGCAGGCGGGCCTGCTCTGACGCTGCTGGGTTCCTTGCGCAGAGCCGGGGTGGGTGGGTCGCACAGGACCTACCCACGCCTGCTGTTGCTGCTGTCCGCCCTGATCGTCCTCGTCGCGCTGATCCCGCTCTTCTTCGTCGTCGGCTACGTGATCTCGACCGGCTGGGACGAGGCGGTGACCCTCATCTGGCGCCCGCGGGTCGGCGAGCTGTTCAGGAACACCGGCCTCCTGGTCGCCGGTTGCGTCGGGCTGACCGCCGTGTTCGGCACCGGCGCCGCATGGCTGGTCGAACGCACCACGCTGCCCGGCCGGCGCGTCTGGAACGTCCTGCTCGTGGCGCCGCTGGCCGTGCCGGCCTTCGTCAACAGCTTCGGCTGGGTCTCCCTGACGGCCAGGGTCGAGGGGTATGCCGGCGCCCTCCTGATCGTCAGGCTCTCCTACTACCCCCTGGTCTACCTGCCGGTCGCGGCGATGCTGCGCGGACTGGACCCCGCCCTGGAGGAGACGGCTGCGGCCCTCGGCTACGGCCCCTGGCGCACGTTCGCCCGCGTCGTGCTGCCCCAGCTCCGCCCGGCCCTGCTGGGCGGGACGCTGATCGTGGCCCTGCACACGCTCGCCGAGTTCGGTGCACTGCAGCTGCTCCGTTTCCCCACCTTCACCACGGCCATCTACGACCTGTACCGCTCATCGTTCAACGGTCCTGCCGCGAACATGCTGGCCGGCGTCCTGCTGCTGTGCTGCCTGCTCCTGCTCACCCTCGAGCTTCGGCTGCGCGGCCATCACCGGTACTCGCGCCTGGGCGGCGGCAGCGCCCGGACCATCCCGCTTCGAGCACTGGGTCGCGGGACGGTCCCCGCCCTGCTCGGGGTCGGCAGCCTCACCGCGCTCGCCCTCGGCGTACCGCTGGGGAGCCTGGGCTTCTGGCTGGTCACCGGCTCGTCCACGAGCTTCCCGGTCGGCGACCTGGCGCGCACGACCGCGACCTCGCTCGGCCTCGGCGTGGCCGGCGCGGTCGTGGCGATGGCGCTGGCCTTCCCGATCGCCTGGCTCTGTGTCCGGCGCCGGGGCCGCCTGACCATCCTGATGGAACGGGCCACCTACTTCGGCAACGCGGTCCCCGGGATCGTGGTGGCCCTGGCGCTGGTCACCGTCGCCATCCGGTTCGCCCAGCCGGTCTACCAGACCCTCGTGCTGCTGGTGCTCGCCTACGCGATCATGTTCCTGCCCAGGGCCATGGTCAGCATCTGCGCCGCCCTGGACCAGGCGCCGCCGGTGTTCGACGAGGTCGCCCGCGCGCTCGGCGCCGGCCCGCTGGAGACCCTGCGGAGGGTGACCCTGCCGCTGGTCGCACCCGGTCTGGGCGCCGGCTCGGCGCTGGTCTTCCTGGCCGTGGTGACCGAGCTGACTGCCACCCTGCTGCTGGCACCGATCGGCACCCGCACCCTGGCCACCCAGTTCTGGAGCAACAGCAGCAGCATCGCCTACGGGGCAGCCGCGCCGTATGCCGCGCTGATGGTCATCTTGTCGGCACCGGTGACCGTGCTCCTCACGCGTGACCGCTGGAGGTCGATGCCCGTATGACCGCTTCTCATCTGACCGATGCCCCCATGACCTCGGTGAGCGTGCGCGCCGTGACGAAGGCCTTCGGCTCCTCCGAGGTCCTGCGGGGGATCGACCTCACGGTGCCGCAGGAGAGCGTGACGGCGATCCTGGGGCCCTCCGGTTGCGGCAAGACCACGCTGCTGCGCCTCATCGCCGGCTTCGACGTGCCCGACTCCGGCGAGATCGCGCTGGGCGGGCAGGTGGTCTGCGGGGGCAGCCGGTTCGTCGCCCCCCAGCATCGTCGCGTCGGGTACGTGCCGCAGGAGGGTGCGCTCTTCCCTCATCTGGACGTCGCCGCCAACATCACCTTCGGGCTCACCGGCCGGGAACGTCGCAGCGGCCATCGGGTCGAGGAGCTGCTGGAGCTGGTGGGGCTCGACGCCCGGGTGCGAAGACGCTTCCCGCACCAGCTCTCCGGCGGCCAGCAGCAGCGGGTTGCCCTGGCCCGTGCGCTGGCGCCCCGGCCCTCCCTGATCCTGCTGGACGAGCCGTTCTCCTCGCTGGACGCCGGGCTTCGCGAAGGCACCGGTCGTGCCGTCGTCCAGGCGCTGAAGGCCACCGCCACCACTGCTGTGCTGGTCACCCATGACCAGTCGGAGGCGCTCTCGCTGGCCGATCAGGTTGCCGTGATGCGCGAGGGCACCCTTGCGCAGGTGGGCACCCCGCAGGAGGTGTATCGCGCGCCGGCAGACCTGGGGGTCGCCGAGTTCGTGGGGGTGGCAGTGGTGGTCGAAGCTGACGTCGTGGACGGCTCGGCGTCCTCCGACCTGGGCCCGCTCTCTGTCATGACCGGTTCTGACACCGGCCCGGCCAGACTGCTGGTCCGTCCCGAGCAGATCCAGCTCGCCGGCTCCTCGCAGGCCGGCGTCGAGGCGCGGGTGCTCGACGTGAGCTACTTCGGACACGATGCGGCGGTGCGCCTTGAGGTCACGTCGTCGGGACGCCTGGTGACCGCCCGGGTCCTGGGGCTGTCCATCCCGGTCCCTGGCAGCGTGGTCCGCCTGAGCGTGACGGGACCGGTCGCGGCATACAGGCCCGCGCCGTGATGCCGCGGTCCGCCGCCCCAGTTCGAGGGATCGACGGACCGAGACAGACGTCAGAGCACTTTGGGCGGCAGGTAGGTTCCGCGCCGGTGAGCCTCTTCCTTGAGATGACACCCCGTGCTGACGGTGAGGATTGTGCCGCCACCAGTGCCGAAGATCAGCTCCCCCTCATACCTGCCGCGGAACGAGATCTCATGATCGCCGGGACCGTCGACGATCACGCCAGGCGCTCCGAAGCCGTGTTGTCCGGCGACTTCGGTCACGATCGCCACTGCCTGGTCCCACCTGGCATCCGGGAGGTTCCCGATTGAGACCCCGGTGTCGATGCACTTCTGCCCGGCGTCATCGAGGTTGCTGAGGTCACCGCCGCAGAAGGTCCCGCTGACCGGCTGGTCATCGGGGACCCATTCGGCGATCCCCACCTCGGTGACCAGGCGCTCCTGGATGGTGTGAAGCATCGACTGATAGTCGGCCTCGGCCGCAGTGAGGCTCGGCCGTTTCATCAACTCGTCGAAGGCATCTTTCATGGTGCTGTTCTCCCTGGGCGCCATCGCGCTGTTCTCCTTGAGGACAGTCTGGGCGTGTGCTGTGGGCGAGCTGCTGCATCCGGCCAGAATCAAGATCGTCATGATGCCGGCAAGGGCTATGGAGAGCCTGGAGACGCTGGAGCTCCTGCTCACGGGTTCACCGACACATACGGCTGATTGAGAGCCCCGAGGTTCTCACAGCCGTCGTTCGCCAGTCGACTTGGCATCCCGGCCACGATGACGGACATGTTGTACTGGCTGGTGCTTTCACTGAGCAGGTACTCGCTGTGGCCGGCCGATTCCCTGAAATGTCGGATCTCGCCGCTCAAGGGGTCCACGACTGTCGACTCCCGAGCCGACGGGTGGTAATTCATCCCGATCATCTGTGAAGGGTCTGTGCCAAAGATCGCTGCGTCGCCAACCACATCCTGTTGAGTCTCGATGTAGAAGCTGTGCCCTGGTGCCAGCTTGAGGTCCTCGACGTGATCCGTGCCGATGCCCGGGGAGCCAAAGAACACGACGTCGTCCACCCCGGTGTTCTGCTGAAGTGCCAGCCCTGCCGTGGTCGAGCCGTAGGAATGGCCCAGCAGAGTCAGGTGGGCGTCGTGGTCGCGAGCGGCCCCAATCCCCTGGAGGAAAGGTGCGAGCTCGGCGGCACCCTGCCTCGCCAGGTCGATCTGGAGCACCGACTTGCCCCAGTTGAGGGTATCCAGGAGCTGAGGAGCCTGGTAGCCGATCCACGTGACGGTCGCAGTCGTTTCGGGCTGCGTCGGGTGGGCCCGTCCACTCTCGGACTCGGATCTTCTCTGCAATTGACTCATCTGGCTGTCGTAACCCTTCATATCCTTGTTGACGGTGGTTGTCATGCCCGGCACGAACACAGCCACGTTGGTGGCGGTCTGGACGTTGCCGTTCGCAATGGCTGCCTGTGCGCGCCCTCGCCCCAGGTCCAGCAGGAGTAGCTGGCGCGGATCGTCCTGGGCCAGCGTCAACTGGATCGCCAGGATCGAATCCAGCTTGTTCTCGACGCGGTCCAGCGCTCCTGGGTCGACCGTGATGCGGCCCCGGGACCAGTCGTCGGCTACTTCGGCCTCGATTCGGTATCCGTCCGCCACAAGGCGGGTGCGTTCAACGAAGAGAAGTGCCCGGTTGGCCAGATCCCTGGCTGTGAAATCCACGCCGTCGCGATTGCCGATCCACTCGGGGTGCTCCCTGATCACCTGCTGTTGCTGCCTCGCGGTCAACGACTTCCACCAGGTCGCGTTCTCGGCGGGCGACCCTCGCTTTGGAGGTGACGCGGGTAGTGGCATGGGCGTGGGCATCGGTGTGCCGGGGCTGTTGCCATCCTCGCTGCTGGTGAGCCGCTGGGCGGCCGACTGCGCCCGTAGCCGGGCGGCGCACGTGTCCAGAGACGCAGACGCTCCGGCGAGCAGCGGTGACATCTGCTGTTCCCACTGCTGGGTGAGGCGCCTCAGGTCGGAGCCGTTCCAGCTGGCTTCGATCTCGCCCAGCGCTCGCTGGGCCAGAGTGCGGATGTCCTGGACCCTGCGGGCGTCGACGCTCAGCGACTCAGCTTTTCGGTCCAGGACATCGGTATTCGCGCCCAGTAGCTCGCTCACACTCCCCCTCATCGGTGCTCTCCGGGGGCCTCGTTGCCCGGGTGCCGACGCTAGCGTTCAGGGGTGTTTTGGGACATGGGGAGAACTCCCCGTCGAGCTCGATGCCCCGGTGATGCCGCGAGTGGGTCCCGTCCCGAGTGGGTCTTGCCGTGAGTGGTCAGGGCGGCGAGCGGTCCCAGGAACGAGCGAGTCTTGCCGTCAGTGGGTAGGGCAGCGAGCGGGACGTGTCGCGGGAGGTGCTGTCCTTCTCAGAGGGTGGGGCGGCCGAGGGCTCGGTAGGTCCAGCCGGCGGTGCGCCAGCGGGTGGGGTCCAGGGTGTTGCGGCCGTCGATGATGGTGGGGGTGGTGACGACGACGGCGAGCTTGGCGGGGTCGATGGCGCGGAAC
>DASVKO010000159.1:0-4009 GCA_036385355.1 Dermatophilaceae bacterium
CCGCTCGGCTGGCTGGCGCGGCGATACCGGGGGCTCTACCCGGTGCTGATCATCGGCACCGGGCTGCTCTACACGATCCCGTCCCTGGCGCTCTTCATCATGTTGCCCGTGCTGCTCGGCACCAAGGTCCTCGACCCGACCAACGTCCTCATCGCGATGACCATCTACACCGTGGCGCTGCTGGTGCGCACGGTCGCCGACGGGCTGGGCGCGGTGCCCGACGCGGTCAACCAGTCAGCGACCGCCATGGGCTACAAGCGAGGTCGCCGCTTCGTGTCGGTCGAGCTGCCCCTGGCGGTTCCGGTGATCTCGGCAGGGCTGCGGGTCGCCGCCGTCAGCAACGTGAGCATCGTCAGCGTGGCCGCGCTCATCGGCGTCCAGCAGCTCGGGTCACTGTTCACCGACGGGTTCAGCCGGTCCTTCGTGGAGCCGATCCTCGTGGGCGTCGTGGCCTGCGTGCTCCTGGCGCTGCTCTTCGACGGCGTGATTCTCGGGGTCACGTTTCTGGCGACGCCGTGGTTGCGCGCGGGGAAGGCGTCAGGATGATCAACAAGATCCTTGCCTGGCTCACCGATGGCGCCCACTGGCAGGGTTACGACGGCATCACGCGCCGGCTCCTGGAGCACCTGGCGTACTCCGTGACGGCCCTGCTGATCGCCGCCCTCATCGCGATCCCCCTGGGCCTCTTCATCGGGCACACGGGCAGGGGCCGGTTCCTGGTCGTCAACGCCGTCGGCGCGGCCAGGGCGATCCCGTCCCTGGGCCTGCTGTTCCTGGCGTTCTTCTGGCTCGGGCCCAGGCTGAGCGGTGACATCGCGCTGCTGGCGCCAGTCGGTCTGGTGCTGGTCGTGCTGGCCATCCCGCCGATCCTGTCCGGGGCCTACGCAGGCGTCGAGGGGGTCGACCCCGATGCCCGGGATGCCGCCAAGGGGATGGGTATGCGCGGCCCGCAGGTCCTGCGCCACGTCGAGCTCCCCTGTGCCCTGCCGCTGATCATGTCCGGGATCCGCTCGGGGATGTTGCAGGTCATCGCCACGGCCACGATCGCCGCAGTGCTGGGCCTGGGCGGCCTGGGCCGGTTCCTGATCGACGGGCTCGCAACCCAGGACTTCCCGCAGACGGCTTCGGGCGCGATACTCGTCGCTGTCCTCGCCCTCGTCGTGGACCTTGGGCTTGCGCTGGTCCAGCGCTCAGTGGTCCCGCGGGGCCTGACCGGAAGATATCGCACCGATCAGACGTTTGACGCCGGTACCAGTGCGGAACCCCCGGCTCCCGTCCTGCAGGCCAGCGGGACTCAAACGCCCCCTCAGGGCAGTGGCTGAACTGCACAGCGTGTGAACGACGACAGCGTGTGAACGACGACAGCGCTTAGACCCCAACCAGAAAGAGATCATGATGAAACGAACCAAGATCGCCTTCGCCGTGACTGCGGTGGCAGCCCTCATCGGCGTCGCAGGGTGTGGCTCGGGCTCCAGTGATCCTCTCGCATCGGGCGGGTCGGCCACCAAGGCGGACGCTGGCACCATCGTGGTGGGGTCGGCCAACTTCCCCGAGAACGTCCTGCTCGCCGAGATCTATGCCGGTGCCCTGAGCGCCAAGGGCGTCAAGGTCGACAAAAAGCTCAACATCGGCAGCCGGGAGACCTACATCCCGGCGCTCAAGGACGGCTCCATCGATCTGCTCCCGGAGTACACCGGCGTGCTCGCCCAGTACTTCAACAAGAACGTCAAGGCCACTGACGCCGCTGGTGTCTACGCCGAGCTCAAGGCGGCTCTCCCTGCGACGCTGACCGTTCTGGACAAGTCCGCGGCCGAGGACAAGGACGCCGTGGTCGTCACCAAGCAGACCGCGGCCAAGTACAAGCTGAAGTCCATTGCCGATCTGGGTCCCCAGGCCAAGAACCTGACCCTCGGCGGGCCGCCGGAGTGGAAGACCCGTCTCACGGGGGTTCCCGGCCTGAAGAAGGTCTACAACCTCGATTTCAAGACCTTCCGCCCCCTTGACGCCGGCGGCCCGCTGTCGGTCCAGGCTCTGAAGAACGGTCAGGTCGACGCCGTCAACCTGTTCACCACGGACCCGTCGATCGCCGCCAACGGCTTCGTCGTCATGGACGACCCGAAGAGCCTGTTCGCGGCGCAGAACGTCGTGCCTCTGATCACCAAGTCGAAGGTCAACCCCACGGTCTCGGCCACTCTGAACGCGATCTCGGCCAAGCTCGACACCGCGACCCTGGGCGAGCTGGTCAAGCAGGTAGTGGTCGACAAGAAAGACGCCGCCGCAGTGGCCAAGGAATTCCTTACCAAGAACAGCCTCTAACCACAAACCTAGGGACCGTGCAGGGTCCAAGGCCGCAAACCTAGGGACCGTGCTCGAGTCACGTTGCCAAACCTAGGGACTATGCATGCGCACGGTCCCGAGGTTTGCGGGTTTGTCGGGCGCACGGTCCCGAGGTTTGCGGGTTTGTTGGGCGCACGGTCCCTAGGTTTGGCGGGTGAATCCCCGCACGGTCCCTAGGTTTGGGGGGCTCTGCGGACTGCGGCTAGGAGCATCTGGGCTACGTCTACGACCTCTACCTCTTCGTGGGCGCCGGCGCCGGCGTCCGACTGCTGCTGGGTGAGCCCGTCCGAGAGCATGACGTTGCAGAAGGGGCAACCGACCGCGATACGGCTTGCACCGGTGGCGACGGCCTCAGCGGTGCGGTTGTTGTTGACGCGGGTGCCGAGCTTCTCCTCCATCCACATCTGGGCGCCGCCGGCGCCGCAGCAGAACGACTTGTTGCCCGTTCGCGGCATCTCGCGCAGCTCGACGCCGGGCAGGGCCCCGAGCAGCTCGCGCGGCGGGGCGTAGACGCCGTTGTGGCGGCCGAGGTAGCAGGGGTCGTGGTACGTCACGGTCTCGGCGGTCGAGGCCACGTTGGACGTGTCGGCCTCGTCCGGGCGGGAGACCGGGACCAGCTTCTTGTCCCGGACGAGCCGGTTGAGCAGCTGGGTGTGGTGGACGACCTCATAGCCGCCACCGCCGGCAAGCTGGGGGTACTCGTTCTTGAGGGTGTTGAAGCAGTGTGCGCAGGTGACGACGATCTTGGTCGCCTTGGCCTCGTTCAGCGCCTCGACGTTGGCCGCGGCGAGCGTCTGGAAGAGGAACTCGTTCCCGGCGCGGCGGGCTGGGTCGCCGGTGCAGCTCTCACCGTCGCCCAGGACGGCGAAGGTCACGCCTGCGGTGTCGAGCAGCTCGGCAACGGCCCGGGTGGTCTTCTTGGCACGATCCTCGTAGGCACCGGCGCAGCCGACCCAGAACAGGTAGTCGACCTCGGAGGCGTCGGCCACGTCCTGGCCCAGGATCTTGACGTCGAAGGGCAGGTCCTTGGCCCACTCCAGGCGGGCGCGGGACGACATGCCCCAGGGGTTCTGGTTGTTCTCGAGGTTCTTGAACAGCCCGCCCAGCTCCTGCGGGAACGCCGACTCGATCAGGACCTGGTAGCGGCGCATGTCGATGAAGTGGTCGATGTGCTCGATGTCGACCGGGCACTGCTCGACGCAGGCGCCGCAGGTCGTGCACGACCACAGGGCCTCCTGGTCGATGATCGGCAGCTCCGGGCCGGTGGTGCGGTGCCCGTCGAAGGTGTAGCCGTCCTCGCTGGCGTGCTCGCTGCCCTCGCGCGACCCGATGAACGGACGCTGGACCTGCTCGCGCACCTCGGCGCTCACGCTCGCCAGCGCCTCCTCGTTCAGCTCGCCCAGCCCGGGGTGCTCGCCCTTGGCGGCCAGCAGGTACGGCGCCTGGGCGAACATCGTGTCGCGCAGGTTCATGATCATCAGCTTCGGGCTCAGCGGCTTGTTGGTGTTCCACGCCGGGCACTGGTCCTGGCAGCGGCCGCACTCGGTGCAGGCCATCAGGTCGATGTTGCCCTTCCAGGTGAACTCCGCGATGTGCCCCTTGCCGAACTGTGCGTCGTCCGGCGGGTCCTCGAAGTTGACCGGCTCGCCGTCGTGGTAGATCGGCAGCAGCG
>DASVKO010000160.1:0-27960 GCA_036385355.1 Dermatophilaceae bacterium
CATGGCGAGCAGGAGCTGCCAGACGGGGACCTGGCCGGAGGCCCAGCGGATCGGCATCGCCATGGGGGCCGAGAACGGGAAGATGGACAGTGCCACGCTCCACCCGCCGCTCGGGTCCGCGGTGACGACCGTGACCGCCAGCAGGTAGCCGATGATGAGGATCATCGAGATCGGCATGATCGCCGTGCCGACCTCGGTGACCTTGTCCACCAGGGCGGCGGCGGCGGCGTACACGAACGCGAAGAGCAGGAACCCGAGCAGGAACCACACCACAGCCAGCGCTATGTCGCCGGCCGCGACCGCGGGAAGCCCGATCTTGTCGGTGACCTGCACCCCGATGGCGAGCGGTGCCGTGAGGATGAGCAGCTGCGTGAGGGTGACCGTGCCGACGGCCACGACGGTGCCGACGATCATCTGGCTGGGACGCAGGACGGCGAGCAGCACCTCGGAGATGCGGGTGGACTTCTCCACCGCGACATTCGTCCCGATCGTGCTCCCCGCGAGGACGAGGAACATGTACAGGACGATCCCGACGGCGAAGCCGACAGCGGCTCGCCCCTCGTTGTCAGCCTGACCGATGACGACCTGCCTGGGTGGCTGGATCGACTGGAGGTCGGCGACCTGCTGGGCACTCAGCCCGGCCTCGGACAGCTGGCGCGACGTCTCCAGCCCGACCACCGCCTGGGCGACCAGGACCGGGAACGTGCCGCTGTCCCCTGCTTTGGTGTAGAGCGTCCCGCCGGTCAGGCCGGCGTTGGCGTCGCCGTCGCGCACGGCTCCGCGGATGGCGTCCCCGTCAGGGCGGGTCACGTACTTGACGGTGAAGTCAGCCGACTTGCCGGCCGCGTCCAGCACCGCCACGATGCCTGCGGGGGCCTTGCCGGTGGTGGCAAGGGTGTATGTCGTGCTGTCCCCGCCCAGGATCTGGGGCACCACGATCGCGGCGATCGAAACCAGCAGCAGCAACCCGCTCACGA
This sequence comes from Dermatophilaceae bacterium, assembly GCA_036385355.1. Taxonomy (GTDB): domain Bacteria; phylum Actinomycetota; class Actinomycetes; order Actinomycetales; family Dermatophilaceae; genus UBA4719. Next base: position 978 of record DASVKO010000160.1, read on the forward strand.
TCTTGAAGGTCCGGGACCGGAGGTTCTCGACGACTCCGCGCTCGGCCACCATGGCCGCGCCCCGCCACCAGGTGCCCATCAGCGCACCCCGCCCGGATCGGGGGTTCGGTCTGCGGCGGCCAGGAACAGCTGGGACAGGGTGGGTAGCTCGAGCCCGAAGTCGACCACCTGACCGGCTGCCCGTGCCGCGTCCAGCACCTCGAGCGGTTCGATGCCGGGCGGGATCGCCAGGCGTAGGTCGTCAGCCTCTTCGCTGACCACCGTGACGGCGGGATAGGGCAGGAGCCAGTCGCGGCTCGGCGCCACCACGTGCAGCCTGAGCTGCCGACGGCCGGATGAGGCCCGCAGGCTTGCGACGTTGCCCAGGAGTACGGTGCGGCCGTGGTCGACCATGGCGATGTCCTCACAGAGATCCTGCACGAGGTCGAGCTGGTGGCTGGAGAGGAGCACGGTGCAGCCGTCTCGGGCTCGCAGCCGCAAGGTCTCGGACAGGCTCGCCACAGCCACCGGGTCCAGGCCCGCGAACGGCTCGTCGAGCACGATGATCCTGGGCTCGTGCACCAGGGCAGAGGCCAGCTGGAGGCGCTGCTGCATACCGCCCGAGAGCTTGTCGGTGCGCTGGCTCCAGCGGTCACCCAGCCCCAACTCCTCGAGCAGTGCTGTCGCTCTGGTCGTCGCGTCCTGTCGGGAGAGGCCGTGCAGCCTGCCGAAGTAGACGACCTGGTCGCCGGCGGGCATACCGGGGTAGAGCCCGCGTTCCTGGGGCATGTAGCCCCACCTGCGCCGGTCCTCGTCGTTCACCGGTCGGCCGTCGAAGTGCACCTCGCCGCGATCCGGGGTCACCACCGCGAGCATGATCCGCAGCAGTGTCGTCTTGCCGGCGCCGTTCGGCCCCAGCAGCCCGGTGATCACTCCGGGAGCCACGTCGAAGCTCACCCCGTCAAGGGCAACCCTGTCACCGAAGGAATGTGCGACGTCGTGGATCGTCAGGCCCATGGCCAAACCCTACTCAGCGCCCGATCGCCCTTGTTCAGTAGGGCTTCCGACGGCCTGGACCCGCTCCGGGAGCCTTCGCGAGGACCACGGCCGGTATGTCGCCCGCCCGCCTCAGGCCTGTCCGGCCTGCTCCTCAGGGGTGGCCCGCCGGACGACGATGCAGGTCCAGGCACCGACGTAGATGTGGTCGTCCCGGGCCAGCTCGCGGCGCTGGCCGGAAGGCAGCGGCTCGGTGGGTGGCGCGCCGCTCGCGGCCCCGACGAAGGTGCCGTTGGCGCTCTGCAGATCCTCGACCCACCAGCGCTGTCCGTCGGTGGTCAGCTGGGCCTGGCGTCTGCTCACGCCGATGTCGGCCGAGCACTCGATCTCGGGGTGGATGTTGCGGCTCCTGGAAACCCGTCCGATCAGCAGGCTCCGGGTGCGCAACGGCACGACCACCGGCAGTCCCGGGGAGGGGCACGGCTCGTCGCTGTTCTGCTCGGCGTACCAGTCCGGGTCGACCCAGACCTCGGCCACCCACTCGAACTCGATGGCCGGGGCCGGGGACGGCGCCGCGGAGTCCGGACCGGCGGGTGGCGTGGGCGGTGCGGGTGGCGTGGCCGGCGTGTCCAGATCCAGGGCGTTCGCCGGCGCTGCCTGCCGGGGCATCGTCCCGGTCGTGAAGTCGTAGCCGCACCCCTCACAGAACAGCGCATCCGCGGTGTTCACCAGCGCGCAGTTCGGGCAGGGCTGGCCGCTGGGCGCAGAGGTCGCCCCCGAGTCGGTCCCGGACGTCGTGGGATCAGGGTCCGGGCCCGATGGGCTGCTCGCCTCCGGCGCCGGGGACTGGCCGATGGGCGCGCCGCACGTGTCGCAGTAGTCCGACGAGTCGGACGGGTGGCCGTTCGGGCAGGTGTTGGTGCTCATCGCCCGGTGCTCAATCGACTCGTGGTCATGCGCCTGTCGCTCTCGCTCGGTCCGGCGTTCTCACTTCTTCACCCGTGTCGTCTTGGTCGACGAGGTGTCAAGTGCCATCTCGTCCAGTTTGTCGACACTTCGGCGCAAACGCACAGTCCCGGCGTTGGGGTCGTCGATCTCGACCACCTTCTTCAGCTTGGCCGTCGCCTCGTCATTGCCCGTCTCCGTCGCCAGCTGCACGGCCCGGCCCAGCTTGGCGGTGGCCGTGGCGTCGTCGCCGAGAGCCTTGGCCGCCAGGCCCTCCTGGATGGCATCGGCAAGCTCGGTCTGACCGGTGTAGTGCGCGACCTCGGGGTTGATCCGGGTGGTCAGGGTGTCGTCGCTGGACCACATCGCCTTGACCAGCCCCTGGGCTTGCACGTTCTCGCCGATCGCCAGCTGCACCCTTGCCGCGAGCTGCTCCTGGCCGATTCCCTTTGCCGGCAGGCGGATCGCCACGTGATAGTCGCGTGACTCGTCACCCCACGAACCGGTCGGGTAGGCCCCCGTCAGGGCGTTGACCTCCTGCCGGCGGGAGGTCAGCTCCTCGACCGTCGGGGAGACCTGGCGGACGAACAGCACCTGGGCCCCCTGCGGTGCCCACACCCGCAACGTGGCCGAGGCGACACCCCGGCCCATGGACTGGCGCATCAGCGTCTCGAACGTCGCAGCCATCTGCGCGCCGGTCGGGATGATGTCGACGGTGCCCATCAGCGCCTGGGCGATCCGGCGGACCTCTGCCACCTGCCAGGCGGATCCAACACCGCGGCAGTCGCACTGGAACCTGCCCCTGGCCGCCTCGATCGCCGCCGTCAGCTGCTCGGGAGTCTCGTGCTGGTTCTCTCCGTCGGTCAGCAGGATGGCGTGCTTCTGGGCCAGGGACGGGACGGTGCCGAAGACCCGCGCGGCCATGGTCAGCCAGGTGCCCATGGCCGTGCCGCCGTCGGCCCGGAAGGACGACACGGCGCGCTTTGCGGACTCGCGGGTGGTGCTGTCCATCTGGACCATCCCCAGCTCGGAGCGGCCGGCCGGGAAGGCCATCCGCGCCTCGTGGGTGCCGGCGATGACGGCGAACCAGGTGCCGTCGATGATCTGGTCGATCGCCGCGGCCGCCGCCTGCTGGGCCGCGCGGATGTTGACCTCGCCCATCGACCCGGACGTGTCGACGATGACGATCTCGGCGGCGTCTCCCTCGCCGGCCTGCCCTGCCGAACCGGCGCCGGCACAGGTCACGGTGACGACGGCGTGCACGTCCGTGCCACCGTCGGGCAGGAACTCGTTCTGATAGACCTCGGCGCTGAAGTCAGCCATCGCGGGGCTTCCTCTCGGGTGTGAACGGGGGTGCGTGCGGGGTGTGGGCTGAGCGGATCGGAATGGGTGAAGAGAGATACAGGGTACGGCGGTCAGTCCGGCTGGATGCGGGCCAGGGCAACGCTGACGTTGTCCTGTCCTCCCTGGGCGTTGGCCCAGCTGACCAGGGACCCCGCAAGGGCGAGCGGCTCGGCGGCTTCGGGTGCGGCGCCGACGGTCTGGCGCACCAGGGCGGCCAGGTCCTCCGCCTCCGAGCAGTAGTTCCAGAGTCCGTCCGAACACACCAGAAGCCAGCCGGCTTCGGCGAGCGTCATGGTGGTTGTCGCCGGCTTGTGATCCGGTGCGTCCTCTCCGAGCCATCGCATGATGGCGTGCGACTGCGGGCCCGACTCGGCCTCAGCACGGGGGACTCCGGCCGCAATCCGCACCTGGGCGAAGGAGTCGTCCAGGGTCAGCGCCGTGGCGGCGCCGACATCCGGGAGCCAGTAGGCCCGGCTGTCGCCGACGGACCCGACCACGAGCAGGTCCTGCTCCACCACCGCGGCCACGAAGGTGCAGGAGGCCGGGCTCGGGACGGGCGAGAGGCCCCCCGCGGTCAGGCTCCCGGACGTCGGGTTCCCCGCAGCCAGGTCCGCGGCCGCGATCTCCCTGGCGTTCCGGGTCACCTGCAGGACGGCATCGTTGGCGGCGTCCGCCGCAGCCTCCAGGCGTGCGGTCACCGCGGCGACGAGGGAGCCTCCTTCGCCCATGCCGCGCGAGCGCGAGAACACCAGGACGTCCCGTGCTGCCCGCGCCGCCGCCAGGCTGGCCAGGTCGGAGTCGACGGAGCTCGACACCCCGTCGCAGACGACCAGCACCGCCCGCGACCCGGGCTCGGCGTCGGCCGCCACCGCCACCGCGTCCTCGTTACGGGTATGCCGCAGGCCCCGGTCACAGACCGCGGCAACCCAGGCTGCGGGCTGCTCACTGAAGTGATCGCGACGTTTCGGCGCACGCGCGCCGCACGTGCCGCAGTACCCGTCGGCGGCAACCTCACCACCACAGCTCGGGCAGGTGGAGGCGGCCCCGGCCAGATCGGTGGCAGCCGGCAGCCCGGCAGGGGGCTCTTCCGCCGGTGGCTGCCCGGTCGCGGCCACCGTGGGACTGAGCTCGGCCCCGCAGGCTTCGCAGAACTGCTCGGAGTCCCCGACCGCGACGTGGCAGATCGGACACGCCGTCATGGTGTTGTCCACCTGATCAACCTCTTCCAGCTCACGTCATCGTCCAGTTCACGGCATTGCCCGGTTCACGTCAGTCCAGCTCACGGCATTGTCCAACTCACGGCATTGTCCGGCTCACTGCATTGTCCAGCTTCGGACCGAGTTGGCCCGGTCGACCAGACGCACCTTCTCTTCCCGGTCGTCGGCGTACCCGGCCAGCTCGCGGTACCCGGACTCGAGCCCGCTTCGCAGGGACGGCTCCGCCGCCGGCACCCCGGCGATCAGGATGTCCGGCCGGGCTCCCTTGGCGCGGACCTCGTCCAGGGCCACATCCAGCACGCCCACCAGCAGGGTGGCCCGGTCCCTGGCGTCGATGGTCAGCGACTCGACGCTGCTCATGGCCTGGGACAACGCCGGCAGCCCGCGCCCTGAGGTGGCCAGCTGGCCGGCCCGCTCGCGGCGGGCCTGGGTGAACGCACGGCTGGTCGGCGGCACGAGATCCAGGGCCGAGATGGCGCCGTCCAGGTCTCCCCGGCCGGAGCGGATCCGGGACAGGCCGAAGGCGCTCGGGGCGATGTAGTTGGCGTCGGTGCGGGCACACGTCGTGTAGAGCGACTCGGCCACGTCCAGCTCGTTGCTCTCCTCGCAGGCCAGGGCCAGGGCCAGCTTCGGGGCCAGCTCACCGGGAACCTGCCCGTACACCGCGTTGAACGCTGACTGCGCGGTCGCGGCGTCGCCGCGGGCCAGGGCGGCCAGACCGGACATCCAGACCGCCCGCCACTCCCACGGGTCGGCGGTGAGCATGTCCGCCACGACGGTGTCGACGACGTCGACCCGGCCACTGTGCAGCGCCGCATCGGCCGTTGCCAGGAGCACCTCGGGGGATGACTGCGGCGCCGCGCCGAGCGCATCGAGCCTGGCCGCGGGGTCCTCGATGCTGACGGTGTGCAGCCAGCCGGTCATCGGGTCGTTCTCGTCGACCCGCAGCCCGGGCAGCTCCTGCCAGGTGAGGGTCTGGTCGGAGACGGTGGGCACCTCGAACAGCAGCGACGAGGTCGAGTAGGTCGCAGCCCCGGCGCCCGGCCGGTCCGCCACCACCTCCCGGAGAACCCCCAGCACCTGGACGCGCAGCTCGTCGGCGGAGGCGAAACGGTCGGCCGGATCCGGCGCGCACGTCTTGGCCAGCAACCGGTAGAAGGAGTCGTACTTCTGGAACAGCGGGGTGTCGCCGACAGGTGGGAGGGAGGCCAGGTAGGTCGACTGGTAGCCGCGGAACTCCATGGCCAGGACCAGCAGCGTGCGCCCGATGGTGAAGATGTCGGACGCCACCGAGGCGCCGACCGTGGAGACCTCCGGAGCCTGGTAGCCCACGGTCCCGTAGATCGCGGAGGCCTGGTCATCCAGCCGCCGGACCCCGCCGAGGTCGATCAGCCTGACGGCATCGCCCACCTGGATGATGTTGTCCGGCTTGAAGTCGCAGAAGATCAACCCGAGGTCGTGCAGGTACTGGAAGGCCGGTAGGATCTCGACGATGAACGCGATGGCCTGGTCGATCGGCAGCGCGTCGTACCGGCCGCCGGCCGCCTGCATCCGGGACTTCAGCAGGGACTTCAGCGAGGTGCCCCCGACGTACTCCATGACGATGTAGCCGGCGCCCTCGTGGGTGACGAAGTTGTAGATCTCGACGATCAGCGGGTGCTCGACCTGGGCCAGGAACTGCCGCTCGGCGATGGCCGCGGCCAGCGCGTCGGCGTCCCCGGAGTTGAGCAGGCCCTTCAGGACCACCCAGCGGTTGGACACGTTGCGGTCGCGTGCGAGATAGATCCAGCCGAGGCCGCCGTGGGCGAGGCACCCCGCGACCTCGTACTGAGCGCCGACCAGGTCACCGGCCTTCAGCTTGGGGATGAAGGAGAACGGGTTGCGGCACTTGGCGCAGAAGCCCTCGGCGCGCCCGGGCTGCCCGTCGCGCGAGCGGCCCACCGGCGCCCCGCAGGACGGGCAGCTTCGCTTCTCTTCCGGGACCACCGGGTTCTTCATGATCGCCTCGGCGGCATCGACTGCCGGGATCGGCGGGATCGTGGTCAGGCCGGCGCCGAGACGGGCGCCGCGCAGTCGTTTCGAGGACGTTCCGAGCCGGGTGGTGGTGGAACCGGAGGGACGGCGCGCGGACCCCAGGGCCGTGGAGGCCAGCCGGTTGGAGGCGCGGGACACCGTCGAGGCGGTGCCGGCGACCCCCGCAGGCTGGGTCCCTGCGGACAGGTCCCCGGCGGATCCCTCCGGGGAGCCGCAGACGTCGCAGTAGCCGTCCAGGATCGTTCCCGTGCACCCCGGCTGGGCGCAGGCGATGGTGGTCATGTCGTCCCTCTTGTCGTCAGGCTGCTGTTGCCGGTGGGAGTCGAGCGCGAGGCCAGGTAGGCCTGATGGGCTGCCACGAGTGCCCTCGCCCGGGCCAGGTCGACCGGCTCGTCGCGCAGGACCTCCTGGGCGCGGCGGAACAGCTCGCCGAGGTCGTCCGCGCTGCCGTGGGCCTCTCCACCGCTGCCGTGGGTGCCGGTTGTCAGCCGGGTCGCCTTGACGGCGTAGGCCTCCAGCCGGCCGCGCAGCTCGTCGCGCTCGTCCAGAGCCGTCGCGTATGCCGCGTGCGCGAGGTTCAGGGCACGGCTGACCGTCGCCAGCCGGGCGAGGTAGGTGCCCACCTCGGCGGCGGACTGCGGCACCGGGCCCAGCGCCGCGACGTCGGGGACGGCGAGCCTGGGGGCGGGGTTCACGCTGGCCACGCACCGGGCGGCCAGGTCGCGGATGGCGGCACCGCGGGCCTCGAGCTCGGCGCGCAGCTCACGGGCCCGGGTGACGTCACGGGCAGCCTCGGCCCGGGTGGCCGAACCGACGATCAGGTCACGTTCGGTGCGGGCCGCGTCGGCCTCCAGAGGTCCGACCAGACCGCCGACGTCGGCGCCACGTCTGGCCTTCTCGACCATCTCACCCAGACGGGCGTCGAGCTTGGCCAGCTTGCGGGACACCGTGTCCCTGCTCTCGGGTGGCTCCGCACCCACCAGGTCGCGTACCCGTTCGAGCTGGGCCCGCAGCTGGCGCACCCGACCTGTCACATCGGCGTCGGCAGGGTCCAGGGACAGCCGGGCCCGCAGCGATGCCGCCAGCGCGTCGGACAGCCGCATCGCCTCCGGCAGGGACACCGCCAGCGCACCGCTCGAGCTCGGGACGTCGGCCCGCTGGGCCAGTCGCGGGTCCAGGGTCGCGTCCAGGCGACCCCAGATCAGGGTGGACAGGCGCTCGCGTTCGGCCTGCCCGACCCGCCCGGAGTCCCAGGTCGCCATCAGCAGGTCATGGCGATCGGCGACCGCCTTCCACAACGCCATCGACAACATGACGTCGCCCGTGACTCCGGTGGCCGAGCTGCCGTCCGGTGCGTTCAGGGCTGCCTGGTCGAGCAGGTCGAGCTCTTCCCTGCGCCGGTCCCGCCAGGTCCCGAGCGCCTCGAGATAGTGCAGGGCGTCCTCGGGCGAGATCGCGGCACCGATCCGTCCCGGTGGCACCGGGGTGATTGCTGTCGCGGCCGCCGCCATCATCGTTGACGTCCGTAGACGGCGGCCGGTGGTGCCGGCGCCGCACCGAGGGCGTCCTTGAGCCAGACGTCGTACGCCTTCTTCCACTGCCCGTCCGTGCGCATCTGGGCCAGCACGCCGTTGACGAACCGGACGAAGTCCGGGTGGTCCTTGGAGACGCCCAGGCCGTAGGGCTCCACGGTGAACGCCGGAGCCTTGACCACGAAGGCGTAGGGGTCCTGGGCGGCCAGACCGGCCAGGATGGTGTCGTCGCCGGTGATCGCATCGACCTTGCCCTGCTGGAACAGCACGAGGCAGCCGGTATGGGTGTCGGAGCCCACCGGGACGAGCCCCGTGAAGGTGCGCAGCTTGTCCATGCTGGTGGACCCGTTGGGGGCACACACCTTCTTGCCCTTGAGGCCGGCCATGTTCTTGACCGGCGAGCCCTTGGCAACCAGGACCTTCTGGCCGGCCTGGTAGTACTCCGTGGAGAAGTCGATGTCCTTCCACCTGGCGCAGTTCATGGTCATCGCCCGCGCGACGATGTCGACGCTGCCGTCCTTCAGGGCCGGGATGCGCTGCGCCGTCGTGATGACCTTGTACTCGATCTTGTTCGGGTCGTTGAAGATGGCCTTGGAGACCGCCTTGAGCATGTCGATGTCGAAGCCCTCGATCTGGCCGTTGAGCGGGTTCCGTGCGCCCAGCAGCAGCGTGTCGGCGGAGACCCCGGCGATCAGCCGGCCGCGCTTCTGGATCGTCGCCATGTAGCTGCCGGATGGCATCGCGCCGGGCGCCGGCAGCGACGCCGCAGGGGCGAAGGAGGCGAGCGGGTTGCAGTCGGCCGGCGGCGTGGAGGAGGCGGCCGCGGTGGGGGTGCCGGAGGCAGTCGCCCTGGGCACGGGGGTCGTCTCGTAGACCCCGTTGCCCGAGCAGGCCGTCGTCACGAGAACGGCGAGGCCGGCGACCATGGACCCCAGCATCGTCGTGCGGGAAGGGACGTGTCGGTTCATCGGTACTCCTCCAGACGAAGCGAGACGCCCCACCAGGCCGAGACTGCCGCCGCGATACCCACCAGCAGCCCGAGCCAGGCGGCGAAGGGGAGCCAGCCGCGTGGTGCGTCCAGGCTGTCGGAGGCGGCCCCGCTGCTCGAGGTCAGCGCCGAGCCCGAGGCGGTGTCAAAGGCGCCGAAGGTGGCGTTCGCCGATTTCTGGCTGCTCCCGATCGCCTGCTTGACCGCGGTCTCCCATTGCCCTGCGTCGTCGGCCTTGCGGATCTGGGCATGCGTGCCGACGTAGCCCTTCCACAGCCCACCCAGGCGCGAGGCGTCGCTGCCCAGCCGGGCCGCGGTGGCGCTCTGGGCGGCAACGACGTCGGACGAGCTCACCCAGGCCTTCTCGAACTTCGCCCCGGAACCGCGGGCGATCAGCGTCAGGCTCTCGTTCGACTTGGCGTCGAACGCGGCGATGCGCGCCTTCGCCGTGGCCAGGGTGGCGGCATACGAGCCATCGCGCACCGTGCTCACCCGCGAGCTGACGGCTGCCAGCGAGACCCAGCCGATCACGAGGGTCAGCAGGATCGCCAGGGTGGCCCCGGCCAGCGGGACGTTGACGTACCGATGGGTGCGCCGGGACAGCCAGACCATGCCGGCGACCAGGACCAGCAGGGCGAGCACACCGCTGGCGATGAGGGCGGTCGAGGCCCCTCTGGCGGCGTCGAACTCGGCGCTCACCCGGGCATCGTTGGCCTTCACCAGGGCGTCCAGGATCGGCAGGGCGTCGCTGCGAAGACCGGAGCTGGCCACCCGGAGGTACTGCGCGCCCACCGGCAGGGCCTGGCGGTTGGTGGCCCGGGCCTGCTCGATCAGCCCGCCGTAGGTGAGCACGGCGTCATTGAGGGCGCCCAGCGCGGGACCGTCGGCCGGCTGGGCCTTGGCGGCCTGCGCGATCAGCCGCGCGGTCTGGGCCATCGAGGCGGTGTAGCTGGTGCGCTGGTCGGCAGGTTCGAGCCCGCCGACCAGGAACGCATTGGTGGCATCGGCGTCGGCGCGGACCAGGTTGGTGTGGATCGCCTGGATCCGGACCAGCTGGGCTGCGTTCTCCCCGCCTCGTCGCAGCGCGTCATCGGCGGACCCGAAGGTCGAGAAGGCGCCGATGGCGAAGATCAGGGACACCGCGACGGCCAGCAGGGCGAGGATCCGCAGCCGCCCCGGGGTCCCTGACAGGGCGCGACGGGTGGAGGCCCTGACGTCGCCGACCCGCCCCGCGACGGTCGGCACGCTCGTTGCCTGAGCTCCCGCTGGCTGCGATCCAGCTGCCAGGGCTCCGGGGCTCGGGTTCCCTGGTGTCGGGCTCCCCGCCGGCTGGCTCGCGCCGGTTGTCTGGCTCACGCGGGGTCTCCCTGCTCGATCCGGTCTGGGGCACTGTCAAGGTCCTGGTCGAGGTCCTCCGGCTGCAGTATCCGCAGCTGATCCCTGGTGGGCGCCTCGACCTCTCGCAACCGCCAGGCGTGAGCGCCGATCGCGGCCTCCAGCATGTTGCGGGAGAAGCGACCGTTCCCGAAGGACTCGCCGCGTGGTGTCTCGGCCAGCAGCTCCCGGAAGCGCGCCAGGGCCAGCGGGGTGAGCTCGTAGTCGGAACCCTCGGCCATTGACGTCAGGATCGTGACCAGCTCGTCGTCGGTGTAGTCGTCGAACTCGATGATAGTTCGAAAGCGGCTGGCCAGGCCGGGGTTGGCGGTCACGAACTCCTCCATGGGCGCGGGGTACCCGGCGACGATGACCACGAGGTCGTCGCGCCGGTCCTCCATCTCCTTGACCAGGGTGTCGACGGCCTCGGTGCCGTACTGGTCGCCGGTCAGGCTGTAGGCCTCGTCGATGAACAGCACCCCCCCGGCGGCTGAGGAGACGACCTCGGCTGTCTTGACCGCGGTCTGCCCGAGGTAGCCGGCGACCAGCTCGGAGCGGTCGACCTCGATCAGCTGGCCCTGCGACAGGAGCTCGAGCGAGGCGTAGATCCCGCTGACCAGCCGGGCCACTGTCGTCTTGCCGGTGCCGGGATTACCGGTGAACACGAGGTGGCGGGTGATCGTGGCGCTCTTCATCCCCGCCTCCGCGCGCAGTCGCTCGACGCGCAGGATCGCGACCTGACGGTGGATCTCACGTTTGACGCGCTCCAGGCCGATCAGGGCGTCGAGCTCGGCGAGCAGCTCTTCGAGGCTCCGGCGCTTCACCGGCTCTGGCGCATCTGACGCATCAGGGGCAGCCGCCTTCTCGAAGGCAGCCCGGGTCAGCTGGCGGTCAGGTTCGGGCTGCCCGGGAGATGGTGCGGGGGTGGAGGAGGGGGAGGAGGAGGGGGCGGTGCCGGCAGAAGGTATCGCCGGTCGCACGCCGGCCGCTGTCAGCTGGGCGCCGGCGGCCACGGAGGCATTCCCGATCACCCGCATCGTCGGCTCGCCGAGACCGCAGGCTGCGGAGACGACCTCAGCCAGTGCCTGGGCGTAGGGCGCGGTCTGCGGAGATCCCTGCGCCACCAGCACGCCCAGCGTGGCGGTGGGGGCTCCCCGCCAGCGACGGCCGCGGGTGGCGGCATCGAAGAAGTCCTGGGTGTTCCCGCCACCGACGGCCCGCGACCAGGCAGCAGCAGCGCCCGGTGCGGACTCCGCCACGGCCGCGGCCAGGGCGGCACCCTCGGCCCTGGCCGAACCTCCCTGCACGCCGGCGGACTCGGCGACGGCGACCAGCGCATCCAACGCCTGGTCCAGCGTCAGCGTGGGCGTGGTGGTCATGGCCCACCCGGCCCGGGCGGTGGCTGGAGCCGGCCCTGCGCGTCCGGCCCGGGCGGTGGCTGAAACGGGTCTGACCCGGTCGTCGGGTCTGGCGCAATGGTGACGTTCGGGCCCAGCGACAGTGCGCCACCGCCGGCGGTCGCGCCGAACTTCTCCGCCAGGAACCGGCCGTGCGCGACGAGCGCGTCGGCATCGGCACGGCATACGGCGTCGAAGACCTTGTCCATCGTGGCGGCCAGCAGGTCGAGCTGGTCGATCAGGATCATCAGCGACGTCTTGCCGCGGTCGACCGGGCGGCTGTCGGCGAACTGGCGTGGCAGGCGCAGGTAGCCGCCGACAGCCTCGGGCAGATAGTCGGTGGCGGTGGCCATGACGTTGTACGCCTGAAGGCTTCCGGCGCCCAGGCTCGACAGCCGCGGGATGGTGTCGCGCACGGTCCGCGAGACCCGCCCGACCCGTGAGGCGACCGGCGCCGGCACCGCACCGCCGGCCACCATGGCCTCCACCCGGTCACAGGCCGCGAGCAGGTCGTCGCTGGTGGGGACCTTCGGCAGCACGAGACGCGGGGAAGCCTTGGTCTCGCTGCGGCGACCCGTCATCCTGGCGAGAATCTCGCTGAACCCCATGGTGTCGATCTTCACCCGGACCCTTCAGTAGCCGTCAGTGATCAGTAGCCGTCAGTGACCAGTGCCGCCGGTGCCGGGAGCCCCGCCCAGATCGAGCGAGCCTTGGGTGACCCGCTGGTCCTGCCGATCCACCCGGCTGAGGTACTCGCGGGACTTGTCGACCTCGGTCTCCAGGGTGCCGATCGTGGCTGCCATGGTGTCCAGGGCCTCGACCTTGAAGGAGTCGATCGCGTCCATGGTGGCGTAGATGTTCTGGAACGCCGCCTGAAGCTGCGGCAGCCCGATCGTGGCCGACGCGGCCTGCTGCTGGATGGCGACCGAGTTGTCGCGCAGCATCTCCGAGGTGCGCTCGATGAGGCTGGAGGTGGTGGTGTTCAGGGCGGTGATCTGGCTGAGCACGAGCTTCTGGTTGCTCAGCGCCTGGGCCACGATGACGGCCGTTCGCAGGGCGGAGATGGTCGTGGTCGAAGCGCGGTCCACGCCCTTGATCAGCTCGATGTTGTTCTTGATGACGATGTCGATGGCCAGGTAGTTCTGGATCGACACGGCCAGCTGGGTCAGCAGGTCCTGGTGCTTCTGGCGGACGTAGAACAGCACGTCGTCCCGCATGGCCTTGGCCTTCTCGGGGTCCGTCGCCTCGAGATCGGCGATCGCCGCGGACAGGCGGGAGTCGAGCCGTTCGGCGACGTAGACGTACTGGTTGAGCCGGCCCATCGCCTCCCACAGCTGCTGCTTCTCGAGGTTGAGCGCGCCGTTGTCCTTGCCCAGCTCGTCCTGGCCGTCACGTAGTGCGTGCAGGATCGCGTCGAGGTGGCTCTCGGCGCTCTGGTACTTCTGGAAGTAGTCGTTCAGCTTGTCGCCGAACGGGATCATGCCCAGGAACTTCTTGGTGCCGGAGGCTTCCTTGGGGTCGAGGTCCTCGACCGTCCGGCGCAGCTCGAGCAGGGTCGAGCCGACCTTGGAGCCCTCGGACAGGCCTCCCTCCTGCAGCGCCTTGACGGGCGACTTCAGCAGGCGGTTGGAGCTCTCGGCCGCGCGCAGAATGTCATCGTCACCCATCGTGCGCACGTCCGCGGCCTTCGCGGTGAACTCGGGGGAACGCGGTGCCGCGGACATCAGCGACCCGAGGTAGCCGTCGACCTTCGCGTCCAGGCCGGGCAGGGCTGCGGCGTCGACGGCCGGCGCCATCCGGGGCGCCGCGGTCGCAGCCACGGCCTGGGGTGGCGGGGGCGCCGTCAGCGTCAGCACGGACTCGGCTGCCAACGGCGGCTGGAGCGGCTGGCTCGCTGGCTGGCCCGACGTACCCGGCTCTGTCATCGCTTTCCCCTGTCTGTGTGCCCGTACCCTGTTGACGCTTGGCCAATGTACGCGGTTCCGGGTGGCCACGCCGAGGCATCCACCTGTCACGATGTCTGACCATGCGGATGTTTATTGCACTGTCCCTGCCCGAAGCAGTCAAGGATGACCTGGCCGCGTTCCTCGAGCCTCGTCAGGAGGCTGGACCGGACCTGCGCTGGACCGCCCCCGAACAGTGGCACCTCACCCTCGCCTTCCTCCCGGAGGTGGCTGACCGGAATACCGATGAGCTGCTCGAGCGGCTGGCCCGCGCCACCTCGCGACGCAAGCCGCTGGAGCTGAGGCTGTCCCGTGCCGGCGCCTTCCCCAACGCCGCTGCGGCCAAGGTCCTGTGGTCCGGGGTCGAGCACGACGGTGAGGAGCTGATGCGCCTGGCGGGCGGGGTCCGGGCCGCCGGGGCGAAGTCCGGGACCGAGGTGGGCGGGGGGCGCTATCACCCGCACCTGACCCTGGCCCGCCTGTCGCAGCCCGCTGACGTCACGCGATGGCTGCGCGTGCTGGACCCGTATGACGGCCCGTCGTGGCAGGCGACCGAGGTCGCGCTGATCGCGTCCTACCTCGGGCAGGGCCGGGGCGGCAGGTCGCGTCACGAGGTGCGTGAGATCTTCCCGCTGGGCCCGCCTAGCATTGGTTAGACCATGACAGAACTCAGGGCAGCGCCGAAACGGGCGCGTCAGTGGCTCCGACATACGTGGCTCCGACAGGCGCGTCTCCGACAGGCGCGGCTCGCACAGATGCGACTCGCACGGACGCGTCGGCGTACCAGCCGCGGCGAGGTTCCCCCGTCGCAGGGGCGTCTGCGGGGCTGGCGGCTGTGGGTCACCCGGGTCGTAGAGCTGCTCGTCCTGGTCTTCGCCGTCTTTCTCGGTGGTGTCAGCGCGACCAGCCTGTTCCCGACCATCGTGCAGACCAACCACTACCGGGCCGAGGTGCGCCTGTCGGCGCTGCCGACCTTCACCTCGACGATCCACAGCCCGACGACCTTCGGCGATCTCGACCTGGAGTTCAACGGGCCTTTCCTGGCGCCCGGAGTCGACGCGACCGTCCAGGTCCGGGACACGATCACCGCGCTGTTCGATGACCGGAGGGTGTCGATCGAGTCCCTTCAGCCCTCCAGCACGGAGATCACCGACGCGCTGGGCTCTGGGGTCACCGAGCTGGGCCTGAAGTTCACCGCCGGCGCCCTTGCCGTGGGTGTCGCCACGATCGCCCTGATCGCCTATGCGCGCCGTCGCCGTCCCACCCCCCGGCAGGCCTTCTCCGTCGTCGTCGCGACTCTGGTGGCGATCAGTGCCGCCGGCCTCGGGATCCTGGGGACCTATCAGCCCGACCGGCTCACCAGCTTCAGGACGACCGGCCTGCTGGGCACGGTCCGCAGCAATGCGGGGCTGCTGGCCGGGGTGGAGGCCCGCGCGCAGGAGGCCACCCCGTACGTGACGAACCTGCTGGCGCTGTCCGCGGCGTTGCAGGCGAAGTTCGTCCCCGAGGACATCGCCAAGCCGGCGGCCGCCCGGTTCCTGCTGGTCTCGGACATTCACGGAGCCAACCAGTACCCCGTGATGAAGCGGATCATCCAGGACGAGAAGATCACCGCGGTCATCGACTCGGGCGACCTGCTCAACCTCGGCAGTGTCACCGAGGCCGAGCTGGCCGGGATCTTCACCTCGATCAGGAACCTCCGGGTCCCCTACATCTTCGTGCGCGGCAATCACGACGCCAGCAGTCTGGCCGACCAGGCGCTGCTGGAGCGGATGGCCACCATCCCGAACGTCGTCCTGCTCGAGCCGACCCCCCAGACCTACACCGAGCTCGGCGTCAACGGACTGGTCCTGGCGGGTTTCAACGACCCGCGGTTCTTCGGTGACGACAGCAAGAACCTCGCCGAGAAGGAACAGCCCGCGGCGGATGCGTTCAACAAGGCCTATGCCGACCGGGCACGTCCGGACATCGTCATCACGCACGAGCCGGCGGCGGCCAAGATGGTTGCGTCCGCAACCCTGCTGATCAACGGGCACATGCACAAGGACGAGCTGGAAGGCAACCGCATCGGCGTCGGCACCTTCACCGGTGGCGGCACGATGAGCCACTTCCTGGTCGACAAGCAGGGCGATCAGCCGGGCGAGCTGGCGGGCCAGCCCTATGCCTTCGACATCGCCGTGTACGGCCAGACCTGCGACCTGACGTCACTGACCCGATACACCTACCGCAACCTGATCCAGGGCCGCCCGGTCTATGACGACGTCAGCGTCATCAACGGCAAGACCATCGCCACCCGGGGGGCGGGCCAGCGGACCTGCACGGCCGACGTGGGACTGAGCAGGACGACCGTTAGTGTCGGAGGATGAGCAGCGAGACGGCGGCAGACCAGGGACAGCGTGGCGCGGAGGCGAGCGGGCCCGGCGAGAGCGACCCGACGGCAGACCAGGGGCTGCGTGGCGCGGAAGCGAGCGGGGCTGGGGGCAGTGACCCGGCGGCAGACCAGGGGCTGCGTGGCGCGGAAGCGAGCGGGGTCGGGGGCAGTGACCCGGCGCTGGACGGCGCCGGACGGCATACCGTCCCGATCTCGCGGTGGGTTGATCTGGGGGTGCCGGTTCACTACGTCGACCACGGCGGACCTGCCGGCGGTCCCCTGCTCGTGCTGGTGCACGGTCTCGGAGGGTCGCTGGTCAACTGGGCCGCGCTCGCCCCGCTGCTGACCGACACCTGCCGCGTCCTCGCCCTTGACCTGCTCGGCTTCGGCCACACCCAGGCAGGCACCCACCTGACCACGGTCAACGCCAACCAGCAGATGCTGCACCGGTTCCTGCGCGAGCTGGCCGGCGGCGCTCCGGTGATCCTGGTGGGCAACTCGATGGGCGGGATGATCACGATCCTGCAGGCGACGCGGCACCCTGAGTCGGTCTCGGCGGTGGTCCTCATCGACCCCGCGCTGCCGGTCAAGGTGGGTTCACAACCGGACGCGCTGGTGTCCGCAAGCTTCGGGATGTATGCCGTGCCCCACCTCGGGCGGGCCATGCTGCGGGCCCGTCGGCGGGTGCGCACGCCCGAGCAGCTGGCGATGGACGTCCTGCGCCTGTGCTGCGTGGACCCCATGCGGGTGCCGGCCGACGTTCGTGAGCAGCTCCTGGAGCTGGCGCACGCGCGGGGTGGATACCCTGACATCGACGAACAGTTCCTTGGTGCGGCCCGGTCGCTGATCAGCATGCTGACCCGGCGCGCGTCCTATCGGGCCACCATGAAGGCGATTCGGGTGCCGGTGCTGCTTCTGCACGGCGAGAAGGACAGGCTCGTGAATATCGGTGCCGCCAGGGCAGCTGCGCGTGCCAACCCGTCGTGGCGCTTCGATGTGGCCCCCGACGTGGGGCACGTCCCCATGCTCGAGGTGCCGGACTGGACTGCGGGACGCATCCTTGAGTGGATGGCAGCTGACGTCCCGTCCGCGGCCGGACAGGCGGGATCGAGACGTGACATCGACCAGAAGTGACTTCGACGGCAGCTGGCGTCATCGGGCAGCCGGCGTCGTTGA
This sequence comes from Dermatophilaceae bacterium, assembly GCA_036385355.1. Taxonomy (GTDB): domain Bacteria; phylum Actinomycetota; class Actinomycetes; order Actinomycetales; family Dermatophilaceae; genus UBA4719. Next base: position 18,274 of record DASVKO010000160.1, read on the forward strand.
GCGGCTGGCATCGACAGCAGGTGGCATCGAACAGAACATCACAGCGACGAGCAACGACCTGAACGAATATGAGATGGGGAATGACCTGTGGAACAGCTGAGCGGACTCGATGGTTGGTTTCTGGCGATGGAGACCGACTCGGTGTTCGGGCACGTCGGAAGCGTCTGCATCCTCGACGACAAGGTCACCCCGGGGACGGACTCCCAGCTGACTCTCGAAGGCATCACCCGTCTCATCGAGTCCCGTCTGCCGCTGGTCCCGATCTTTCGTCGCCGGCTGGTCACGGTGCCCCTGGGGCTGGACCATCCGTACTGGATCGACGACCCGGACTTCGACATCGAGTACCACGTCCGTGAGATCGCCCTGCCCTCTCCGGGAAATGACAGGCAGCTGTCCGAGCAGGTGGCCCGGTTGCACGCCCGGGCGCTGGACCGGAGCCGTCCGTTGTGGGAGCTCTACCTCATCACCGGGCTGAGCGGCGGGCGTGCGGCGGTCTACAACAAGATCCATCACTGCGCCATCGACGGTGTTTCCGGAGGCGACATCCTCACGGCTGTGCTCGACCTCTCCCCGGAGGGTCGCCCGATGCCGGAGGTCGAGGTCTTCGAGGGTCAGCGAGCACCGGACTCCACCTGGATGCTCGGCCGCAGCGCGCTTGCTCTGGCCCAGCTGCCGGTCCGCGCCATCCGGGTTGCTGCCGACCTGGCACGCTCGATCCCGGGGCTGGCCAACACGGTCGGCCCTCCGCTCGCCAACCGGCTGACCGGCAAGGACCACGATGACCTGTTGTCCCAGACCGGGTTGCGCGCCCCGAGCACGCCGTTCAACGCGCCGGTGTCTCCGCACCGGAGGTGGGCTTTCACAGACCTGCCGCTGGCCGACGTCAAGAGTCTGCGGGCAGGGACCGACCTGACCGTCAACGACGTCGTCATGGCGTTGTGTGCGGGCGCGCTGCGTCGCTGGCTCGAGCTGCACAAGGCTCTGCCGACCGCCCCGCTGGTGGCAGCCGTTCCGGTTTCGGTGCGCACCAAGGAGCAGGACGGCTCGCTCGGCAACAAGGTGTCGATGCTGCTGGCACCCCTGCCGACCAACCTGTCCGACCCGGGCGAGCGGCTGGCCGCCATGCACGAGGCCATGCGATCGGTGAAGGACCAGCACGGCGCCATCCCGGCCGGCCTGCTTGCCGACATGACTCAGTTCGCGATGCCGGCGCTGGCCAACCAGGGCTGGCGCCTGTCCGCGAAGCTGCGGCTGATGGAGCGGCTGAACCCGTTCAACCTCTTTGTCTCCAACGTCCCCGGCCCGAACGTGCCGCTCTTCTACGCGGGTGCCGAGCTGCTGGCGTACTACCCGGTGTCGGCCTTGTTCGACGGTCAGGGGCTCAACATCACGGTGATGAGCTATCGGGGCAACCTGTACTTCGGGTTGGTCGCCTGCCCTCTGCTCGTGCCGGACCTCGACGTGATGGCGGGTTTCCTGAGCGCCGAGCTCCAGGAGCTCACAGCGGCGGCGAACGCGCGGCGAGGGCCCGACCTGGCGGCCGGGTGAGTCCCCTCCGCGAACACGCAACGGACACGGTCAGCTGGGGCTTTCAGGTCACCGCTGCGTGGGCGCTGCGCTTCCTGATCGTGGTGGCGGCCCTGTTCGTCCTGCTCACCCTGCTCAACGCGGTCAGCCTGGTCACCATCACGGTGATCGTCGCGATCATGATCTGCGCGCTCCTGCAGCCGCTGGTGGGGTTGCTCACCCGCTACCACGTGCCCCGGACCCTTGCGGCGGTCCTCGTGTTCGTGCTCGGCATGTCGGCGCTCGTTGCGGCGGCCTGGTTCGTCGTTCAGCAGGTCTCGGCGAACTCCACCGCTCTGGGGAGCCAGCTGCTGGACGCCGTGGGGACGATCCGCAAATGGCTGGTCACCGGCCCGCCCTCGATGTCCGAGCACCAGGTCACCCAGCTGGTCGACGACCTGACGAAGACCATCACGGAGAACCGCGCCGGCCTGGCTCAGGGCGCCTTTGCCACCGCGAACAGCGCGTTTCTCGTCGTGGGCGGGACGATCTTCTGCATGTTCGCGACCCTGTTCCTGCTGACCGACGACGGCGCCATCTGGCGCTGGATCGTGCGACTCTTCCCGGACGAGGGCCGGGCCAAGGTGGCCCACGCCGGGAACGTGGCCTGGCGGACGCTGATCGCCTACATGCGAAGCACCGTCCTGCTGGCGCTGATCAACTCGCTCACCATGGTCGTGATCATGCTCATTGCCGGGATGCCGCTGGTGATCCCACTGGGCGTGCTGCTGTTTCTGGGCTCGATGATCCCGCTGATCGGCATGCTCGTGGCCGGGGTCGTGGTCGTCCTGGTTGCCCTGGTGACCAAGAGCCTGGTGATGGCGGTGGTGATGGCGGTTGCGCTGGTTCTCACGGTGCAGCTCGAGGGCAACCTGCTCAACCCGCTCATCCTGGGCAAAGCCGTCCAGATCCATCCGTTGGGCATCCTGATGGCGGTTACCGCAGGCACGATCCTGGGCGGGATCTTCGGAGCCTTCATCGCCGTACCGCTGGTAGCCATCGTCAACAACGTCGCCAACGACGTACACGGTCGCTCCCCAACCACCCCCGCCCCAATCCCGCAAACCTAGGGACCGTGCGCCCAAGAGCCCGCAAACCTCGGGACCGTGCGCCCGTTGGGGCACGCCGGGATCCACGGTCCCGAGGTTCGCCAGTGAACCTGTGCACGGTCCCTAGGTTTGCCGAGTGAACCCGTGCAACGTCCTTTGGCCTGTGGGAGTCAGCGGGTGTCGCTGCCACCGACACCGCTGGAACGGCCGGCCTCGAGTCGAGCCACCGGCACCCGGAACGGCGAGCAGGACACGTAGTCCAGCCCTGCATCGTGGAAGAAGTGCACCGAATCCGGGTCGCCCCCATGCTCCCCGCAGATACCGACCTTGAGGCCCGGCCGGGCCTTGCGGCCCTCCTCGACTGCGATCTTCACGAGCCGCCCGACACCTTCACGGTCCAGGGACTCGAACGGCGAGACACCGAAGATCCCCTGCTCGAGGTATCGCGAGAAGAACGCCGACTCCACGTCATCGCGCGAGAAGCCCCACGTGGTCTGGGTCAGGTCGTTGGTGCCGAACGAGAAGAACTCGGCAGTCTCAGCGATCGCGCCCGCGGTGAGGGCCGCCCGAGGCAGCTCGATCATCGTTCCCACCAGGTGGTCGATGCTCACTCCAGAGGCGATACGAACTTCCTGTGCGACACCCTTGATCATCTCCGCGATGTGCTCCAGCTCCTGCACCGCGCCGACGAGGGGAACCATGATCTCAGCTCGCGGGTTACCACCGGCCTGGACCCGCAACACCGCCGCCTCGAGCACTGCGCGGGTCTGCATGGCGAACAACCCGGGAATCACGAGGCCAAGACGTACGCCGCGAAGTCCGAGCATCGGGTTCTGCTCGTGCAGCCTCCGCACAGCCTTGAGGAGTCGCCGGTCGTCCTCCTGCATCTCGCCACGAGCATCGGCCAGCGCCACCCGTACTGACAGCTCCGTGATGTCCGGAAGGAACTCGTGCAGTGGCGGATCGAGCAGTCGGATGGTCACCGGCAGCCCGTCCATGGCCTCGAAGATGCCGACGAAGTCTTCCCGCTGAAGCGGCAACAGGTCCGCCAGTGCCTTGTCCCGGCCCGCGTCCGTGTCAGCCAGGATCAGCGCCTCGACCATCTCACGCCGGTCGCCGAGGAACATGTGCTCCGTTCGGCACAGGCCGATGCCCTTGGCGCCGAAGCGACGGGCGCGAGCCGCGTCCTCGGCGGTGTCCGCGTTGGCGCGGACAGACATCCGGCTGCAGTCGTCGGCAGCCCGCATCATCCGGTGCACGGCCATGACCAGCTCGTCGGCGTCACCCGAGTCGGGATCAATGTCGCCCTCGAAGTACCGGACCACCGGCGAAGCGACGACCGGCACCTCGCCGAGGAACACCTCGCCGGACATGCCGTCGATAGAGATGACCGTGCCCTCTCCGAAGACCTGTCCGTCCTTGGTCGTGAACTGCTTGCCGGCGGTGTCGACGACGAGGTCCCCCGCGCCGCAGACGCAGGTCTTGCCCATACCGCGGGCGACAACGGCAGCGTGCGAGGTCTTGCCACCCCGGCTGGTCAGGATGCCTTCTGCAACGATCATGCCGTTGAGGTCGTCCGGGGTGGTCTCCCGCCGGACGAGGATCACCTTCTCGCCGGCGCCCGACCACGTCACCGCGGTGTCGGAGTCAAAGACGACCTTGCCGACGGCCGCGCCCGGCGAGGCGTTCATGCCGTGGGCAATTTGTTCGAGGGCTGCGCCGTGCTCGAAACGGGGGAACATCAGCTGTGCCAGCTGCGCGCCGCTGACCCGCTGCAGTGCTTCGGCCTCGTCGATCAGGCCCTCGTCGACGAGCTGGGTCGCGATCCGGAAGGCCGCGCCCGCAGTCCGCTTGCCGACCCTGGTCTGCAGCATCCACAGCTTGCCGCGCTCGATCGTGAACTCGATGTCACACAGGTCCGAGTAGTGCCTCTCGAGCTGGCTCATGATCGACATCAGCTCGTCGTACGACTTCTTGTCCAGGCGCTCGAGGTCGGCCAGGGAAAGCGTGTTGCGGATCCCGGCGACGACGTCCTCACCTTGGGCGTTCTGCAGGTAGTCGCCGTAGATGCCCTGGGCCCCGGACGCAGGATCGCGAGTGAACGCCACCCCGGTGCCCGAGTCCGAGGACACGTTCCCGAAGACCATCGAGCAGACGCTGACTGCGGTGCCCAGGTCGGAGGGGATCCGCTCCTGACGGCGATAGAGGACGGCGCGATCCGCATTCCAGGAGTCGAAGACGGCCCGCACGGCAAGGTCCATCTGCTCGCGTGGCTCCTGCGGGAACTCCCGGCCCGTGTGCTCACGCACGATCTCCTTGTACGCAGCAACCAGCTCCCGCAGGTCATCGGCATCCAGATCGAGGTCGTCGTGGGTGTTCTTGGCCTCTTTGGCTTCGTGCAAGGCACGTTCGAACAACTTGCCGTCGACGCCCAGAACAGTCTTGCCGAACATCTGGAGGAGCCGGCGGTAGGAGTCGAAAGCCAGTCTCTCGTTGCTGGTCTGCTTCGCCAGGCCCACGACTGACTCGTCGTTGAGACCGATGTTGAGGACGGTGTCCATCATCCCGGGCATCGAGAACTTGCCGCCGGAGCGCACCGAGACCAGCAGTGGATTCTCGGGGTTACCCAGAGTCTTCCCCATGGCCTTCTCGAGTGCGGAGAGATGTTCGCTGACCTCGGCCTCCATCTCGGCAGGCTGGTAGCCGGTGGCGAGGTAGACGTTGCATGCCTCCGTCGTGATGATGAACCCCGGAGGAACCGGAAGCCCCATCCGCGTCATCTCCGCGAGGTTTGCCCCCTTGCCTCCGAGCAGGTCCTTGAGATCCTTGTTGCCTTCGGCGAAGTCGTATACGAGCTTGGGCACGGGAGGTCCTCCGGGGCTAGATGCGAGCAGGTGCTTGCAGATTAGACCAGCAGGGGGAGGCCTGGTAGGTCATGTTCCCGAGGTCATACCCCGCACGCTCCCTGGGTATGCCGAAAAAGGGCGCGCACGGTCCCGAGGTTTGGGGCCGGGGGGGCGCACGGTCCCGAGGTTTGTGGGGCTGGGGCGTGCATGGTCCCGAGGTTTGTGGGGCTGGGGCGTGCATGGCCCCGAGGTTTGTGGGGGGAAGGCGCACGATGCCCATTAGGTTTGCGGGGTGAGGAAGGCGGCGAGGGCACCGGCGTACATCGCGGGGTCCTTGGCGCCGCACAGCTCCCGGGCCGAGTGCATCGACAGCATGGGCGCGCCGAAGTCCACCGTGGTGGCGCCGAGCAGGGCCGCCGTCATCGGACCGACCGTCGAGCCGCAGGGCAGGTCGTTGCGCGACACGAAGTGTTGTACCGGCACACCCGCCTGGTCGCAGGCCGTGATGAACGCCGCCGCGCCAACGGAGTCGGTCGCGTAGCGCAGCTTCACGTTGGTCTTGAGCACCGGGCCGCCGTTGATCGCGATCTGATGCTGCGGTTCGTGCTTCTCGGGATAGTTCGGGTGGGTGGCGTGTGCCATGTCCCCGGATGCCACGACAGTGCCGGCGATGGCCCGATGGAAGTCCTCACGACCGCCTCCGGCCGCTATCACGAGTCGTTCGAGCACCGAGGGCAGCAAGGTGGACATGGCGCCCCGCTCGGACTGGCTGCCGACCTCCTCGTGGTCGAACAGGACCAGCACCGGGATCGGCGAGATTGCCGATGCTGTTCCAGCTGCTGTCCCGTTTGCCGATGCCGATGCCGATGCCGATGCCGATGCGGACCCCGACTCCGATGCAGACCCTGACTTCGATGCAGATGGCGACGACGCTGTCGAGGGCGCCTCGGTCGAGGACGGACGGCCGTTGAGCGCGTCAGCCGCGTCGATCAGCGCCCGGACCCCGGCGTAGCTCGTTGCCAGGTTGTCCAGGCGGGGCGCGGCGATCAGGTCCTGGTCCCGGCCGATCCGGCGGGATGGCTGCAGGTCGTGGGTCATCACGTCCCAGGACAGGATGTCGGCAGCGTCCACGCCCGCCGCGGCGGCGAGGTAGGCGCGGAAGTCCCCGGGCTCGGTGCTGACTCCCCACAGGGGCGTCAGGTGCTGCTGGGGGTTGAGCGCCAGGCCCTCGTTGGCGCCGCGGTCGAGGTGGACCGCGAGCTGGGCCACCCGCAGTACCGGCTCGTCGATCTTCACCAGCCGGGTCTGCACGCCGTTGCTGCCACGGACCGCGACACGCCCCGACAGGCCGAGGTCGCGGTCGAGCCAGGAGTTGAACAGCAGCCCGCCGTAGAACTCGACGCCGAGCAGCTGCCAGCCGGCCCGGGCGAGGTCAGGTTGGGGCTTGATCCGCAGGTTCGGGCTGTCCGTGTGGGCGCCGACGACGCGGAACGGCGTGGCCGGGCCGCCGGTGGACTCAGTGCTCCACGCGATCAGCGCGCCGCCGCGGACCAGGTAGTGGCGACCGGGCTCGCCGGGGAACGCGGCAGTCTCCGCCAGCAGGCTGAAACCGGCGGCTTCGAGCTGCCGGGCCGCCTCGGCACAGGCGTGGAAAGGCGAGGGAGAGGCATCGACGAAGGCGCACAGGCCCGCCGCCTCGGAGTCAGTGTCGAAAGAGTGAGCCATGAACGCGACCCTATCCGTGGGGTTGCGCGCGGGGCTCGCGCATCAACCTACGTTGGCGTAACCTACGGAAGCGTAGGTAAGTGTTACCTCAGGAGGGACCAGCATGGTGAAGACGATGAACCAGACCGAACTGCTCCGCGAGCTCGACCAGGTCGTGGTCGGCGAGCTCAACCGGCACGAGAAGGTCGCCAAGGAGTGGTTCCCCCACGACTACGTGCCGTGGAGCGACGGCCGCAGCTTCGACGGGCTGATGGGCGGTGACCAGTGGAGCGAGAGCGACTCCGGGGTCTCGGACGTCGCGCGCTCGGCGCTGATCGTCAACCTGCTCACCGAGGACAACCTCCCGAGCTACCACCACGAGATCGCCCTAATCTTCGGTCGCGACGACGCGTGGGGCGAGTGGGTGCACCGCTGGACGGCCGAGGAGGGCCGGCACGCGATCGCGATGCGCGACTACATGCTGGTCACCCGGATGGTGGATCCCGTTGCGCTGGAACGCTTCCGGATGCAGCACATGTCTGCGGGCTATGAGTCGGCACACTCCGGCGAGCTGATGAGCTCGCTGGCCTATGTCTCCTTCCAGGAGCTGGCCACCCGCGTCTCCCACCGCAATACGGGCAAGTTCACCAAGGACCCGATGTGCGAAAACCTGCTGACCCGGATCGCCGCTGACGAGAACCTGCACATGATCTTCTATCGCAACCTGATGAACGCGGCCCTGCAGGTCTCCCCGGACCAGGCCATGGTCGCGATCCTGGACGTCGTCAGGAACTTCGAGATGCCGGGCACCGGCATCCCCGGCTTCCAGCGCAAGGCCGTCGAGATGGCTGTCGAGGGTATCTACGACCTGCGCCAGCACAAGGACGAGGTCCTCGAGCCCGTGCTGCGCTTCTGGAAGGTCTTCGAGCTGGAGGGGCTGTCCGCCGAGGGCGAGGCCGCGCGCACGGAGCTGGCCGACTTCATGGCCGGGCTGGAGAAGCAGGCGCTCCGGTTCGAGGACAAGCGCGACATGCTCAGGGCTCGTATGGCGCCCCGCTGAGGCCTGTCGGGCCGGTGAGTGAGGACGCGGAATACGGTCCTGCGTGAGTCCGCCGCCATCAGGTGAGCAATCGTCGCTGACGGTGCAGGATAGGGATCATGAACGCATCCCGGGATGGGCAGCAGAGTCAGGCTGACGACAGGCAGCGCCAGCGGGTCGTCGTGGTCTCCGAGGGGGGGATGGGAGTGGCAGACCAGCCGGAGGAGGGCCGGGAGAGTCGCGACCCTGCCGACCTCGTCGAGCATCCGGGCAAGGTCATGCGGATCGCCTCCATGATCAAGCAGCTTCTCGACGAGGTGCGCAGCGCGCCGCTGGACGACGCCGGCCGCACCCGCCTCGCCGAGATCCACCGCCGCTCGATCAGCGAGCTGGAGGAGGGTCTGGCCCCGGAGCTGGTCCAGGAGCTCGAGCGCATCACCCTCCCCTTCGGCGACGACGCTCCCTCGGACGCCGAGCTGCGGATCGCCCAGGCCCAGCTCGTCGGCTGGCTCGAAGGGCTGTTCCACGGCATCCAGGCGGCGCTCTTCGCCCAGCAGATGGCGGCCCAGCAGCAGCTGCAGACCATGCGCCGTGCGCTTCCGCCGGGTGAGCAGGGTCAGGTCGACGGCTCCGGCCAGCCCTCCGGGCCCGTACCCGGTATGCCGAACCGCCCGGACCCGCGCGACAGCGGATCAACGGGGCAGTACCTCTAAAGACGGGGCAGTACCCCTGGACGCCGACAGCGCCGCGGGCCAGGGAGGCAGACGCTCGATGGCTGATGATCCGCGCGATTTTGAGGCCGAGCATTATAGCATGCCCCTCTGCGAGGATCCCGAGAAACCTCTGCGAGGATCCCGAGAAAATATATCGCTCGGTCTATGGCGCATCGCGCACTTGTGCAGGCAAGATGGCCCCTTGAGCGAACCTTGATGCGCATTTAGTACAACCTTGACGTTCAGCGGTCCACCGGCAGTGTCCCAGGGGTAGTCACGGACACGGCGGCACACGAAACCTCGGGATACTTCGTCGGAAGAGCAGGACAATGAAAAACAGACTGGGCTGGTCCCTGGCAACGCTGGCAATCCTCACCTTCTCTTTCGGGCAGGCGGCTGCCGCTGCAAGTCAAGTGGTCACCGCGAACGGTGCCTCCGTCGCGGTGCCGCAGGCTGTCACGCCGGCGGTGGCCAAGCCCGCTGCGGTGAAGCCCGCCGTTGCCAAGCCCGCTGCGGTGAAGCCGGCTGCTGTGCAGCAGGCGGTGCCTGCTGCAACGAAGCCGGCACCGGCGAAGAAGGCGACCGGGCTTGCGGCGTTGAACGCGCCGACCAGTCCCACCGACGAGACGAAGGTCCCGCACTACTTCGGGCCGTACGCGAACTGGGCCTGGAGCCCACAGGTGCTCTCCGACGCGGTCGTCTCGCTGAGCGCGCCGCCCCCGGCCCCCCCCGCCACCTTCGGGAACCCGCTTGTGGACCGCAACTCCGCG